>JAIESI010000112.1 GCA_019746135.1 Xanthobacteraceae bacterium
GCCACGTTGCGGATGCGGTCGATATCGGCGACCGACGTTCCGCCGAACTTCATCACCAAACGGGCCATCTTGGGCGAGGCGTCCTTGAACTCTTAACTCTCTCTTCTCTTAACCCCTGCGCGATCCGGATGGCGCGCCGGGCCGAAAAGGCGCGTATACATACCGATGGGGTCGGGAGGCTGCAACCGCGGCGCCCCGTTAACGAAGCGAGCACGAAAATGGCCCGAAATCCGCAGCGCCAGAGCACCGTCGACGAGGCCGAGGTGGAGCGGTTTTCCGCGCTCGCCGCCGAGTGGTGGGACCCGCGCGGCAAGATGGCCCCGCTGCACAAGTTCAATCCGGTCCGCATCGGCTATATCCGCGACCAGGCGGCCGCCCGTTTCGGCCGCGATCCCAAGCGCCTCGACTCGTTGAAGGGGCTGCGCGTCCTCGATATCGGCTGCGGCGGCGGAATTCTCTGCGAGCCGCTCGCCCGGATCGGCGCCAGCATGACCGGGGTGGACCCCTCCGAAACCAACATCGAGGCGGCGCGGGCACATGCCGAGCAGGGCGGGCTTGCGATCGACTACCGCTGCACGACCGCCGAGCAGCTCGCCGAGCAGCGCGAGCAGTTCGATCTCGTGCTGGCGATGGAGGTGGTCGAGCATGTCGCCGACGTGCCGCTGTTCGTCGCCAGCTGCGCCGCGCTGGTGAAGCCCGGCGGCCTGATGATCGCGGCGACGCTGAACCGCACGCTGAAGAGCTTTGCGCTGGCGATCGTCGGCGCCGAGTACATCCTGCGCTGGCTGCCGGTCGGCACCCATCGCTGGGACAAGTTCGTCACGCCGAACGAGCTCGAGATCGCCATGGAGCAGAGCGGGCTCCATGTCATCCACGAGCAGGGCGTGATCTACAATCTCATCGCCGACCGCTGGCAGCTCGCCTCCGACACCGACGTCAACTACATGCTCACGGCCGAGCGCTGAGGCGCGGCGCTGGGGCAAGCCTCGATCATGCCGCCCGCACCGTCCGGTGGAAGGCGGCATTCGCGTGATCTATAACAGCCGCGTGCAGTCGATCGACGGAGGCGTGGCATGATCCTCGAACTTGTGACCTTCAAGACACCCGCCGGATGGGACCGCGCCCGCGTGCTGGAAGACGCCAAGCACACCATTCCGAAATGGTCGTCCAACCCGGACCTGGTGCGCAAGCATTTCGGCCTCGGCCTCGGCGAGGACGAGGGCGTCAGCACCGGCATGTATGTCTGGCCGTCGGTCGAGGCGGCGAAGCAGGGCCACAACGATGCGTGGCGCGAGGGCGTGAAAAAGCGCACCGGGGGCGATCCGACGATCCGCTACTTTGACCTGTTCCTGCTGATCGACAACGAGCATGGCCGGGTCACCGAATGGGGCGCCGACGGCAAGGCCCATGTGCTCGAGACGGTCTGATTTCCGATAGCAAGACAATGCTGGCGGGCCTGCTCTGGATACCCTTCACACTGCTTGCTGCCGCGGGCCAGACCGCGCGCAATGCGATGCAGCGCGAGCTTGCCGCCGCGCTCGGCACGGTCGGCGCGACGCATGTGCGCTTCCTGTTCGGCTTCCCGTTCGCGATCGTGTTCCTCGTGGGGGTGCTGGCCGTCACCGGCCTGCCGCTCCCGGCGGTGCCTGCCATCTACTGGCCGTGGATTATCCTGGGCGCGGGCGCCCAGATCGTCGCCACCGCGCTGATGCTTGCCACCATGAACGACCGTTCGTTCGTGGTCACCATCGCCTACATCAAGACCGAAGCCATCCAGGCCGCGCTGTTTGGCCTGATTTTCCTCGGCGATCGGCTCACCGTCGGCATGGTGGTGGCGATCCTGGTCGCGACCGCGGGCGTCGTCGTCATGTCGCTCAAGGGCAAGGGCGCGATGGAGGGCGGCCTGCGCCCGGTCGCGCTCGGGCTGTTATCGGGGGCGATGTTCGCGCTGTCAGCGGTCGGCTACCGCGGCGCGATCCTGTCGCTCGGCCTGCCGGGCTTTGTGCTGGCGGCGACCTTTACGCTGGCGGTCGGCCTGATCCTGCAAGCCGGTCTATTGACGCTCTATCTCGCGCTGCGTGACGGCAAGGTGCTGGTTGCAATCGTGCTCGCCTGGCGGCCGTCGCTGTTTGCGGGCTTCATGGGCGCGACCGCATCGCAGTTCTGGTTTCTCGCGTTTGCGCTCACCAGCGTCGCCAACGTGCGCACGCTCGCGCTGGTGGAGGTGCTGTTCGCGCAGGCGATTTCGTATTTCGTCTTCAAGCAGACGACGACGCGGCGCGAGGCGATCGGAATGTCGCTGATCGTCGCGGGCTGCGTGCTGCTGATCTGGGTGCAGTAAGCTTCAGTTGTGCTCGTCGGGCAGCATCGGCAGCGGGTGGAACTCGATGCCCTCGTCGGCCAGTTCCTTGGCGTCCTTCGGCGAGGCCTCGCCGTAGATCGAGCGGTGCTCGGTCTCGCCATAGTGCATCTTCCGCGCTTCCTCGGGAAACTTGCCGCCGACGTTCTCGGCGTTCTTGGTCAGGTGATCGCGCAGCTCCCTGAGCTTCGCGCGAAACTCGCGCTCCTGCGGCGACATCATCGCGACTTGCGCCTTGTTTTCCTGGGCCTTGCTCTCCGCGGGCGCAGGCGCATCCGCCGCGGGCACTTCCGCGGGCACCGCGATTTCCGACCGCCCCTTCTTCTTCGTGCCGCGGCCGAGCGAGGGCGCCATCAGCGCCTTCTCGACCTTCTCCGAGCCGCACGCGGGACAGCTCACCAAGCCGCGCTTCGACTGCTTGTCGTAGTCGGCGGAGTTCTTGAACCAGACTTCGAATTCGTGCTTGCGCTCGCACACAAGCGAGTAACGGATCATGCCGGACCTCTGACCGCCCTTAGATGGGTCGGTTCGGCCAGCGGTTCAACCACTTCGAAGCGGCGGCCGTGCTGCAGCGACGGCACGCGGCTGCGCGCCTTGGCCACCTCGGCCGGATCGATCTCGGCGAAGACGACGCCGGGCTCGGTGCCGCCTTCGGCGACGATGCGGCCCCACGGATCGGCCACCAGCGAATGGCCGAACGTTTCGCGGCCGTTTTCGTGCCGGCCGCCCTGCGCCGCCGCCATCACATAGCAGCCGTTCTCGATGGCGCGGGCGCGGTTCAGCACATGCCAGTGCGCCTCGCCGGTCTGCCGGGTGAAGGCCGAGGGGATCGCGAGAAACGACGCGCCGGCTTCGCCCAGCGCCCGATAAAGCGAGGGGAAGCGCAGATCGTAGCAGATCGTCATCCCGAGCCGGCCCCACGGCAGGTCATGCAGCACCGCGAGATCGCCCGGCTTGTAGCTGCGCGACTCGCGATAGCTCTCGCCGTTGGCAAGATCGACGTCGAACATATGGATCTTGTCGTAGCGCGCGGCGACCTCGCCGTGCGGGTCGATCAGGAAGGATCGGTTGGCCGCCTTGTCGGCGGTTGCTTTCACCGCGAGCGAGCCGATGTGCAGATAGACGCCGAGCTTGCGCGCGAGCTCACGAAACGTCGCAAGGCTCGGGTCGTTCTCCTCCGGCACGACGGCGGCAAGGAGCTTGTCGCGGCTCGCCACCATGATGTTGGTCATCTCGGGCGTCTGCACGTAGCTCGCGCCGCCCGCCTTGGCCTCGCCGATCAGCTTCACCACGGTCTCGAGATTGGCGGCCGGCAGCTCGCCTGAGCGGGTCTGGATCAGGCCCACGCGAAAGGTCGAGCTCTTTCCCGGTTCGGCGGTCACGGCGCGGCTTTCCCGTTGAGCAGCGGATCGAGCCCGCCGGCGCCATCGAGCGCATAAAGATCGTCGCAGCCGCCGACATGGGTCGAGCCGATGAAGATCTGCGGCACCGTGGTGCGGCCGCCCGCGCGCGCCGTCATCTTGCTGCGCAGCTCGCGGTCGCGGCTGACGTCGATCTCGGTGAAGCTGACATTCTTCTTTTTCAAAAGCGCCTTGGCATCGAGGCAGTAGGGGCAATAGGGCGTGGTGTAGATTTCAATGGGCGGCATGATTTGTTCGCGGGTGGGCTGCGCGGTTTCGGCAGCCACTTTATATGGGGGGTCGCACCGCGTCGACAACCCGCGCGAACACCACGAGATCGACGCTTTGAGCGCCGGCCCGGAGCAGCGCCCGCGCGCAGGCGTCGGAGGTGGCGCCGGACGTCAGCACATCGTCGACCAGCACCAGCCTGCGCCCGGCGACCTCCGCCTTGCGATCGGCCGGCACGCCGAACGCGCCCTGCACATTCTGGGCGCGCTCGGACTGGGTGAGCCCGACCTGCTGCGCCGTCGGCTTGATGCGCCTGAGCGCCGTGTCGTTGACGTCCACCCCGGTCTCCCGGGACATCGTCTGCGACAGCAACGCCGACTGGTTGAAGCGGCGGGCCCACAGCCTGCGCCAGTGCAGCGGCACCGGAACCAGGGCGTCGGCGCCCTGCAGGACCTCACGGCCGGCGCGCGCCATCCAGCGGCCCATGACCGGGGCGAGGTCGATCCGGTCGCCATATTTCAGCGCATGGACCAGGGCGCGGGCGACGTCGTCGTAACGCACCGCCGCACGCGCCCGATGATAGGCGGGCGGGTCGGCGATCGCCTGCATCGACAGCACGCCCGGACCGGGATCGTAGGCGAACGGTATCCCGAGCCGCTCGCAATAGGGCGGTGCGATCTGCGTGAGCTTCCCCCAGCATGGCGCGCAAAGCCCGCTGTCGCGCACCGGCTCGCGGCAGGCCGGGCAAAGCCGCGGCAACGCAACATCGAGCACCCGTGCGAAAACCGCCCGAAACGGCGCGGTCATCCGGGTTAACCGACCGGCGTTTACGGTCTTTGCGGATGCCTGTTGCACGGGAGGCAAGGCTATCGCTGTTATGCGGCGGCCTCAACGGCCGCCGCGGGTGGTTAACGCTGCGAGTCTCGCGACACCCGGCGGCGCGGCAGGCAGGTGAACCGCGTCATGCCCGGATGGGATTCGCTCGAGACCGTCAGCCGGCTGCACGGCAGCGCCCAGATCATGGGGCTGGTGCTGCTGGTGATGCTCGCGGGTCTCGCGGCCTTCGCGGCTTACAATCTCCGCAAGGGCTTCTGGCCGGAATGGCTCGACATCGGCGAGTTCCAGATCCGCAGCCGCTTTGTCGCGATCGCCTGCGCCGTGGTGCTGGCGCTGTTGTTTGTCACCGAGGTCGTTGCCTATGCCTATGGCCGCCGTGTCGTGGCGCTGAACGCCGTGGCCGCGGAAACCAGCGCCGAGCAGGTGAAGCGGCTCAATGCCGACGCGCAGGCGCTGCGCAACAAGCCCGCCCCGGCGCAGCCGGAAACGCCGAGCCGCTATATCAAGGAAAATTCCGAGCTGCGGCAGAAGCTGATCGAGACGGAGAACGCGATCGCCGAGCTGCAGAAGCTGCAAACGCAGAAGCGGCTGTCCGAGGAGCAGCGCCGCTTTCTGATCGAAGCGCTGCGGCCGTTCCCCGGCCAGAAGGTTGCCGTCGCGTCGATCCTCGGCGACGAGGAGTCCAAGGTGCTTTCGCAGGACCTGGTTTCGGTGTTCGAAGCCGCCGGCTGGGACCACGACGGCGACACCGGCGTGTTTGCCCAGCAGTTTCCGCGCGACCCGATCGGCGTCGAGGTGACGCTCAACGAGAACGATGCCCGCGCCGGAAATATCCCGGCCGGCATCGGCGCGCTGATCAACGCCACGCGGCAGCTCGGCCTCGTCTACGACAACACCATCTACATGGGCAGCGACGTTCCGTCCGGGCAGGCGCTGCTCAAGGTCGGCAAGAAACTTCGAAAGTAGCTGCGGAAGCAATTGTCATGACGCTTCGCCCTCGCGGCGGCGCGCCGTTCTCCCTACAATAGCGACATGCCGCATCCGGTGATCTTCGATCGCACGCTGTTGCGCGCGCGCCGCGCGCGGGCGGCCGTGCTGGGCCCCGCGACGTTCCTGATCGACCGCGTCGCCGACGATATGGCGGGGCGGCTTGCAGCGGTGCTGCGACCGTTCGATATCGCCGTCGATATCGGCACGCCGACCGATGCGGTACGCCGGGCGCTGGCGGGACGCGTCGGCACGATTGTCGCCGCCGATCCAGGGGCGCCCGGCCGCGACCTCGCAGTCGCGGCGGACGAGGAGGCGCTGCCGTTCCGCGATGGTTCGCTCGACCTCGCCGTGTCGGCGCTCGCGCTGCAGTTCGTCAACGACCTGCCGGGAACGCTGGTGCAGATCCGCCGCGCGCTCAAGCCCGACGGCCTTTTCCTCGCAGCGTTGATCGGCGGCGAAAGCCTGGTCGAGCTGCGCCAGGCCTTCGCGGAGGCCGAAAGCGAGATCGAGGGCGGCGTCTCGCCGCGTGTCGCCCCATTCGCCGACCTGCGCGACCTCGGCGCCTTGCTGCAACGGGCGGGCTTTGCGCTGCCGGTCACCGACATCGACCGCGTCACCGTGCGTTACGCGACACCGCTCGCCCTGATGCACGACCTGCGCCGCATGGGTGCGGCCAATGCGCTTGCCGAACGCCGCCGTACGCCGCTGCGCCGTGCGACCTTGCAGCGGCTGCTCGAGATCTACGCGGAGCGTTTCGCCGATGCCGACGGCCGAATCCGCGCCACGTTCGAGATCGTCTGGCTGTCGGGCTGGGCGCCGCATGAAAGCCAGCAGAAGCCGCTTGCGCCGGGCTCGGCGAAGGCGCGCCTCGCCGATGCGCTTGGCACGACGGAAATTTCCACCGGCGAAAAGGCCGGCGGCTGAAGCTTCAGCAGCCTGTTAGAGCAGCGCCGCGAGCTTTTCGTAGAACTCGGTCTTCAGATCCGAGCCGAGGTTCATGACGGTGCCGGCAATGGCGATGCTGATGCCGGCGGCGATCATGGCGTACTCGATCGCGGTTGCGCCATCCTGGTCGGCGCGCAAGCGGGAGAGTGCGCAGCAAAGCGTCTTGAGCTTCATGCTCTCACCTCGATCACAGCAGCGTCATCAGGTGGGCGATCAGCGGCTCGTCGGCCGGCGGCATCTTGTAGTCGCGAAGCTTGTTCGGCCGGACCCAGGCGAGCCTTTGTCCCTCCTGGGCTCGAACGATGCCCTCCCAGCGCCGGCAAACGTAGAGCGGCATCAGGAGATGGAAATCCGGATAGGCGTGGCTCGCAAAGGTGAGCGGCGCCAGGCACGGCTCCCTGATGACAATGCCGAGTTCCTCCTTCATCTCCCGGATCAGCGTTTCCTCGGGCCGTTCGCCGGCCTCGACCTTGCCGCCCGGAAACTCCCAAAGGCCCGCCATGGTTTTTCCCGCGGGGCGTTCGGCGAGCAGCACGCGCCCATCGGCATCGATCAGGGCGCAGGCGGCAACCAGAACGAGTTTGATGCTCACCGGCCCGGCCCCAACCGTAGACAAGCCTTGGTTAAAAGGGATGCAAAGCCGCCGGATAAATTCATGGGACCGCCGAGCGGGTTAATCCGCCTCTAACAGGATCCGGACATTTCACGACCGGTAATCGCCGTTGATCGCGACATACTCCTTGGTCAGATCGCAGGTCAGCACGCGGTCCTTGCCCTTGCCGAGCCCGAGCGCGACCTTGAGCGCGATGGTGTCGTTCTTCATCGCCTTTGACACCATCGCTTCGTCGTAGCCGGGATCGCGCGCGCCCTTGTGGGCGACACGGATGCCGTTGAACCAGATCGACAGCCGGTCGCGATCGGCCGGCTCGCCGGCCTTGCCGACCGCCATCACCACGCGGCCCCAGTTGGCGTCCTCGCCGGCGATCGCGGTCTTCACCAGCGGGGAGTTGGCGATCGACATGGCGATCCGCCGCGCGGACGCCTTCGACTTCGCGCCCTCGACGCTGATCTCGACCAGCTTGCGCGCGCCTTCGCCGTCGCGCGCCACCTGCTCGGCGAGGTCGGCCAGCACGGCGTTGAAGGCTGAGCGGAACGGCTTCAGGCGCGGGTCGTTGGCCTTGGTGATGCTCGGCGCGCCGAGGTCCTTGGCGGCACCGGTCGCGAACGCCATCAGCGTGTCCGAGGTCGAGGTGTCGCCGTCGATGGTCACGGCGTTGAACGTATCCTCGACGCCCTCGCTCAGCAGCGCCTGCAGCGCGCGCTGCGAGATCGGCGCGTCGGTGAACACGTAGGACAGCATGGTCGCCATGTCAGGCGCGATCATGCCGGCGCCCTTGGCGAAGCCGTTGATCGTCACCGTCGCCTCGCCGAGCTTGGCGCGTGCGGTGGCGACCTTGGGGAAGGTGTCGGTGGTCATGATCGCCTTGGCGGCTTCAGGCCAGAAGTCCGGCCTGGCCGAGGCGACCAGCCCCTCCATGACGCCGTCGAACACCTTGGCGTTGAGCGGTTCGCCGATCACGCCGGTCGAGGCCAGGAACACGTCCTTCGGCTTGCAGCCGACGGCGCGCGCTGCGATCTCGGCGGTGAACTTGCACGCGGCACGGCCGTTCTTGCCGGTGAAGGCGTTGGCGTTGCCGGAATTGACCACCAGCGCGCGAGGCTTGGCGCCCTTCAGCTTGTCGCGGCACCATTCCACCGGCGCGGATGGGCATTTGGACTTCGTAAAGACACCGGCCGCCACCGTGCCCGGATCGAGGACCGCGAGCAGCACGTCGGTGCGGTCGCGATACTTGATGCCGGCCGCCGCGGTCGCGAGCTTCACGCCCGGGATCACCGGCATGGCCGGAACGGACTTGGGGGCGAGGGGGGAAACCGCGGTTGCCATGAGCGCACCACCATCGAGAGGAACGTCATCAAGACGCTTGGCGTGCGTACCTAAACGAAATCGCCGGGACAAGGCCATAGGCGAGCGAAAGCGACGCCGTCCTTCGGACGGCTATGCGACCACGATATTCCTTGATGGGCGGATCAACCGCGGCGATTACTTCTTGTCGAGCCGCTCGACCTTGGCGGTCTCGCGCAGCTTGGTGATGTAGTCGGCCTGCGCCCGGCGTGTCACATATTGTTCAACTTGTTCTTTGACCTGGTCGAAGGTCGGCGCCGGCTTGGTGCGCTTGTCCTCGACCTTGATGATGTGCCAGCCGAACTGCGACTTGACCGGCTCGGACACGTCGCCCTTGTTCATCTTGAACGCCTGATCGGCGAACTCCGGCACCATCTGGTCCTTGGTGAAATAGCCGAGGTCGCCGCCTTCGGCCGCGGCGCCGGGGTCCTTGGACTTCTGCTTCGCCATCTCGGCGAAGTCGGTGCCTTTCCTGATCTCGGCGAGGATCGTCTTGGCCTCGTCTTCGGTCGGCACCAGGATGTGGCGTGCGCGCACCTCCTGCTCGTTGCCCTGCTGCTTGACCGCCTCCTCGTAGACCTTCTTCATGGCGGCGTCGGTGGCGGCGGCCTTGCCCTCCTGCACCAGCAGCATCTCCATCGCGAGCTTGTTGCGGATGAAGGCGATGCGGCTCTTGAAATCCTTCTGGTCGGTGATCTTTTTGGCCTCGGCGGCCTTGGCGGCCACGATCACGTCGGCCACGTAAGCCACCAGCGCGTCGCGCTTGGCCGCGCCTTCAAGCTGCTGGACCTGCTGGCCCATGTCCTCCTCGGCCATCGCCAGATCGCTTTCCCGGATCTCGACGCCGGCGACCTTGGCGACCACCTTGTCGCTTTGCGCCTGGGCCTGGGCCGGGGCGACCGGCCAGGCAGCAACCAAAGCTGCCACCAGCATGGCGGCGAGGAAGGCGAACGCGCTCAAGCGCAGGGCGACCCCGCGGCTCTCGATCGGTCTGGTCATGACAATCCTTGCAATGTTGTGCCCGGCCAAAGAGCCAAGGGGCGGCGACTTGTCGCGCAATCGGTCCGGCTTGGCAACGAAAGATCGGCGGGGAAGTTCTAAACAGCGCGTGAAGGCGGAAACTGCCCGCCTTTTGAACGTTTTACGGCCGGAACCACACTAATTGACAAGGATTGCACCCCCTCCTATGTCTCGAATGCCGCGCGGCTCTCCTCGAATGCTCGCTATCCCGTTGCAATTGCCCGAGAAGTGCCGCATTTCCCGCATGGATGGCCGCGACAGCGGCTTGCCCAAGGCAAGGATTTGATCCGCAATGCTCGGCGCTGTCGCCCGTAAACTGTTCGGTTCCTCCAACGATCGGCGTGTTCGCAAGTACCAGCCGCGGGTTGACGCGATCAATGCGCTCGAGCCGGAGCTCGTGAAGCTCAGCGACGACGCGCTTCGTGCGCGCACGGCGGAGTTCAAGAAGCAGCTCGCCGACGGCGCGAGCCTCGACGACATCCTGGTGCCGGCGTTTGCGACCGTCCGCGAGGCGGCCAAGCGTGCGATCGGCCAGCGGCACTTCGACGTGCAGCTGATCGGCGGCATGATCCTGCACGAGGGCCGCATCTCCGAGATGAAGACCGGCGAAGGCAAGACGCTGGTCGCAACGCTCGCGGTCTATCTCAACGCGCTCGCCGGCCGCGGCGTGCACGTGGTCACGGTCAACGACTACCTTGCCAAGCGCGACTCCGAGTGGATGGGCCAGATTTACGGCTTCCTCGGCCTGAAGACCGGCGTGATCGTCCACGGCCTCGACGACGAGCAGCGCAAGGTCGCGTACGACTGCGACGTCACCTACGGCACCAACAACGAGCTCGGCTTCGACTATCTGCGCGACAACATGAAGTACCGCCTGGAGGACATGGTCCAGCGCGGACACGTGTTCGCCATCGTCGACGAGGTCGACTCGATCCTGATCGACGAGGCGCGCACGCCGCTGATCATCTCCGGCCCGCTCGACGACCGCTCCGATTTCTACAACACCATCGACGCCTACATCCCGAAGCTCGATACCGGCCTCAAGGTCGACTACGAGGTCGACGAGAAGCAGCGCACCGTGGCGCTGACCGAAGCCGGCATGGAGAAGTTTGAGCAGTGGCTGCGCGCCGACGGCCTGCTCAAGGGCGACTCGCTCTACGATGTCGAGAACGTCTCGACCGTGCACCACGTCAACCAGGCGCTGCGCGCGCACAAGCTGTTCCAGCGCGACAAGGACTACATCGTGCGGAACGGCGAGGTCGTCATCATCGACGAGTTCACCGGCCGCATGATGCCGGGCCGCCGCTATTCCGAAGGCCTGCATCAGGCGCTGGAGGCGAAGGAACACCAGCCGATCCAGCCGGAAAACCAGACGCTCGCCTCGATCACGTTCCAGAACTATTTCCGCATGTACCGGAAGCTCGCCGGCATGACCGGCACGGCGCTCACCGAGGCCGACGAGTTCATGGACATCTACAACCTCGAAGTCGTCGAGGTGCCGACCAACCGGCCGATGGTCCGCGACGACCAGGACGACGAGGTCTACCGCACGGCGGAAGAGAAATACCGCGCCATCATCTCGCTGATCGAGGAATGCAAGATCAAGGGCCAGCCGGTTCTGGTCGGCACCACCTCGATCGAGAAGTCCGAGCTTCTCGCCGAGCTGATGCGCAAGCAAGGCTGGGAACAGCACGATTTCGCCGACCCCAACGCGTTCGCCGAGCTGTACAGCGGCGACGAAGGCGCGACCAAGAAGAAGGTGTTCGCCATCCTCAACGCCCGCTACCACGAGCAGGAGGCCTACATCGTCTCGCAGGCCGGCGTGCCGGGCGCGATCACCATTGCCACCAACATGGCCGGCCGCGGCACCGACATTCAGCTCGGCGGCAATTCCGACATGCGGATTGTTCAGGAACTCAAGGACATGCCGGAGGGCGGTCAGCGCGATGCCGCCGCGGCCGAGATCAAGGCGCAGGTGGCGCGGCTGAAGGATAAGGCGCTCGCCGCGGGCGGCCTGTTCGTGCTCGGCACCGAGCGCCACGAGAGCCGCCGCATCGACAACCAGCTGCGCGGCCGCTCCGGCCGTCAGGGCGATCCGGGGCGCTCCAAGTTCTTCCTCTCGCTCGAAGACGACCTGATGCGCATCTTCGGCTCCGACAAGCTCGGCGGCATGCTGACCAAGCTCGGGCTGAAAGAAGGCGAGGCGATCGTCCATCCCTGGATCAACAAGGCGCTCGCCACCGCGCAGCAGAAGGTCGAGGCGCGCAACTTCGACATCCGCAAGAACATCCTGAAGTTCGACAACGTGATGAACGACCAGCGCAAGGTCATCTTCGACCAGCGCGTCGAATGGATGTCGGATGCGGCCACCGCCGAGGTGGTCACCGACATGCGCCACGCCGTGATCGAGGACCTGGTGGCGAAGCACGTGCCGGAGAACGCTTATCCCGAGCAGTGGGACGTGGCGGGCCTCAAGGAGGAGATGAACCGGGTCCTTGGCCTCGACCTGCCGGTCGATGCGTGGGCCAAGGAAGAGGGCATCGCCGACGAGGAGCTGATCGCCCGCATCACCCGGCGCGCCGACGAGCACATGGCCGCGAAGGTCGCGCAATGGGGCCCGGACGTGCTGCGCTATGTCGAGAAGTCGATCCTGCTGCAGACGCTCGACCATCTGTGGCGCGAGCACCTGGTGATGCTCGAGCACCTGCGCCAGGTGATCGGACTGCGCGGTTATGGTCAGCGCGATCCGCTCAACGAGTACAAGGCCGAGGCGTTCGACCTGTTCGAAGGCATGGGCAGCAGCCTGCGCGAAGGCGTGACGGCGCAGCTCATGCGGGTCGAGATCGTGCAGCAGCAGCCGGAGAGCGTGCCGGAGCTGCCGCCGATGCAGGCCTCGCACGTCAATCCGAACACCGGCGAGGACGAGTTGGCGCTCGCCGCGGCAGGCGCGCAGACATTGGCGCGCGCCGGCATCACGCCGAGGCCCTCGGCGGAGCGCAATCCGAAGGATCCCACGACCTGGGGCAAGGTCGGCCGCAATGAGGAATGTCCGTGCGGCTCGGGCAAGAAGTTCAAGCACTGCCACGGCCGCTACGCCTGAGCGGAGCCGTTGTCTGCCAATGAAAAAGCGCGGCCCTTCGGCCGCGCTTTGCTTTTTGCGCCGGTGTCCGGAGCGCTTGGCTATTGCTTGCGTTCCATGCCGAGAATCTTGGCGACCCGCGTCAGCGCCTCGCCCTGCTGCTTGAGCGTGGCGGCGAGCTCGGCAGGTCCGCCGGTGTTCATGTCCTGGCCTGAGGCGACGATCTTCTCGACCGCGGCAGGGTCGTTGGCTGCGGCGATCACGTCGGCGGCGATGCGCTCGCGCAATGCGAGCGGCATGCCTTTCGGTCCATAAAGCCCCGACGTCGTTTCCGTCACCAGCGTCGGATATCCGGTTTCCTGCACCGACGGCACGTTCGGGGTGATGGCGGCGCGCTTGCGGCCGCCCGCGCCCAGCACCCGCACCTTGTTGGCCTCGACCAACGGCCTCACCACCGCATAAGACGACAGCAGGAAGTGGATGCGCTGCTCGCCGAGGTCGCGACCGGCCTGCACCACGTCGCGATACGGCACCTTGGTCACGTCCAGGTTCTCGGACTTCAGGAACGCGCCGAGCGAGAACTCCGGCACGCCGGCCGCGCCGGCGGCGTGATATTTGCCCGGCTCCGCCTTGGCGCGTGCGACGAACTCCGAAACCGTCTTGAACTCGCTTGCGGCGGGCACGCTTGCCGCCACGACGGTGTCGCAGACCCGCGCGATCGGCGTGAGGTCGCGCTCCAGATCGTAGGGCAGCTTCTCCTGGGTGTAGGGATGCGCCATGAACGACGCGCTCGACGCGTACAGCAGCACGTGATCGTCATTGGCCGCGGTGAAGGCGTTGATGGCGACGAGGCCGTCGCCGCCCGGCCGGTTCTCGATCACCACCGGCTTGCCCCACTTGGCGCTGAGCCGCTCGGCGAGCAGGCGCGCCGCGATGTCGGTGGCGCTGCCCGCGCCGAACGGCAGGATCCACTTGACGCTGCGATCCGGCCAGGTTTGCGCTTGGGTTTGCGCTTGGGCTTGTGCCTGGCTCTGCGAACCCGAAAGCATCACGACCAGCGCAAGTGTCGTCGCGGCCGCAAGCCGGCAAAATTGTCGTCTCATTGGCGTCTCTCCTTGAACTGTGGGGCAGTTTAACGCGAGGGGGCAGCGGTCGTCATGGCTCGCGAACCTGCCCGGACGTTTCGCCGCCGGCGGCCACGTTCCAGCAAAAAGCGCCGGACTCCGGCCCGGCGCTTTCGACCACAAATTCTGTAGCGGTTACCGGAACGCTGACCAGCGGCTGTCGAAGTTGCCGGACGGAACGACCGGCGCCGCGCCGCTCAGCCCGCTGCTGCCGGCGGGAGCCGTAGCGGCGGGAGCGCGCTGCGCAGCCGGTGCGGGCGGGAACGGATTGGACGCCGCCGGTGCAGGGATCGGCGCTTGAGCCTCGGCGGTCTTCACCGGCGCTTCGGCCGGCTTCGGACGGATCGCGCCGTTCGCCGCGGACGGAGCCGGCTGCGCGGGCTTCGCTGCGGCGGGCTTGGGCTTCGCCGCTTCGGCCGCCTTGGGCTCGTCCCTGCGAATGCCTACGAGCCGCGCCATGCGGTCGATCGCGCCGTCGCTCTTCTTCTCCGTCGCCTTGGTTTCGGCGGCCTTGGTCTCTGACTTCGACGCGAACAGGTTCGAGAAGAAGTTGGTCGGCTTGGCCGTCGTTTGCGGGGCGGACGAAGTCGTATCGGCAATCGCCATCTGCGGCGAAACCTCGCCGCTCGGATGCGCCGCCGGTGCTGCGCCCGCCACCGCCGGCGCGTCGGAAAGCTCAGGGATGCGCGGCGGCCGCACGGTCGGCGGAATGGTGCCGGGCGGCGTCGAGGCGAGGAATGCGCTCGAGGGCGCGACGCCGACCTGATTGCGCTTCACCGCGTCGACGAACACCGGGTGCATGCCGCCATCGGCATTGGTCTTGATCGGCGCGGTCGCCACGTTGC
Organism: Xanthobacteraceae bacterium; assembly: GCA_019746135.1. Lineage (GTDB taxonomy): Bacteria > Pseudomonadota > Alphaproteobacteria > Rhizobiales > Xanthobacteraceae > Z2-YC6860. Next base: position 14,791 of record JAIESI010000112.1, read on the forward strand.
GGCGAACCAGCTCGGCGAACCTGGCGTCGTCGCGCTGCTCTTTCTGCTGCACGGCGGCCGCGATCTCGGCATCCACCTCGTAGACCGGGCACTTGGCTTGCGCGCTGAACGTGAGCGCCCGCGACGGGTCGCCGGGCGACTGCGCGTCGAACACGTAACGCTTCTCGCAGACATTGACCCGGGGCTCGAGCTTTGAAACCTCGAAATGGTCGTAGCCCTTCTTCAGCATCTTCCAGAACGCGAGATGCGGACTGTTGCGATGCTTGGCCATGTTCTGCGGCGTCATCCGGAACGGATAGGCCTGAACCTGGAACGACTTCTGGCCGCCGAAGAACGAGTCGCGGCCGAGCGCGTAGATTTCCGAAATCTGCTCGTCGGTCATCGAGTAGCAGCCGCGCGACGAGCAGTCGCCGTGCACCATCAGTTGCGAGCCGGTGCGGCCGTGCGCGCGGTCGAAGGCGTTCGGATAGCCGAGATCGAACGACAGGTAATACGCCGAGTTCGGATTCATCTGGCCGGGGGTGATGGTGTAGAAGCCCTCCGGCGCCTGACGGTCGCCTTCCTTGATCTTCGGCCCGAGCTCGCCGGACCAGCGGCAGATCGGATAGGCCTTGAGCAGCGCGAAGCGTCCGGAGCGATCCTGCTTCCAGACCTCGAGCTCGGACTCTTCCTTGAAGACGCGGACCAGGATCGGAGATTCCTTGTCCATGCTCTTGGACTCGATCTCCGCGACGAGCTTTGGCGGAAGCGGCCGGGCCGCCTTCTCGCTCATCGGTAGCACGCCGTCGGTGTTGCAGCCGGACAGCGGAACAGCCACGCTGATCGCGGCGCATGCCAAGAGCGTGCGGACGAGCGGGCTTCGGTTCAACGCAGACTCCCCCAAGATGGCGGCCGTGAACGGCATTCCCCGAGCCAAGATGCAAAATCGTTATCCCCTGGGGGGTGACTCTGCAAGGGCACGGCCAAAAAACCCAGACCCTGATTGAGCATGGCTAACGTGAACGAAGGGTAAAATTGTGGCCGAGAGCGCCGATTATCGCAAGTGATTCAATGGCCGAGTCGGGGCCGCCACAATTAACTCCGTCTGGGGATGAAACCGGGCGGTGCATGGGCCCCGTTGGCGGCTATTCCAGCCCGCGGCCGATGGCGAGGAACTTGTCCCGGCGCTGCCGCCGCACGCCGTCACGGCCGGTGCCCCGGAACTCGGCGAGTGCGTTCGCCACGGCCTCGCCGGTTGCGGCAATCGCCGCCGCGGGATCGCGGTGCGCGCCGCCGATCGGCTCGGTGACGATGGCGTCGATGATGCCGAATTGGCTGAGGTCCGCCGCCGTGATCTTCATGTTGGTGGCGGCATCCTGCGCCTTGGTGGTGTCGCGCCACAGGATCGAGGCCGCGCCTTCGGGCGAGATCACGCTGTAGATCGCGTGCTCGAGCATCAGCACCTTGTTGGCGGTGGCGAGCGCGACCGCCCCGCCCGAGCCGCCTTCGCCGAGGATCACCGCGACGTTCGGCACGCCGAGGTTGAGGCAGGCCTCGGTCGAGCGGGCGATCGCCTCGGCCTGGCCGCGCTCCTCGGCATCGATGCCCGGATAGGCGCCTGCGGTGTCCACCAGCGCCAGCACCGGAATGTCGAAACGGTCGGCCATTTCCATCAGCCGCACCGCCTTGCGGTAGCCCTCTGGCCGAGCCATGCCGAAATTGTGCTTGAGGCGGCTTTCGGTGGTCGAGCCCTTCTCGTGGCCGATCACGCAGATGCTTTCGCCGCGGAAGCGGCCGAAGCCGCCGACGATGGCCTCGTCCTCGCTGAACTTGCGGTCGCCCGCGAACGGCACGAACTCGGTGATCAGCGCCGCGATGTAGTCGAGACAATGCGGCCGCTGCGGATGGCGCGCCACCTGGGTCTTCTGCCACGGCGTCAGCCCGGCATAGAGATCGCGCAGCGCCTGCGCCGCCTTGTTCTCCAGCCGGCCGATGTCCTCGGCGATGTCGGCGGCTCCGGTGCCGGCCGCCTGCATCGCCCGCAGCTCCTCGACCTTGGCCTCGAGCTCAGCCACCGGTTTTTCGAAGTCGAGATAGCTGCGCATTTGATGGAAATCTGGCCCTGGAACCGCTGCGGTTTCGGCCGTAACTGGCCTTTGGGCGGGTTTCAAGTCAAGCCACGCCGGCGGCGGAACCGTGTGACTTGTTAGGGCCGATTCGGTAAAGTGCCGGCATGCTCGACAAGCCAAAACGACTGAGCAAAGCCGAGGTTGCGGAAGCGCGGCAGCGCCGGCTCGAAGCCATGAACCTTCAGGCAATCGAGGGCAACCCGCTGGATGCCGAGGACATCGCGATGTTCGAGATGTTCGAGCGCGAGGCTTGGTCGCACGAGCGCTGTATCGCTTACATTCTCGAACACGCCAAGACTTCCACGGCCAAGTGAGCGGCGCAGACGATCCCTACGTCTATCCAGGTACGCGGACACTCAGGAATCGTCTCGGCATCGTCGACCCGGAAAAGCTTGAACGGGCGGAGCGCCGCCTGTCGGTGGAGCGCGGCAGGCAGGGTGTGCCGTCCGGGAGTTTCGACCTTGCGCACCTCCAGGCCATCCACCGTCACCTGTTCCAGGACATCTACGACTGGGCGGGCGAAATCCGTACGGTCGAGATCAGCAAGGGCGCGCAGCAATTTCAGTTTCGGCAATACATCCAAACCGGCATGGCGGATGTCCACCGCCGGCTGGTGCGCTCGCGATTTCTCTCAGGGCTGTCCCGGGCGGATTTTGCCAATCAGGCGGCCGTCATTCTCGGTGACGTCAACTTCGTCCATCCGTTCCGCGAGGGAAACGGCCGGACACAGCTCCAGTATCTCAAGTTGCTGGCTGTGAAAGCCGGTCATCGGCTCGATCTCAGCCGTATCGACACCAAGCGTTGGGTCGAAGCGTCGCGAATCAGCCATGCCGCCAACGATGACCTGATGGCGCAACTCATTGCCGAATCGATCGTGGAATAGCGGTTACTTCTCCGCCAGCGGGTGCAGGTCGCGCACCAGGCTTTTCAGCCGCTCCTCCAGCACGTGGGTGTAGATCTGTGTGGTCGAGATGTCGGCGTGGCCGAGCAGCGTCTGCACCACGCGCAGGTCTGCGCCGTTCTGCAGAAGGTGGCTGGCGAAGGCATGGCGCAGCACATGCGGGCTGACCTGCGAGGCCTTCAGGCCCGCGGCTGCGGCCAGCGCCTTCAGCTCGCGGGCGAAGTGCTGGCGCGTCAGGTGTCCGCTCTCGCCGAACGACGGGAACAGCCACTTGGTACTGTCTTTGGATTTGTCCGCTTGGACCTCCTCGCGCAGCGCCAGATAGTCCTTCATGGTCTGCCGCGCGGCGTCGTTGAGCGGCACCAGCCGCTCGCGGCCGCCCTTGCCGCGGATCACCAGCATGCGCTGGTCGCGCCGCGCGGCCGCCTCCGGCAGCGCCACCAATTCCGAAACGCGCAGTCCGGTCGCGTAAAGCACTTCAAGCAGGCACGCCATCCGCGCCGCGCGAAGCCGCTCGGATTTCGATTCCGACTGCATGGCGGCCTTGGCCTGGGCGAGCAAGCCGTCGACCTGCTTGACGCTCAAGACTTTCGGCAGGCTTCGTCCGCGCTTCGGCCCTTCGATCGCGGCTGCGGGATCGTCGCCGCGATGGCCCTCGCTGTAGAGGAAACGATAAAGCTGCCGGATCGCCGACAGCCGCCGCGCCACCGACGCGGGTGCAAGCTGCCGCGTCGCGAGCCGGGCGAGATAGCCGCGGAGCGCATCGCTGTCGGCCGTGGCGATGGCTTGTCTTGTCGCGGTGAGGGCGGCCGAGAAATCGGCGAGGTCGCGGCGGTAGGCGTCGAGGGTGTTGGCGCTCGCGCCGCGTTCGGCCGCGAGCATGTCCAGGAACAGCTCGATCAGGGTTTCGTTGCCGGCGGCTTTCGGGCGGGCCATCAGGCGGGCCGCCGCGCTACCTGTTCTTCACGAACTTGTCGGGCGAGATGTTGACGGTGATCTCGCGCGGCTGCGGCTCGACATACTTGCTGAGCGCGGAGATGCCGGCATAGCCGCCCGCGCCCAGAAGGCCCACCACCAGCAGAAATCGGAACAAGCTCGGCATTTTGGCGCTCGGCAGCCGCGAATCGGCGGCGTTTACCTTTTCCCGGCCACGGTTTATGCCACCGCGGGTTTTCGATACAAGTATATCATGTCGGACGTCGTCACGCACAATGCGGCCCAAACTGCGGCCAACGAGGCCGCGGCGCAGCCCGCGGCCTCGTCCGGCACCGCGCCTGGTGCCGCACTTGGCGCCGCAGTTGGCGCCTCGCCTGGCGCTTCTCTCGGCCCGGCGCTGGGGCGGCGTTCCATTGTGCTGGTCGGCATGATGGGTGCGGGAAAATCCTCGGTCGGGCGTAGGCTTGCGAACCGTCTCGGCATCCCGTTCGTCGACGCCGACATCGAGATCGAGAAAGCCGCCGGCATGACGATCACCGAAATTTTCGCGTCCCATGGCGAGCCGTATTTCCGCGCCGGCGAGGCGCGGGTGATCGCGCGGCTCCTGGAGGGCGGGCCACAGGTGCTCGCCACCGGCGGCGGCGCGTTCATGAACGCCGACACCCGCGCCAACATCCGCGCCAAGGGCGTCTCGGTCTGGCTGCGCGCCACGCTCGAGGTGCTGAGCCGCCGCATCAAGCGCCGCAACGACCGCCCGCTGCTGACGACCGCCGATCCGGTGGAGACGCTGCGGCGGCTGATGGACGAGCGCTATCCGGTCTATGCCGAAGCCGATCTCACGGTGGAGTCGCGCGACGTGCCGCATGAGGCGATCGTCGACGAGATCGTCGGGGGACTGCGCGGGCGCCTGCAAGCCGCGCCTTCCGGCGGGGACGTGCAGCCATGACCGCGCCGCTTCGCACCGGCGAGCCGATCACGGTCGACGTCGCGCTCGGCGACCGCGCCTACGACATCGTGATCGGCCGCGGGCTTCTGGCGACGCTGGGCGAGCGGATCGCCAGGCTTCGTCCCGGCTGCAAGGTCGCGATCGTCACCGACGCGACGGTCGCCAAGCATCATCTTGCGGCGGCCGAGGCTTCGCTGTCGGCCGCCGGCATCGTGTCGTCTGCGGTGAAGGTGCCCGCGGGCGAGAGCAGCAAAGGCTTCCGCCATTTCGAGCAGGTCTGCGACGCGCTGCTGGCCGCAAAGATCGAGCGCGGCGACCTCGTGGTGGCGCTCGGCGGCGGCGTGGTCGGCGATCTCGGCGGCTTCTGCTCGGCGGTGGTGCGCCGCGGCGTCGATTACGTGCAGGTGCCGACGACGCTCTTGGCCCAGGTGGACTCGTCGGTCGGCGGCAAGACCGCGATCAACTCCCGCCACGGCAAGAACCTGATCGGCGCGTTCTACCAGCCGATCCTGGTGGTGGCCGACACGGCTGTGCTCGACACCCTGCCGGAGCGCGAGTTTCGCGCCGGCTATGCCGAGACCGTGAAGTACGGCCTGCTCGGCGACGCCGATTTCTTCGAATGGCTCGACGCCAACTGGCGCGACGTGTTCGCCGGCGGGCCCGCGCGCGAGCATGCCATCGCGGTGAGCTGCCGCGCCAAGGCTGCGATCGTCGCCCGCGACGAGCGCGAGACCGGCGACCGCATGCTGCTCAATCTCGGTCACACCTTCGGCCACGCCTTCGAGGCCGCGGCCGGCTTCTCGGATCGGCTGCTGCACGGCGAGGCGGTCGGGCTCGGCATGTCGCTCGCCTTCGAGTTTTCCGCGCGGCGCGGGCTGATTGCCCAGGCGGAGGCCGAGCGCGCCATCGCGCACCTTGCGGCGGTCGGCCTGCCCACCCGTGTCAGGGCGGTGCCCGGCCTCAATTGGCCCGGCACCGACGCCATGATGGACCTCATTTCCCAGGACAAGAAGGTCAAGCGCGGCCAACTCACCTTCATCCTGGTGCGCGGCATCGGCCGGGCGTTCGTCACGCGCGACGTCGAGGCCGCCGAGGTCCGGTCGTTCCTCGCTGAGAAGCTTGGCGCACGATGAGCGGCGACGGCGATGAGCAGTGACACCTGGCTATCTCTTCTGATTGTGCTCGTCAGCCTGCTGCTGTCGGCCTTCTTCTCGGCGGGCGAAACCTCGCTGACGGCGGCGTCGCGCGCACGCCTGACGCGCATGCAGAACCAGGGCCACAAGCGCGCCGGGATCGTGCTGCGGCTGCTCGAGGGGCGCGAGCGCATGATCGGCGCGCTGCTGCTCGGCAACAACGTCGCCAACATCGGCGCCTCCGCGCTGACCACAAGCGTGCTGCTGGCGTTCTTCGGCGACGTCGGCGTGCTCTACGCCACGGTGGTGATGAGCGTCGTCGTCATCGTATTCTGCGAGGTGCTGCCGAAGACCGCGGCGATCAGCGCGCCGGAGCGCGTCGCGCTGGCGGTGGTGCGGCCGGTCTCCTGGGTCGTCAGGATCTTCGGCCCGGTGCTGATCGCGATCGAGCGGCTGGTGAAATGGATCCTGCGTCCCTTCGGCATCCGCGTCGGCGAGGATCAGGCGATCATCGCGCCGCACGAGGAAATCCGCGGCACCGTGGACCTGCTGCATCTCGAGGGCGGCGTCGAGAAGCTCGACCGCGACATGCTCGGCGGCCTGCTCGACCTGCGCAACCTCACCGTCGCCGACGTCATGGTCCATCGCACCGAGATGGCGACGGTCAATGCCGACGGTCCGCCCGAGGAGATCGTCGCCGCCGCGCTTAAGTCCGAGTACACGCGCATTCCGCTCTGGCGCAACACGCCGGAGAACATCGTCGGCATCCTGCACGCCAAGGATCTCTTGCGCACGATCCAGAACGCCGACGGCGACCTCGGCAGGATCGACATCATGGCGATCGCGCTGCCGCCGTGGTTCGTGCCGGACATCCGGCCGCTGTCGGAGCAGCTCAAGGCGTTCCGCCGCCGCAAGACCCACTTCGCGCTGGTGGTCGACGAATACGGCGAGGTCGAGGGTCTCGTCACGCTCGAGGACATCCTCGAGGAGATCGTCGGCGATATCTCGGACGAGCACGACATCCCGGTGCCGGGCGTGCGGCCGCAGCCGGACGGCTCGGTCAACGTCGACGGCTCGGTGCCGATCCGCGATCTCAACCGCGCGATGGACTGGAACCTGCCGGACGCCGAGGCGACGACGATCGCCGGCCTCGTCATCCACGAGGCGCGCTCGATCCCGGACGTCGGCCAGAGCTTCACCTTCCACGGCTTCCGCTTCAACGTGCTGCGCAAGCAGCGCAACCGGATCACCGCGCTCCGCATCATGCCGCTGGTGCGCAAGCCGGTGCCGCTGGCGCGGGCGAGCTGAAGCCCAAGCCCAAGCCAAAGCCAAAGCCAAAGCCAAAGCCCAAGCCAAGTTGCCGCGTTGACTTGCAGGGGGCGCTGCCTATCGTGCGCGCCAGCCAGACATCGAAGGGGGACGCCGTGATCCTGCTGTGCCGGTTGTTGTCGATCTGTGTTGCGCTGCTGCTCGCGTCGGCAGCGCAGGCCCAGACCTATCCCGACCGTCCGATCAAGCTGATCGCCCCGTTCCCGGCCGGCGGCCTCGCCGACGTGCTGGCGCGCGCGGTCGGCGATGAGATGTCGAAGACGCTCGGCCAGCCGGTCATCGTCGAGAACCGCGCGGGTGCCGGCGGCAATGTCGGTGCCGACGCGGTCGCCCGGTCCACGCCCGATGGCTACACGCTGCTGATGACGTCGGCCGGCATCCTCACCGCCAACCAGTTCCTCTACGCGCAGATGCCGTTCAACGTCGAGACCGCGTTCATTCCGGTGTCGAACGTCGCCGACATGTCGATGCTGGTGGTGGTCAATCCGAAGGTCGAGGCGAAGACGCTGAACGACCTCGTGGCGCTGGCCAAGGCGCAGCCGGGCAAGCTCAACTTCGGCTCGCCCGGCATCGGCACCACCGGGCATCTCGGGCTCGCGATGCTGATGTATGCGGCCAAGGTCAATATCGGCCATGTGCCGTATCGCGGCGCCGCGCCCGCGGTCACCGACCTGCTTGCAGGCCAGATCGACGGCGTGGTGGACAATCCGCCGACGGTGATTTCGCACATCCAGTCGGACAAGCTCCGGCCGCTCGCGGTCGCGGCGCGAGAGCGCATGGCGCTGGTGCCCAATGTGCCGACCGCGGCCGAGCAGGGTGTGGCCAATTACGAGGCGTCGTCCTGGTTCGGCGTCGCCGCGCCGGCCGGAACGCCCCCCGCCGTGGTGGCGAAGCTGCACAGCGCCATCGCCGCCGCGGTCCGCACCCCCGCCATGCAGGAGCGCTTCAGCAAGTCCGGCGCGCGATTGATCGGCGACAAGCCGGAGGAGTTTGCCGCCCGCATCGCGGCCGAGCGCAAGACCTGGGGCGAGGTCATCAAGGCGGCCAACATCACGCCGCAATAGCCGGGACGATTATTCCCCCGGCGCGCTGGCATGGATCGCCAGCGCATGGACGCCGCCTGCGAGCTCGGCCGCCAGCACTTGATTGATCATGCGGTGGCGTTCGACCCGGCTCTTCCCGCGGAACGCCTCCGACACGATATATACCCGGAAATGGGTCTGGCCGCCCGGCCGGTGCCCGGCGTGCCCGACGTGGTTCTGCGACTCGTCCTCGACGTCCAGGCTCTGCGGCGCAAGCGCGTCGTTGAGTTTCTCGGCGATCTGATCTTTCACCAGCATGGCGTTTCACGTAAGGGTCCGGGGTTCCGGGGTCAACCGGCCCGCCATCGCGCCCTCCCGTAAAAACGTTCTGTCAAGTCTTGAAGGTGTCGTCGGCGCCTTCGCATAATGTTCGGTCATGAAATTCGACTCACCCCTGTTCGATCGCATCCGCGTCAAGCCCACGGAGGACCGCACGCGGAAGCCCGACGAGCCGTGCTGCCAGTGGAAGGGCTGCGGCAACACGGCGACGCATCGCGCGCCGAAGGGGCGTAACCACGAGAACGAGTACTGGCGCTTCTGCCTCGACCACGTGCGCGAGTACAACAGTTCCTACAATTATTTCTCCGGCATGAGCGACGATGCCGTGATGAAGTACCAGAAGGACGCGGTCACCGGGCATCGCCCGACCTGGAAGATGGGCACCGGGACCCGCCAGGCCGGCGGCGGCGATTTCGGCCCGCATGCGCCGCACGATCCGTTCAACGTGTTCCGCGAGTTCGGCGCGCGCGGCGCCGACACGCGGACGCGCAGCGAGCGCGCCGAGCCGGCCCGCATGGTGCGCAACGCCGAACGCAAGGCGCTGCACGAGCTTGGTCTCGAAGAGGGGGCCGACAAGGCCGAGATCAAGGCGCGCTTCAAGATCCTGGTGAAGCGCCACCATCCCGACGCCAACGGCGGCGATCGCGCGATGGAAGACAAGCTGCGCGAGATCATCCAGGCCTACAATTACCTGAAGTCAGTCGGCGCGGTCTGAACGCGGCCGCAGCAGGATTGCGGCCATGGCGGCGATCTTCAGCACGACGCAAAACAACAGCGGTGCGCCATAGCCGCCGGTGAGATCGCGCAGCGCACCGAGAATTCCCGGACCGAATGCGTAGGTGAACTGGGTGATCGCCCAGGACAGCCCGACCAGCATGCCGAACGCCTTGGCCTCGAACTCGCGCTGGATCACCAGCGACGGCAGCGTCACCAGGTTTCCGGCCGAAAATCCGTACACCGCGCAGGCGATCATCAGCGCCGCGCTGTTCGAGGTCGAGGCCATCGCCAGCAGCGCCGCGGTCTGGCTCGCGAGCGACCACGCCGTGAAGCGGCGCAGGTCGAGCCGGCCGGCCCATGCGCCGAGCGCGATGCGCCCGATCAGCGCCGTCACGGTCAGGACGCCCACCGACAGGCCGGCCTGCGCCCGGCCGACGGACGGCTCGAGGATCGCGATCTGGTGCACCAGGAAGCCGACCTGCGCGGTCAACGCCATCGCGAACGGCGCGGCCACGATCCAGAAGTTGCGGCTGCGGAGTGCGCTTCTGCGGGTCCAGCCTGCCGCGGCGGCCGCCGCCGCGGCATCCGCGCCGCGCGTTGGCGGCCGGTCGACCCACAACGCGATCGCCGGCAGCAGGATCGCCGCCACCAGCAGCATCGCGCCGAGAATCGCTGCGGAAAACCCGAAGTACGAGATGGCCAGCACCAGCGCCGGCGCAACGAGGATGCCCCCGGAGCTCGCGCCGTTGAGCGCCAGGCTGATCGCCAGCGGCCGCTTCCGGTTGAACCACAGCCCGACCACGTTGCTGATGGCGCCGACATGCATGGTCGCCGCGCCGGCCGCCATCAGCATGTAGGCGAGATAGAGCTGCCACGGTGCATTGATGACCGCGAGCAGGGCCACCGCGCTGCCGAAACAGAGCATGCCGCCGAGCATGACGAGCTTGGGGCCGAGCCGGGCGATGGCATCGCTGATGAAAACGACGAATGCGGCCGTCAGCAGATAGAAAACCGTGACGGCTCCCGAAATGAGCGATGTCGGCCAGCCGTGCAGGCGGTGCAGCTCGGTGAGGTAGACGCCGTGGCCGTAGAGACCGAAACCCCAGCAGAACACCGCGGCGAGAAAGCAGGCGAGCACCACGCGCCAGCCGGGATAGCGCAGCGAGCTTTCGTCGATCGGTGGGGATGAAGAAGAGGTGGCGGTCACGCGGCCATCATCGTTGATCGATGCGGAGTCCATCAAGGGTGCGCGAGCAGCCCATCCGCATCATCCCATGTGATATCTGCATCACTCCATGTGATGGCGACTCCACTACCACGTTGACAGCCATCGACACTTCGGGAATCCTCAAACTATGCGCGAGGGCCCCGATATCTCGGTTGTTGCGGCGCTGATCGGCAATCCGGCCTGTGCCAACATGCTGCTGGCGCTGCTGGCCGGCCCGGCGCTGACCGCGACCGAGCTCGCGCAGGAGGCGGGTCTGAGCCTTTCCACCGTCAGCGGGCATCTCGACCGTTTGGAAAAGGCCGCGCTGCTGGCGGTCGAGCGCCAGGGCCGGCACCGCTATTTCCGCCTGGCCGATCCGGACGTCGCCCATGCGCTGGAGGCGCTGATGCCGGTCGCGACGCGCGCCGGCCACCTTCGGGTCCGCGTCGGCCCGCGCGATCCGGAGCTGCGCCGCGCCCGCTCCTGCTACGACCATCTGGCCGGGGATCTCGCGGTCAGGATGTTCGACCGCTTCGTCGAGCGGCGGCTCTTGACCCGCCGCGGCGACGAGGTTCGCGTCACGCGCGACGGCGCAAAATTCTTCGCCTGTGCCGGCATCGATGTCGGCGGGCTGGAGGGCGGCCGCCGGCCGCTTTGCCGGCCCTGCCTCGACTGGAGCGAGCGCCGCAGCCACCTCGGCGGCACGCTGGGCGCAGCGATCCTCGATCACGTGATCGACCGCCGCTGGGCGGTGCGCGAAGCGAAGTCGCGGGTGGTGCGCTTCTCGCCCGCGGGTGAGCAGAAATTGAAAGCGTGGCTGGCGCGCTGACTACTTCACATAAGGCGGCGGCGTGTAGAGCCAGGCCAGCCGGTCGTAGAACTCCTCGGCGGTGCGTCCTTCGAACAGGGAATTGCGCACCTTCCGCTCCAGGCCCTTGGCGTGGTTGATGCGGTCCATCATCAGCGAAGAGATCTGCACCCGCGCGGTGCGGACCGTGCGGATGTCCTGATAGCGCTGGAATGCCTTGGCGAAGTCGCCGCCGCACTCGGCGACGTTGTTGCCGAGGCAGATCGCGTCCTCCAGCGCCATGGCCGCGCCCTGGGCGATGTATTGCACCATCGGGTGCGCGGCGTCGCCGAGCAGCGTCACCGGCCCCTGGGTCCAGTTCTCCACCGGCTCACGGTGGCGGATGACGTAGCGCTTGAATTGCTTGGGGATGCGCAGCACCCGCAGCGGCGCGGCGCAGCTGCCGGCAAACAGCGGCAGCACATAGTGCGGCGAGACCTCCTCGCCGTCGATCGGCGGCGTCTGGCTCGTCACCACGGTGCAGCCGAGGTTGAACGTGCTCCAGTCGCGCATCGGATAGTAGATCACATGCCAGCCGGGGCCGGCCCAGAAGGTCGGGTGGGGCTGCTGCAGGTTCTTCGGCATGTCGGCCGCCGCGATCGTCGCGCGGTAGATCACCGCGCCGGCGGGCGGCGGATCGCCGTCGCCGACGATGCGGCGGCGGATGCTGGAATGCACGCCGTCGGCACCGACCAGTGCCGCGGCTTCGATCCGCTCGCCGCTTGCCATCGTCACGGCCACGCCGTTTCCCGATGTCGCAAACTCCGTCACCCGGCAGCCATTGCGAAGCTCGATCAGCGGGCTTGCGCGGCAGCCGTCAAGCAGCGCGCCATGGATATCGGCGCGGTGCGCGACCGCGTAAGGATTGCCGAAGCGTTGTTGGAAGCGTTCGCCCAGCGGGATGTTGACGACCTCGACACCGGTCACCGCATCCAGCATCAGCAGCCGCTCGATCAGCAGCGCGTGCGTCTTGGCGGCTTCTCCCACGCCCAGCGCGTCCAGCACCGACAGCGCGTTCGGCGCCATCTGCAGGCCGACGCCCGCCTCGCCGAATTCGGCCGCCTGCTCCAGCACCAGCGACTGGAAGCCATGCCGCGCCAGCGCCAGCGCGCAGGCGAGCCCGCCGATGCCGCCGCCCGCGATGGCGACCGGCCACACGTTGCGAGGATTAGCCGGCATTCCGGATCAGTCGGGAAGTCCCGCCGTCGCCTTGTCGAGCCAGGCCTTGTCGCCGGCGAGCGTCTTGAGCTCGGCCAGCGCCTCGTCCTTGGTCTGCGTGACCTGGGGCACGATCAGAGGCTCGCCTTCGCCGTTTGACGGCTGGCAGGAGAACTCGAGCCGGATGTCGTTCGGATCGAACACGTAGATCGAGAAAATGCCCGGCAGGATTTCCAGCGGCCCGTCGAACGGCACCTTGGCGGCCTTGAGCCGCTCGCAGATGCGCTGCTGGCTTTCCGGCGAGACCGCGAACGAGACATGCTGCATGGCGCCGAGCGCGTTGCGGTCGCCGCGCTGTTTTGCGCCCTTCGGCATCTCGAAGAAGGCGAGCAGGCCGTCGCGGCCCATGTCGAAGAAGTAGTGGCGGATCTCCTCGAACGGCGGGTTGCCGCGGTTGCCGGGCCCGCTGCCGAGGCCCGGTGGAACTTTCATGGCGTGAACCAGCCGCATGCCGAGCACGTCGACATAGAAGTCGACCGTCATCTTCATGTCGTCGGTGTTCAGCGCCAGATGATGCACGCCGTAGAAGCGGACCCTGCCGGCTGCGCCCGGTTCGCTGCGGGCTTTCGTCAGGACGTCGGACATGAGCGCCTCCCTTCGGGCTTTCGCGGGATCATGGACGAGGCGGCCCGTCCTCGCCCAGCCGTTTCTGCGCATGGCAGCCGCGGTATGGCTGTTCCCACCGGCGAACCATTGCCTGCCACCGCAGCGATGGCAACGGCCTGATGATGCAGCGGAATAGGCGCCACACCGCCCGGGTCCGGCCCGCGGCCAGCGACTTTCGCCGCGGCGCAGTGCAATGGGCACTGCAAATTACATGCGTATTACTTCTTCTAGGCCAGAACTTGGGCGACTAGCTCGCGACAAAAGGAATTTGTCGCCGGATCGCGGCGATTCGAAAGGGCTCATCAATGCAGGGTAACCCCGGCCGGAGCTATGTTCCGGTGGAACTTCTGCGGACCGTCGTCACCATTCTGGACGAAGGCAGCTTCACCAAGGCCGGGCAGACGCTCGGCCTGACGCAGTCCGCGATCAGCGCCCAGATCAAGCGCCTGCGGCAGCTCGTCGGCGACGACGTGTTCGCCCGCTCGGGCGGCGGCACCAAGCTCACCGAGCGCGGCAAGATCGTCGAGCGCTATGCGCGGCGCATCCTCGGCCTGAACGAGCAGTTGCTGTCGCTGTCCGGGGGCGGTCCCGTCACGCCGCTGGTGCGCGTGGGCCTGCCGGTGTCGTTTGCCGGCAGCATTCTGGTCGACGCTTTCCGGAGCTGCACCGGCGCCGCAACGGGCATGCAGGTGCACCTGCAATGCGCCCGGTCCGAGGAATTGCTGAAGCAGCTCGACACCGGCTTTCTCGACATGGCGCTGGTGATCGTCAGCCCCGACAAGCCGGTCGATCTGGTGTCCGAATGGGCCGAACCCGTTTCCTGGGTGCGCTCGGCCGATCTGCACATCGGCCCCGGGATGGCGCTGCCCTACATTTCCTGGCCGAACAGCGAGACCGACCGGGTCGCATTCGAGGCGATGGACAAGGCCGGCCTGCGCTATGTGGTGTCGTTCGCCGGCAAGGATTTCAACGCCCGCCGCGCGGCGGTCGAAGCCGGACTGGGCTTCATGCTGCTGCCGGAGCGGGGCATCACCGAAAAGCTGACGCTCGCCCGCGAGGGCTTCCTGCCCGCGCTGCCGCCGCGGCGCGCCGGCATCTGTGTCCGCGACGGCTTCGACCGCGAGGCGCTGGCCCCGTTGCTTGCGGCCTTCGAGGCGGCCGTCAGGCCGGCCGACCCGGACACCGCAAAAATCCGCCGCGCCCGCTCCTGAGCCGCCACCCAAGAAGGGCCGCCAAGGCCCCGCGGAATCGACCGGCCTGGCTTGCGCCACGGCCGGTCGATTTCTGCTACATGATTGGAGTTACAGCAATTTAGCTATGCACCGGGCCGCTTTCGCGGTGCACCCCCGTCTGCTAAGTTGCCGTTATTCCAGAACGAAGCCCGGCAGAAATCGCGGCCCCGCGCCGTTTCCGGGGCCACGGAGTAACTATGGCAAGCGCAGTCCAGAACACGCCCCCCATGCCCGACATGAAGGTGTCGGTCCGGCAGCTTTTCGGCATCGACAGCGACATGGAGGTCCCGGCCTATTCGAAGAGTGAGGATCACGTCCCGGACGTCGATCCCGACTATCGCTTCGATCGCGCCACCACGCTCGCGATCCTCGCGGGCTTCGCGCACAACCGCCGCGTCATCGTCTCGGGCTATCACGGCACCGGCAAGTCGACGCACATCGAGCAGGTCGCCGCCCGCCTCAACTGGCCGTGCGTGCGCGTCAACCTCGACAGCCACATCAGCCGTATCGACCTGATCGGCAAGGACGCGATCGTCATCAAGGACGGCATGCAAGTCACCGAATTCCGCGACGGCATTCTGCCCTGGGCCTACGTCAACAACGTCGCGCTCTGCTTCGACGAGTACGACGCCGGCCGCCCCGACGTGATGTTCGTCATCCAGCGCGTGCTGGAGTCCTCCGGCCGCCTCACGCTGCTCGACCAGAGCCGTGTGATCAAGCCACATCCGGCGTTCCGCCTGTTCGCCACCGCCAACACCATCGGACTGGGCGACACTTCGGGCCTCTATCACGGCACACAGCAGATCAATCAGGCGCAGATGGACCGCTGGTCGATCGTGACGACGCTGAATTATCTGCCGCACGACAACGAGGTCGAGATCGTGCTCGCCAAGGCGAAGCACTACCAGACCGAGGATGGCCGCGACATCGTCAACAAGATGGTGCGCGTCGCCGACCTCACGCGCAACGCCTTCATGAACGGCGACCTCTCGACCGTCATGAGCCCGCGCACGGTGATCACCTGGGCCGAGAACGCCGACATCTTCAAGGACATCGGCTTCGCGTTCCGGCTGACCTTCGTCAACAAGTGCGACGAGCTCGAGCGGCCGATCGTCGCCGAGTTCTATCAGCGCTGCTTCGGCCAGGAGCTGCCGGAGAGCTCGGTCAACGTGGCGCTGAGCTGAATTTTACCGCCGAAGGCGGGCGGGTGAGGGGGACTCTCCACGAGTCGACTCGTTGAGATTCCCCCTCACCCCGACCCTCTCCCCGGCGTCAGGGCGTTCACGCCCGTCTTCGACGGACTATGCGGGGAGAGGGAGCTGAGAGACCGAGATTGGCGAACGATGTCCTCCAACCAGAAGCCGAAGCCGCAGCCGAAGGAATCTCCCGCCGAGCCGTTCAAGCGGGCGGTGACCGGCTGTCTGCGCGCGATCGCGAAGAAGTCCGATCTCGAAGTCTCGTTCGCCGCCGAGCGGCCCGGCCTGGTCGGCGGCAAGGTGCGGCTGCCCGAGCCGGCGCGAAAGCTCACCCGCGACGAGGCCGCAATCGTGCGCGGCAACGCCGATTCGATCGCGCTCAAGCTCGCCTGCCATGACGCGGCCGTGCATCGCCGCCTGCTGCCCGGCGGCCAGCAGGCGCGGGCGGTGTTCGACGCCGTGGAGCAGGCCCGCGTCGAGGCGATCGGCGCGCGCCGCATGCTCGGCGTGAAGAACAATCTCGCCGCGATGATCGACGACCGCTTCCACCGCGGCAAGTTCGACGAGGTGACCGACCGCGCCGACGCGCCGATCGAGGAAGCCATCGCCATGATGGTGCGCGAGCGGCTCACCGGCCAGCCGCCGCCGCCGGCGGCGAAGAAGCTCGTCGATCTGTGGCGCCCGTTCATCGAGGACCGCGCCGGGCGCGGCCTCGACAAGCTCGAGCGCCTGGTCGAGGACCAGCGCAAGTTCGGCGACGCCGTGCACGACCTGCTCGAGCAGCTCGACATGGGCGAGGATCGCACCACCTCCGACGAGGAGGAAGAGGGCGAGGAGGGCGAGCAGGAGCGCAAGAAGGACGAGACCGGCGAGCAGGGCGAGGCCGCCGACTCCGACGACATGGAAAAGATGAGCATGGAGGACGCGGAAGCGTCCGCCGATGCTTCGGAGACCGCCGAGGAGGCCGTCGACGCGCCCGCGGCCGACATGGCCGACGACTCGGAGATGGGCGAGTCCGAGACCGCCGCCGAGCCGTGGCGTCCGCGCAACCGGCCGAACGAGCCGCGCGGCCCGGAGTACAAGCCGTTCACCGCGCGGTTCGACGAGACCGTGCCCGCCGAAGAGCTGTGCGAGCCGGAAGAGCTCGACCGGCTGCGCGGCTATCTCGACAAGCAGCTTTCGCATCTGCAGGGCGTCGTGGCGCGGTTGGCAAATCGCCTGCAGCGCCGCCTGATGGCGCAGCAGAACCGCGCCTGGGATTTCGACCTCGAGGAGGGCCTGCTCGATCCGTCGCGGCTGCCGCGCATCATCATCGATCCGCTGCATGCGCTGTCGTTCAAGCAGGAGAAGGAGACGAACTTCCGCGACACCGTGGTGACGCTGCTGCTCGACAACTCCGGCTCGATGCGCGGCCGTCCGATCACGGTGGCCGCCACCTGCGCCGACATTCTCGCGCGCACGCTGGAACGCTGCGGCGTCAAGGTCGAGATTCTCGGCTTCACCACCCGGGCCTGGAAGGGCGGGCAGGCGCGCGAGTCCTGGCTTGCCGCCGGCAAGACACCCAATCCGGGCCGGCTCAACGACCTTCGCCACATCATCTACAAGTCGGCCGACGCGCCGTGGCGGCGCGCGCGCAAGAACCTCGGCCTGATGATGCGCGAGGGTCTGCTCAAGGAGAACATCGACGGCGAGGCGCTGGACTGGGCGCACAAGCGGCTCCTGGCCCGCACCGAGCAGCGCAAGATCCTGATGATGATCTCCGACGGCGCGCCGGTCGACGACTCCACGCTGTCGGTCAACCCGGGCAACTATCTCGAACGGCATCTGCGCTGGATCATCGAGGAGATCGAGACCCGCTCGCCGGTCGAGCTGATCGCCATCGGCATCGGCCACGACGTCACCCGCTACTACCGCCGCGCGGTCACCATCGTCGATGCCGAGGAGCTCGGCGGCGCCATGACCGAGAAGCTCGCCGAGCTGTTCGAGGAGCACGCCGCCGAGGACATGGCCGCTGCGATACGGCGTCGTCCGGCGCGTAAACTACATTCGTGAATTTCCCGCCTCCAGGACGGGTGGCGCCACAAGCGCGTCTACGACGCGCTATGGCGATCAGGTAAAGTGGCCTCGGCACGAGGTTGATCTTGAAAGTCGCCGTTTCCCGCCTCTCGGCCTTCCTGGCCATTCTTGCGCTTGCGCTGATTCCGGCGGCGGCCCAGCCGCCGCGCGAGCCTGCGCTGCAGAAGATCGAGATCAAGTCGCAGGCGATCGAGGCCTTCGATCCGCGCGACGTCTCCCGCAAGCGTTTCGGCGCGCTCGAATTCCGCGGCGGGCTGGTGCTCGATTCTGCCACCAAGGACTTCGGCGGCCTCTCCGGGCTGCGCGTCATGGCCGACGGCCAGCATTTCGTGGCCGTCACCGACAAGGGGCAGTGGCTGCGTGCGCGCATCGTCTATCGCGGCACGGTGCCGATCGCGATCGCCAACGCTGAGATGGCGCCGATCCTCGGTGGCGACGGGCGGCCGCTGCGGGCGCGCGGCTGGTACGACGCGGAGTCGCTCGCCGACGACGGCGATACGATGTATGTCGGCATCGAGCGGGTTCACCGCATCGTCCGGTTCAATTTCGGCCAGGACGGGCTTCTCTCGCGTGGGGTCCCTGTCCCGGTGCCGCCGGCGTTTCGCACGCTGCCGCACAATGCGAGCCTCGAGTGCCTGGCGATGGCGCCGAAGAGCGGCCCGCTCGGTGGCACGCTGATCGCGATCTCCGAACGCGGCCTCGATCCGAACGGCAACATCCTCGGCTTCCTGGTCGGCGGGGCCACGCGCGGCAGCTTCTCGTTCAAGCGCACCGATGATTTCGATGTCAGCGACTGCGCGGTGTCGCCCGGCGGCAGGCTGCTCGTTCTGGAGCGCCGATTCACCTGGACCAGCGGCATAGCCATGCGCATCCGCAGCGTGCCGCTTGCGTCGATCAAGCCCAATGCGACGGTTGACGGCGCGGAGCTGATCTCCGCCGACATGGGCTATCAGATCGACAACATGGAAGGCCTGTCGGTGCATCGCGCGCCCGACGGCTCGACCGTGCTGACGATCGTGTCCGACGACAATTTCTCGCCGTTGCAGCGGACATTGCTGCTGCAGTTCACGCTGGTTGGTGAGCGATAACCTATCCGCGAGTCATTCCGGGGCGGCGCGCAGCGCCGAACCCGGAATCCATAACCACAACTGTCGCGATGGCGTACTACGTCTACCTGCTCTCGAGCGGAAAGCACGGCACCCTGTATTTGGGCGTGACGCGCGACTTGGTGCGTCGCGTGTATCAACACAAAACGAAAGCAACGCCTGGGTTCACATCGCGCTACGGCGTCACTCGCCTGGTCTGGTTCGAAACCTGCGACGATCCAACGACAGCTATCGCTCGCGAGAAGGAAATCAAAAAGTGGCGACGCGACTGGAAGGTCACTCTGATCGAGAACGAAAATCCGGATTGGGACGATCTTTATAAGTCCATAACAAGATAGGGCGGCAGAGCCGCCCTATTGCATCGAAACACTGAGAGCTGTGGTTATGGATTCCGGGTTCGCGCCTTCGGCGCGCCCCGGAATGACCCGGGGAAAGACCCAGATCAGCCCGCCTTCGCCTGTTTCTTCGCGATCTGCTTCTTCAGGTCGCGCATGCGCGGCGCAAGCGTCTCGCTCTTGGCGTGCAGCAGGTAGGCGTCGAGCCCGCCGCGATGATCCACGCTCTTCAGCGCGTTGGCCGAGACGCGCAGCCTGATCGAGCGGCCGAGTGCGTCCGACATCATCGTGACGTTGAGCAGGTTCGGCAGGAACCGCCGCTTGGTCTTGATGTTGGAGTGGCTGACCTTGTGGCCGACCAGGACAGCCTTGCCGGTGAGGTCGCAGCGCCGTGACATGGCAATACCCTTAAAATGCGCGCGGCGCCGGTCAGGCGCCGGAATTGGCGTTTTCGATGGACCGCGGACGTATAGTGACGGGGGGCTGGGGCGTCAAGGCGAGCGGAAGCCCCGGATTTGCCTCGTGATTGCTATCATAGAAACGACTTAATCCCCGCCGAGACGGGGGATAAGCGGTTTTCTCGCGGGCCCCGGCCTTGATCGGGCACGCGCGGCGCGGCAAAGCGGATATCTCAAATCGTTCGGGGAGAACGGAATCTTGGCCTGGACTGTGGTTCGGTCAGCGGTCGGCCTTGCCGCCGCCTTCGGCCTGCTGGCGGTCGGATCCGTCCAATCCCCGGTTCAGGCTCAAGGCCAGGCTCAGGGTCAGGCCCAAGGTCAGGCTCAGGGCCGGGTGGACGCCCGCTATGCGGTCACCCTCGGCGGCGTGTCCATCGGCAAGGGCGCCTGGGTCGTCGACATCTCCGAAAGCCAGTTCACCGCAGCCGCGAGCGGGGCGACCTCGGGGCTTTTGCGGGTGCTGTCGACCGGCCAGGGCAGCGGCGCATCGCGCGGCTATGTGGTCGGAGGCAATCTGGTTCCAGCGAGCTTTGCCGCCAGCGTCACCACCGACAAGAAGACCGAAGAGATCCGCATGACGCTCGGTTCGGGCGACGTGAAGGATTTTTCCATCATGCCTCCCGTCCAGCCCGACGACGAGCGCATCCCGCTGACCGACGCCCACCGCCGTGCCGTCACCGACCCGATGACAGGCTCGCTGGTTCGCGTTCCCGGTGCGGGGAGTCCGCTCAGTCCGCTGGCCTGCCAGCGCACCACGTCGGTGTTCGACGGCCGGATGCGCTACGACCTGAAGTTCGCGTACAAGCGGATGGAACAGGTCAAGGCCGAGAAGGGCTACGAGGGGCCGGCGGTCGTCTGTGCCGTCTATTTCGTGCCTGTCGCCGGCTTCGTGCCGTCGCGTCCTGCGATCAAGTATCTGGTCGCGCAGCGCGAGATGGAGGTGTGGCTGGCGCCGGTTGGGACGACCCGCGTGCTGGTGCCGTTCCGTGTCGCCATCCCGACGCCGATCGGGCAGGGCGTGATGGTGGCGACGCAGTTCATCACCTCGCCGCCGCACGCCACCGCCTCGACCGGTCCGAAGACCCAATAGGCCTCGGCGCAACGCTTGTGCCGCAGCCCGGCGTGCCCACTTATGCACAAACTTGTCCACAGCCGTGGGCGATCGCGCATTGACTCTTCAGGATGACCCGACTCGGACGCTCGTTAACGATTGGGCCGCTTTTTGAGGCCAACAAAGGCTGCCAAATTACCCGATGTTGTGCTTACTCGGGGGAAATGAACCACATCTCGGGGTGAACGAACCCGAACAGGCCGCGAGTCAGCGATTCGGCCGCGATTCGTTCCAGACTCGTTCGCTTGCTTAAGCCGGGCCTCGATCGGGCCTTCCTTGGCGTCGCGTTGTGATACAGAGAGGCGTGCCCGTCGATGATCCGGGCCAACCCCACCCTGGAAATCTGATGTCCCTTTCGTTTTCGTCGCCCGTATCCCGCGACGCTCGCGCCCGTGGCGCCGGTGTGACCGCCGTTCTCGGCCCGACCAACACCGGCAAGACCCATCTCGCCATCGAGCGGATGATCAGCCACTCGTCCGGCCTGATCGGCCTGCCGCTGCGGCTCCTGGCCCGCGAGGTCTACAACAAGGTGGTCGACCGGGTCGGCGCGGAAAACGTCGCGCTGATCACCGGCGAGGAGAAGATCAAGCCGCAGAACCCGCGTTTCTGGGTCTCGACCGTCGAGGCGATGCCGCGCGACATCGATTGCGCCTTTGTCGCCATCGACGAGGTGCAGCTTGGCTCCGACCTCGACCGCGGCCACGTGTTCACCGACCGCGCCCTCAACCGCCGCGGCCGCGAGGAGACGCTGGTGCTTGGCGCCGCGACCATGCGGCCGATGGTCGAGCGTCTTTTGCCCGGCGCGAACATCGTTCAGCGCCCCAGGCTTTCGACCCTCATCCATTCGGGGGACCGGAAGATCACGCGGTTGCCGCGCCGGAGCGCCATCGTCGCGTTTTCCGCCGAGGAGGTTTACGCCATCGCCGAACTGATCCGCCGCCAGCGCGGCGGGGCTGCCGTGGTGCTCGGTGCCCTCTCGCCGCGCACGCGCAATGCGCAGGTCGCGCTCTATCAGTCCGGCGACGTCGATTATCTGATCGCCACCGATGCGATCGGCATGGGGCTCAATCTCGACGTCGACCACGTCGCCTTCGCATCCGACCGCAAATTCGACGGCTACCAGTTTCGCCGCCTGAATCCGTCCGAAATGGCACAGATCGCCGGCCGCGCCGGCCGTGCCCAGCGCGACGGCACGTTCGGCACCACCGGCCGCTGCCCACCGTTCGAGGACGATCTCGTTCGCGCGCTCGAAAGCCACTCGTTCGAGCCGATCAAGGTGCTGCAATGGCGCAACACCGACCTGGATTTTTCCTCGATCGGTGCGTTGCAGGCGTCGCTGGCGCGCACGCCGGAGGAGCAGGGGCTCACGCGTGCGCCCATCGCCGAAGACATTCTCGTGTTCGAACATGCTGCGCGCGATGAAGAAATTCGCGCGATGGCGTCGAACAAGGCGGCGATCGAACGGTTGTGGGACGTGTGTCAGGTGCCTGACTACCGCAAGATCGCGCCGGCGACGCATGCGGAACTGATCGTCACCCTCTATGGTTTCCTGATGCGGGAGGGTAAAATCCCGGCCGACTGGTTTTCCGCCCAGGTGGCGCAGGCCGACCGGACCGACGGCGATATCGATACGCTGTCGAACCGGATCGCGCATGTGCGGACCTGGACCTTCGTGGCGAACCGTCCGGACTGGCTTGCCGATCCCGAGCACTGGCAGGCCGTCGCGCGGGGCGTAGAGGACAAGCTCTCGGATGCGTTGCATGAGCGTCTTACCGAGCGGTTCGTCGACCGGCGCACCAGTGTGTTGATGCGGCGGTTGCGCGAGAACTCGACATTGGAAACTGAAATCAAAAAGACCGGCGAAGTTGTCGTTGAGGGGCATGAGATCGGCCGTCTCGACGGCTTCACCTTTGTGGCCGATGCGTCCGCCGCGGGCTCCGAGGCTAAGGCGTTGCAGGCCGCCGCGCGCACGGCGCTGGCCGGCGAGATCGACGCCCGCGCCACCAAGCTGCAGCATGCGCCCGAGCGCGAATTCGTGCTCGACTCCGATGGAACAGTACGGTGGATCGGCGCGCCGGTCGGCAAGCTGCTGGCCGGCGACGACGTGCTGCGGCCGCGGCTTCGCGTCATTGCCGACGAGCAGCTCACCGGCGCCGCGCGCGAGGCGGTGCAGACCCGGCTCGACCTCTGGCTCAAGACCCATATCGAGCGGCTGCTTGGTCCGCTGTTCGCGCTCGCTGCCGCCGAGGATGTCACCGGCATCGCCCGCGGCGTCGCCTACCAGATCATCGAGGCGCTCGGCGTCCTGGAACGCCAGAAGGTCGCCGAGGAGGTGAAAGGCCTCGATCAGCCGTCGCGCGCGACCCTTCGCAAGTATGGCATTCGCTTCGGTGCCTATCATCTTTATCTGCCGGCGCTGTTGAAGCCCGCGCCGCGCAGCCTTGCGGCCCATCTCTGGTTGCTCAAGAACGGCACGCCGGAGGACAAGGGCCTCGCCGAGTTGCAGCGGCTTGCATCGAGCGGCCGCACGTCGATCCCGGTCGACAAGGAAACGCCGAAGCCGCTCTACCGCACCATCGGCTATCGCGTGTGTGGCGA
The DNA here is from genome assembly GCA_019746135.1 of Xanthobacteraceae bacterium. Lineage (GTDB taxonomy): Bacteria > Pseudomonadota > Alphaproteobacteria > Rhizobiales > Xanthobacteraceae > Z2-YC6860. Next base: position 38,212 of record JAIESI010000112.1, read on the forward strand.
GCGCGCGATCCGGGTCGACATTCTCGAGCGGCTTGCCGATCTGATCCGCCCGGCGCTGTCATGGCGCGAGGGTTCGACCGCGCCGCGGCCACCGGGCGCGTTCAACGGCTTCGGCTTCACCGTGACCGGTGCGATGACGTCGCTCACCGGTGCGTCGGGCGAGGACTTCGCGTCGATCCTGCGCTCGCTCGGCTATCGCATGGAGAAGCGGCCCAAGCCGCCGCAGGCAGAAATGCCGCCGCAGGCAGAAGCGTCGCCGCAGGCAGAAACGCCGTCGGAGCCGGACAAGCCCGCGGACGCTGAGGCAACGACGGTCGCGCCCGCAAGCGATGCCGCTTCTTCGACCGAGGCGTCGGCCGCTGCGCCAGACGATGTCCACGACGCGGACGGTGAGATGCCGGAAGCGGATGTCGCCGAGCCTGCACCGGCGCTTGCGCCGGAAACCGAGCCTGCAGCGGACGTCGAGGCTTCGCCTGCCGTCGAGCCGGCACCCGCGCCGGAAGCGCAGGCCCCTGATGCGGCGCCACCACCCGCCGAACCGACGGCAGCCGTGGAGGCCGCGCCGTTCGAGCCGGCTGCCGATGCGCCGGTCCCGGCCGGTTTCGCGGAAGCATCGACCGCTGCCGCTCCCGCCGAACCCGAGTTGATCGAGGTGTGGCGGCCGGGCCGTCCGCTTGGCGAGCGCCGTCCGCGCGAGGGCGAACGGAACCGCCGCCGCAGGAATCGCGGCGATCACAAGCCGGAGCAGACGCAAGCCCACGGGCAAGCCCACGCGGGCGGCAACGGCGCTGCCGCCGCTGCCGGAACCGAGCAGGCCTCGCCGACGGGCGACGGCGCGGCTGCGCCCGGCGACCAGAACCGCGAGCATCGCGGCCGCCGCCGGCACCACCGCCCCGACGGCGGCAACGGCGAGCAGCGCGCCGACCGCACGGACCGTCACGAGAAGCGTGACCGGCAGGCGCGGGACGACAAGCGGCACGAGCGCGGCGACCGCTCCGGCCGTCCGCCGCGCCGCGATCGGGACCGCGATCGCCGCGACGACGACCGGCCGTCGCGCACCTGGAGTTCGAGCGAGCAGAAGCGTGGCGGCAAGGAACCGGATCCGAATTCGCCGTTCGCAAAGCTCCTCGCGCTGAAAGAGCAGCTCGAGGGCAACAAGCGCTAGAGCATGATCCCGAAAAGTGTGAAGCGGTTTTCGGAAAAGATCATGCTCAAACAAGAGCATGATCCCGAAAAGTGTGAAGCGGTTTTCGGAAAAGATCATGCTCGAACAAGAAGGAAAAGCGGGATGACGATTCGAAGAAAAGTCATCCCGCTTTAGGCTTTCGCACCGTTGGACCGTCAGCGGATCGACAAGTGGCTCTGGCACGCGCGGGTGGTCCGCACCCGCTCTGCCGCCGCGGCGCTGGTCGGCGGCGGCATGGTCCGGCTCAACAACGAGCGCGTCGAGCAGCCGAGCCGGCCGGTGCGGCCGGGCGACGTCGTCACCATCGCCCTCGACCGCTCCGTCCGGATCCTCAAGGTGACCGGCTACGCCGAGCGCCGCGGCTCGGCCGACATCGCCCGCGGCCTGTTCGAGGACCTGACCCCGCCGCCCGCGCCGAAGCCCTCGGCGCCGCCATCCGGTCAGCGCGCCGAGGGCTCCGGCCGTCCGACCAAGCGGGAGCGCCGGGACACCGACCGGCTGCGCGGGCGTGACGGCTTCGATCTGGAATGAGCCCGATCGCGGCCTGCATTGCCGCCAATCGCTTGCGGACCCGCGGCCTATGCGGTACGGACCGAGTTCGGAGTGGTGGAATGACCTACGTCGTCAACGAGAGCTGCATCAAGTGCAAGTACACCGACTGCGTCGAAGTCTGTCCGGTCGACTGCTTCTACGAAGGCGAGAACATGCTCGTCATTCACCCGGACGAGTGCATTGATTGCGGCGTTTGCGAGCCGGAATGCCCCGCCGAGGCGATCAAGCCGGACACCGAGCCGGGCCTGGAGAAGTGGCTGGCGCTGAATGCCGAATACGCCAAGACCTGGCCCAACATCACGGTGAAGAAGGAGGCCCCCGCCGACGCCAAGGAGTGGGAGGGGGTGCCGGACAAGTTCGAGAAGCACTTCTCGTCCGAACCGGGGCAGGGTGACTGAACGGTTTTCGCCGGCCGGCCAAAATCAGCGGCCGGAACCCGGCACGTTAACCAATCTTAATAAGATCGGCTGCCGTTTTCGCTATAAACGGGCTTTTTGCAGTGCAATAAAGCTTTGATTTTGGCGGAAATTGTGATATACATGACATTACGATGGATTTCGCCCGAGCGCTCCCCCCTGGGAGCCTTATTTTTCGGGAATGATCCCCATATAAACCCGCGAAGGGGCGTGTAAATCGCACGCATAAGCTGTGGCAGGGAAGATGCGTCAAAAGTCCAAGAAGGGTTCGTCCGGCTCGAGCCGACGCGCCAAGAAATCAACCGCTGGCGCTGTCCGGCGGACTTCGCAGGCTTCGCGCGGTGCCGCCCGCCGCGTAGCCCCCGTAGCCAAAGTGCCCGGCCGCAAGCCGGAGCAAGGAGCAGTTCCCGGAATGACCGCCAAAAAGACCACTCAACGGCAGGGCTTCAAGACCAACGAATACATCGTCTATCCGGCCCACGGCGTCGGCCAGATCATGGCGATCGAGGAGCAGGAGGTCGCGGGCGCCAAGCTCGAGCTTTTCGTCATCAACTTCGTCAAGGACAAGATGACGCTGCGGGTTCCGACGGCCAAGGTGGCCGCGGTCGGCATGCGCAAGCTTGCCGAGGGCAGCCTGGTCAAGCGGGCGCTTGAGACGCTGAAGGGCCGCGCCCGCATCAAGCGCACCATGTGGTCGCGCCGCGCCCAGGAGTACGAAGCCAAGATCAACTCCGGCGACATCGTCGCCATCGCCGAGGTCGTTCGCGACCTGTTCCGTTCGGAATCGCAGCCCGAGCAGTCCTATTCGGAGCGGCAGCTTTATGAAGCCGCCCTCGACCGGCTGTCGCGCGAGATCGCCGCGGTCCAGCACGTGACCGAGACCGAGGCGGTGAAGGAGATCGAGGCGGCGCTCGCCAAGGGTCCGCGCCGCGGTCCGAAGCCGGCTGCCGACGCTGACGCCGAAGCCGGCGAGGAAGCCGTGGAAGAGGAAGCGGCGTAAGCCGTCCTCACCGCAGCAATACGAAAGGCCCGGTTTCGCGACCGGGCCTTTTGCTTTTGCGCTTGCGGCATCGGCGGCGCCATCCCTCCCCGCGAGGGGAGGGTGGCCGCGCAGCGGCCGGGTGGGGAGAAGGTGCCATGAGGCACCGTCTCGCGTGTTGCGCCTTCTCCCCACCCGGCTCGCTTCGCTCGCCACCCTCCCCTTGCGGGGAGGGAAGAGACCGCCCGTGTCGCGATGATTTCAATCAAAGACGATCGCATCTAGCCTGCCGGTGGAGAAACCAAATGAACGACACCGCCAATCCGCCGATGTGCGCCGGCCCGCATCTCGACACGCGCAAGCCTGTGCTCGCGCTCCCGCCGAAATCCGCCGACTGCCACTGCCACGTGTTCGGGCCGCGCGAGAAATATCCGTGGGCCGCGAACCGCCTCTACACGCCGCCGCCGGTCACTCTGGAAAACTATCTCGACATGCTCCGCGCCACCGGCTTCGAGCGCGGCGTCATGGTGCAGACCGGGCTCTACGGCAACGACAACCGCTTCATCCTCGATTCCATCAGCGCGCATCCGACATCGCTGCGCGGCGTCGCGCTGATCGGCGAAGGCATCACCGACCGCGAGCTCGAGGATCTGGCGCGCGGCGGCGTGCGCGGCTTCCGCGTCAACCGCACCGCCAGGACCGGCCTTGCCTTCGACGTCGCCCGCAAGCTCGCCGAGCGCGTGAAGGGCTATGGCATGCACGTGCAGTTCCTGCTCGACATCGAGGACCATCCCGACATCGACCGCTTCCTCGGCAGCTTCGCGACCGAGGTGGTGATCGACCACATGGGCCGGCCCGATCCGCGGAAGGGCGTCGACGCGCCGGGCTTCCAGGCGCTCATCCGCCTGCTCAAGTCCGGGCGCGGCTGGGCGAAAATGTCGGCGCCGTATCGCACGTCGTTGCAGGAGCCGCCGTATAACGACATCACGCCGTTCGCCCATGCGCTGGTGGATGCCGCGCCCGACCGCCTGGTCTGGGGCTCCGACTGGCCGCATGTGCTGCTGGAGACGACCATGCCGAACGACGGCGATCTGGTCGATCAGATTGCGGTGTGGGTGCCCGACGAGACGGTGCGCAAGCGCATCCTCGTCGACAACGCGGAAAAGCTCTACGGCTTCGAGCGGTCTTAGCCGAACCCACCGACGTCATTCCGGGGCGCCACGAAGTGGCGAACCCGGAATCCATACGCCGCAGCAGTGGTTGTGGATTCCGGGTTCGCGTGCCATAGCGCGTCGAAGACGCGCGTGAACGCGCTTCTCGCACGCGCCCCGGAATGACGCAGGTGCTACACCGCCACCGCCGTCGCGTCATACGCGTACAGCCACTCCATCCGCTCGCGCACGCGCTCCTGCTGCCATTCGCGCGCGACCTCGACGCCCACCGCGTTCGGGTCGTCGAGCGCCGGGCTGAACGCCGAGCGGCGGTTCTCATGCGACTTCCGCACCACGCTCGCGGTGCGCTCGCGGCGGATGTCCTCGTAGCGCGCGAACGCTTGCGCCGGATCGCCGAAGTACTTCGCCAGGCATTCGGCGACGATGTAGCCGTCCTCGATCGCCATCACGCCGCCCTGGCCGAGGAACGGCAAGGTCGGATGGCAGGCGTCGCCGAGCAGCGTCACGCGGCCCTTGCTCCACTGCGGCATCGGCCCGCGCACCATCATCGCCCATTTGTACGGCGTCTCGATCCGGGCGATCATCTCGTGCACGTCGGCGTGCCAGCCGCGGAAGTCGTTGGCGAGCTCGTCCTTGGTGCCCTGCGTCACCCAGGATTCCACCTGCCAGTCGTCGCGCTCGACGAAGCTGATGAAGTTCATGATCTCGCCGCGCCGCACCGGATAGTGCAGCACGTGGCCGTGCGGCCCGAGCCAGTTGACGCCCTGCATCTCCTGCAGATGCGGCGGCAGCTTTTCCATCGCCACGAGGCCGCGCCACGCCACCGCGCCGGTGAAGATCGGCTTGTCGGCGCCGAACAGCGCCGCGCGCACCCGCGAATGAATGCCGTCGGCGCCGATCACATAGGCCGCGCGCGCGCCCGATCCGTCCTCGAACCGCACCTCGGCGTGATCGCCTTCAAACGCCACGCCGGAGCAGCGCCGGTTGAGTTTCACCGCATCGGGCTTGATCGCCTTGACCGCGTCGGCCAGGAGCCCATGCAGGTCGCCCCGGTGCAGCATCACATGCGGCGTGCCGTAGCGCTGCCGCGTCACCGCGCCGAGATCGAACCAGTTCCAGGTTTCGCCGCTCGACCAGTGCCGGATCACCCGCCGCTGCGGCAGCACCTGCACGCGTTTGAGCGCGTCCTCGAGCCCCAGCGCGTAGAGCACGCGGGTGCCGTTGGAGCTGATCTGGATGCCGGCGCCGACCTCTTTCAGCTCCGGCGCCTGCTCGTGGATCTCGACGTCGATCCCGCGCTTGAGCAGCGACAGCGCCGCGGCCAGTCCGCCGATGCCGGCGCCGACGATGATCACCTTGTCTTGCACCGACCTCTCCACAGTCATTCCGGGGCGCGAGCCATCAGCGCGTTGACGCGCGTCTTCCGCCTTCGCGCTCGCGCGCTACGGCGGACTCCAAGCCCGCCGTAGCTCGCGCAGCGAGCGGAGGCAGGTCGACGCGCTATGGCTCGCGAACCCGGAACCATGACCACAAATCTAACGAAGTGCTTCCACGTATCCCAACCAGCCTTTGGGGTTATGGATTCCGGGTTCGCACGCTGACGCGTGCGCCCCGGAATGACTCGCGGAGAAATCTTACTCCGCCTTCACGCCCACCGCCTTCGCAATTCCGGTCCAGCGCGGCGTTTCCTCGGCGATGAACCGCGCATAGTCCTGCGGCGAGCCGATCTTGGCGTCGAAGCCGAGCTTGGCCATGGCGTCCCTCATCTCCGGCGAGCGCAGCGTGTCGTTGATCGCAGCGTTGACCCGGCCGACGATCTCAGGCGGCGTTCCGGCCGGCGCCATGACGCCGGCCCAGAATTCCAGCGTCAGCTCCGGCAGGCCGGCCTCGCGCGCGGTCGGCACGTCGGGCAGCTCGGCGCTCCGCGCCGGGCTCGTGATCATCAGCGGTCGCATCTTGCCGTCGCGGATGAGCGGCAGCGAGGTCGATGGCGTCGGGTTCAGCACCTGGATGCGGCCGCCGAGAAAATCGGGCAGGGCCGCCGCGCCGCCCTTGTAGGGCACGATCAGCAGGTCGGCGCCGCTGAGCTGCTTGAACCGCTCGGCCACCAGCATCGCGGCGGTGCCCTGGGTCGCTGCGAAATTCACCGTTCCGGGATGCGCCTTGGTGTGGGCGACGAACTCGGCCATCGTCCGGACCGGCAGGGCGGGCGACACCACGACCAGCCAGGCCGCGGTGTTCACGGTCGCGACCGGGGCGAACTCCTTCCGCGGATCGTAGGCGGTCCCCTTCATCGCCGGATCGACGATGATCGCCGAGCTGATGAACAGCAGCGTGTAGCCGTCCGGCTCGGCGGCCGCGGCGAGCTTGGTGCCGATGGTGGTCCCGCCGCCGGGCTTGTTGTCGATGACGATCGGCTGGCCGAGCCGCGGCGACAGGTGCTGCGTCAGCAGCCGCGCCATCACGTCGTTGGGGGAGCCCGGCGTGAACGGCACGACGAGCTTGATGACGCGGTTGGGGTAGCTTTGCGCCGCGGCGGGTTGCGTCCAGCCGGCGGCCACCGCGAGTGCTGCGAGGGCCGCTGCGAGGTGCCGGCGCGGCAGCATGCTACAGCGGATTCCGGTCGTTTTGGTGCGTAGGGTGGGCAAAGGTGCGCGTCCCGCGAACTGTCCGCGTGGGCGAAATCGTGCGCGCGCCGTGCCCACGCGGAAATGTCACGTCAGACGATTTCGCCCACCCTACGACCTGTCGCGATTCCAATCTCATTGGAACACGCTCTAGTTCTTCAGTTCTTCGGTTTGAAGTCGATCGCCTTCACCACCGCCGCGACGTTGTTGCGCTGCTCCTCGATCGCCTCGGTGAACTCCTTCGGCCCGCCGACATTGATCACCTGCCCGGTGGCCTTCAGCCGCTCGCCGATGCTGCCGTCGGCGGCGGCGTCGCGGAAGTCGGCGGCGATCTTCTCCTTCAGCGCGTCGGGCATGCTCTTCAGCCCGAACAGGCCGACGAGCCCGTCCACCTCGAGCGACGGATAGCCGGCCTCGCGCGCGGTCGGAATGTCCGGCACCGCCGGCGCCCGCTTCTTGCCGTTGACGATCAGCGGCTTGATGCGGCCGGCGTTGATCTGCGGCTGCACGATCGCGTAGGACGCCATCACCACCTGGATGCGGCCTTCGCCGAGATCGGTCGGCGCCACGTTGATGTCGCGATACGGCACCTGGGTGATCTGCAGCTTCTCGTAGTGCGAGTAGCCCCAGAAGGTGAACTCGGTGATGCCCTGCACCAGCCCGGAGTTGAACTGGCCCGGCGCCTTGCGCGCGGCCTCGGTGAAGTCCTTCATGGTCTTGTACGGCGCGTCGGCCTTCACCGCGAGCGCGAGGATGGTGTTGGAGGCACGCACGACCGGGATCAGGTCGGCCGGGTTGTAGTTCAGCTTGCTGTAGACGAACGGATGGACCGTGAAGTTGCCGGACGGCCCGAACAGCAGCACGTGGTCGTCGTTGGCCGACAGGAACGCGGTGATCGCGACGATGCTGTCGCCGCCGGGCTTGTTCTCGACCACCACCGGCTGGCCCCACTTCTGCGACAGCTTCTCGGAGAACAGCCGCGCGCCGATGTCGGCGCCGGCGCCGGGCCCGAACGGCACGATGAACTTCACCGCGCGGGTCGGCCAAGGCTGCACCTGAGCCTGCGCCTGCGCCGGAACAAGCGATGCCAGAACAGCCCCTGCGACCGCGGCAGCGGTCATCATTGATTTGTGAAACGTCCCATTCGGATAATGCATGGCGGCTCTCCTGCCCCTCTCTGGTCTGTCGATTTTCCGGCACGCTAAGCATTTTGGTCGCGAAACACAACGAGGCCGGGCCACAGGCGGGGCAGGTTGTCGCGGCCGGCCGTTTGCGCAAAAATGGCGCTTCACCCCGTCAAGCCAGCGAGCGCCCGATCATGGATGCGAAAACCGCCGACGCCAGAACCCACGAATTCGACGTGCAGGACGTCGAGTATCTCCGCCACGGCGACCGGCCGCTGCTCGCCAAGGTGTGCATCCCGCGCGGCGAGGGGCCGTTTCCCGCGGTGGTCGACCTGCACGGCGGCGCCTGGTGCCTCGCCGACCGCAACACCGACCGGGTCCGCCACGAATTCCTCGCCGGCCATGGCGTCACCGTGGTGTCGATCGACTGGCGCTGCGGGCGCGAGGGCGCCTATCCGCTGGCGCTGACCGACATCAACTACGCGATCCGCTGGACCAAGCTGCACGCCAAGGACCTGAAGACCCGGCCCGACCTTGTCGGCATCTCCGGCCAGTCGAGCGGCGGCCATCTCGCCATGCTCGCGGCTATGCGCCCGCGCGATCCGCGCTACACCGCGATCCCGCTGCCGGCGGGCTCGCCCTCGCTCGATGCCGCGGTGAAGTTCGCGGTGCTGTCGTGGCCGGTGATCAATCCGATCGGCCGCTATCGCTACGCGCAGCGGCAGGCCGCGCTCGATCCGCCGCCGGACTGGACCAAGGGCATCATCGACCGCCACAACCAGTTCTGGGGCAGCGAAGCGAATATGATCGAGGGCAACCCGATGCTCATTCTCGAGCGCGGCGAGAAGGCCGAGCTGCCGCCGGCGATCTGGCACCAGGGCCGCGGCGACCTGATGCACGACTACAAGGACGACGACTTCAAGGGCTCCGACACCGAGGCGCCGCGCTTTGCCGCGAGCTATCGCAAGGCCGGCGGCGACATCGAGCTTTGCTACTTCGACACCGACCGGAAGCCCGGCCATTCGCCGGATCTCACCAGGATCGGCGACACGTTCGAGCGCATGCTGGCGTTCATCGGCAGGCACGGGCGTTAGAGCATTTTCCGGCGAAGTGTGAAGCGGTTCGCCGCAGAAAATGCGACCAAACCAAAGAAGCTGGAGCTGTTTCCGATTCCGAAGGAACGGAAACAGCTCTAGACCAGGTTTCGTTTCATTGGAATCGAAACTCTCGCCCCGTTCGTCCCCACAATAAGCGGGGACCCCATTCTGCCCAAAGTCAGTGCCGCGGTTGGACAGAAGTGGATTCCCGCTTTTCGCGGGAGTGAACGGACGTGTTGGACGGAAGCGTGCCGCAAACGCCCGGCTCGCGTCCATCCGTGGGCAGAGGTGGCGAGGCGGCAGCGGCCGCGTCCACTCACACCGAAAGATACGGACCCAGCCGCGCTGGCTGACCGCTCTGCGCGCCATGCGCGGCATAGAAATATCGAACCGGCTCGTAATGCTCTTCCGCGGTCGCCGGCGCAAGGAAATGATCCGCGCAAAGATCGTCGCGGACGAAAAAGGCATTCACGCCGGAAAAATTGCATCCGACGATGCGATAGCCTTTCGTCCGCCCGAGCCGCACCAGCGCCTCGAGGCTCGCACCCCAGTAATTGCTGCCGTCCCAGCGGTACGTCGCGTTGTAGGGGACGACCAGCGACATGGGTGGCCGAAACAAAGAATTATATTCAATCACCACGACGCGCGGGTTGACGACCTCGACCGCCTTCCAGACCCAATAGTCGTTGAAATCGATGTCGATGCTGAGAAGATCGATCTCGCCGGCGAAACCGGCATGCGAGAACAGATCGTTGACGTTCTCCGCGGTCACCGCTGCCTCGGTCAGTGACAATTTCTTGTCGGTGATGAACGGCGCGAGCGACTGGCGAATGGTCGCGGCATGATGCGCCGCGGCTTCGATCCACAGGCCGCGCCACCCCTCCAGCAGGAGCTTCGCCGTGTTGCACTCCGATCCGGATTCGACGCCGAACTCGATGAATGTCCCGTGCGCCGTGCCGATGCGCCGGAAGATTTCCTGGATGATGCCGTCCTCGTCGTTCTGCGAATAGACCTTGAATCCATGACGCAGCGGCCGCTTCGGGTCGGTGTTGCGCGGCCTGGCCATTTCGTCGGCCCAGAAGCGCTGCACCAGCACCTGCAACTGCGCAGCAAGAACGTGGGCGCTCAGGTGCACCATCTGAAGCTGCTGCTGCAGAATATGGTCGCTCATGAAAGTCGCATCCCCTTCAGCCGGCAATTCGTGAATCGTGGTGTCATCTTACTGACCGCCCGACCGGCGCTCCACGAGCAACCGCACACAGCGCGACGATTTCCGCAGGAATTGGGCGCATCAGCATCGGTTCATCCCCGCTCTGGCCCAACAGGCAAAAGCGTGAAGCAGCCTGAAAGGCGACAGTGCAGCGCCGCGTTGCGCTATTCTCGTCAGGTGATTCGCCTTTCGATCCTGTTTGCCGTTGCCGCTGCAACCACGTCGCTTTGGACGTCGGCTGCAAGCGCCGCCCCGTTGCGCTGCAGCGACGAGGCGCAAGCCTGCATCGTCATCTGCGCCAAGACCAACGATCCCCGCAAACCGTCGTCCTGCGTCACAAACTGCCAGGCGCGGCAGTCCGTCTGCCGCCAGACCGGCTGCTGGGACAACGGCGCGCAGCGCTATTGCGGATTGCTGCGGCAGTAGCCGCGCGGGGCCGTCGTTCGGGTTAAGGCTCGCTTTGCCCGGGCCGGCCTTCTGCAAGCAGCGTGCGACAGGCCGCAAACACCCGCTCGACCGTGATCTCCTGCAACAGGCAGGCATAGCGCTTCGGGTTGAGACACCAGTCGCCGAGAAATTTGGCGTTTTCGGAGGCTGTCTTTGGTCCGCTGCGCTGATAGGCGGCGTATTCGTCCGAATCGAGCAGGCGTTCGTAGCATGGATGCAGGGAGCACTCCGGCGACACGGCGATCGCGCGCCATGCGGCCTGGCCGTTGCGATAGGGAAGCCGGTTGCGGCCCGCGACCACCGAGTAGATGCCGACGATGCCGATGTCGGCCGATCCGGCCAGCTGCACCGGCCCGCTGTCGGTTGCGACCAGCAGATCCGAGCAGTTCATCAGCGCGATCGTCTCGATCGGATCGAACGCGTCGATCAGATCGACCGCACCGTCGATCATGAAGACGCCGCCGGAATTGTCCTTGGCGCGCTGCCCGATTGATACGACCTGATGTCCCTCCGCGCGCAGACGATCGGCCAGCTCCTGCCATCGCTCGCGCGGCCAGGTGCGGTTGGTGTCCCGGCCGGCGGGGTGCAGCAGCACGCGTCCGCCTCCGGCCGCTGGCGGCGCAGCGCCGTTCAATCGCTCGGCGACGCGGCGTCGTGCCGCCTCGGAGGGCTCGATGCGAAATCCTTTGGACGCAGCCGGCGCGTTGATACCCAGGCCCGATCGGAGAAACGAATCGACCTCGTGGATCCGGCAAAGCCCATGCTGGGCGGGATCGAGATTGACGCTGCGGAACGCGCCGCCAGCCGCGAACCGCGCCTCGACGCGGGCGACTTCTTCCGGCGCGGACACCACCTCGGCGACAAACGGACACGCCGCGACAAGCGCGCGATACTGCGGCGAAGTCTGGAACACGATCTTCGTGCCGGAGAGTCTGGCAATGGTGCTGGCGGCATCGAGCGCCATCATGACGTCGCCCAGCCCGCCGCTGCGGATGATCCGCAGCTCTTTCAGGCCGGCCAGGGAGCGCCCCGGCTTGAACGGCTTGTGTACGCGGAGGACGGTCCTGGTCCATTGGATGACGTTCGTATTCGACCGTGCCGCGGACGCGACGCCATTCATGTCGATCTCGCCGCGGGCGAGCCTCGCCTGCCACTGCGGATCGAGAAAGAACTCGGTCTGGACGGTTTCGAAATCGACCTTGAGCTGGGTCGCCAGCGGCGTGTTCGGCAAGCCCGCTGCCTGCCATTGCTCGACTGTCGCGAGATCGAAGCCGTGCAACGTCTCCGGCACGATCGGCCGCACATATGTCGGATCGCTCAAGACGTCGCTGTGCCAGGGGTGACGGGCGTGGATTTCGACCGTCGCGCCTTCTTTGCAGACCCGATACAGCTCCTTGATGATCTCGAGAAACGTTGCCGTTTCCCGGCCGACATGTCCGAGCACATGCTTCAGGAGGACATGGTCGGCGACGTCGCTTTCGATCGGCCACGGCGGCTGCTCGATGTTCATCACGAGATCGGGCGACGCGCTGTCGAACTGGTCGACATTGAGCCATCCGGGACGATAGTCCGACCCGCATCCCAGGTTGATCTTCATTTCTTGATCGGGTTCCAGGCTCCGGCGCGCCGTCGCCGTGCAGGACGCGCGCACAAGACTCGCGCACAGAACTCGCGCACAAGACTCGCTCAAGACTCATAGGCCACTGGCTTTCGAATATAGCGCCGCGATGAGTCGCGCCAGTTTTGTCCGGTGGGATCGGTTCGAGTCCGGCATCGCGTTTGGCTATCACGGTGACATCTTGCCAATGGCACAATCAACGGCGCCGATCCCGTCGACGAACGTCGGCTGACAGCGATAGAGCCGCGTGATATGTCATAAGCAGCTGAAGTGATTCGTCCCCTGGCGCCGCAGCCCAGCGTGAGACGTGCAGGCCGCCGCATCTCGGTGCCTTCCGATGGCAGCGCCGCCGATTCCCACGTTCTATCAATGCCGGGACTTTGCGTACACGACCAATCGGGTCGTGCCGCGAGCTTTTGACCGCTCGCGCGTGCGCTTCAGCGCCCCGTCGCAGGCGCCGTTTGCGCCGGTTCTGAATTATTTCAGCGAGGTGAGTTTCGAGCGGACGGGGATCCTGCACGGAGAGTACGTCGTGCTCCGGGAGTTGATTCTCGTGCGCCGGGACGGCATGTGCATCAAGGCCAACATGGCGTGGGAGGATGCGTCGGCTTCGCAGTTCATGGACGACTTCTGCAACACTGTCGACTTCGACGCCGAGAAGAGCGCGGCTCTCAGCCAGTGGGATTCGCTGTCCTGCGTCGGCGACGCGCCGTTGGTCTCGCACCCCTATTCCGGCAACTACTTTCATTGGACGCTCGAAGCGATCCCGACAATTCGCTTCCACGAATCCGCATGGTTTCTGGCAATTCCGGCCGGGTCGCTGCAGCGGCCTTATCATCGCGATCTTCTGTCGTTTGTGGCGCAGAACAAGAAGATCGGCATTCTCAATCCTGAACCGATACGGCTGCGCGATCCGCGAATCGCGCATGAGCTGATGTCCGAGAATGGAATCCAATGGCTCAGAGAGAGGACGGCACTGAGAGCGAAGCCCGGCCATCGGCGGGTCTATATTCGTCGCGGTGAACGAGGGACGCGCACAACCCCCGGCGGCGGCATGAGCGAGGCGCCGGACTTCAGGTCGTTTCTCATCGACCATGAATTCGAGACGGTCGAGTTCGGCGGCGACCTTTCGGTCGAGCAGCAGATCCGCCTGCTGGATGGGGCCGGCGTCATTCTCGCGTCGCACGGCGCTGCCCTGACCAATCTCCTGTATTTGAACGCGCCGTTGCTCGTGATCGAAGTCGTCGGCGCGCGTACGGCAAGGGCCAACTTCATTCACCTCGCCAATTTTCTTGGGTTTCACTATTGGGGCGTATTCAGCCATTCCTACGACGACGCGAACAACATCGTCGTCGATGTGGAGCAGCTGCGCGAAGCCATGAAGGAAATTCGCGCGTAGATGGTCCGGGTGCCGAAACCGCCGGCCGGCCGCTCGGTTCGCAGAGCTTTCTCACCGAAATCGAGCGCCGCTTGCGCCGCCGGGTGCGCTCCGCAACGGCGCGGCCCCGAAGCCGTGCGGCGCAACGCGGGCCGAGACGATGATGCTGTTTCCGCAGTGTAGTTCGGCAATTGATAAGGTATCACCGTAATTCCGAGCAAAAACAGGAAGCGCGTCTCAGGGATGAGTCTACAATGCTCCGGTGAGACCCCGAACCCCTGTTGGAAGTCTGATGATAGATTGAACATTTGGCGTAAGTGAATTGAGGGCGGCGTGAAGCGGCTTCGGAATTTTCTTCTGGTCGGTCCACTTGTGGGTTTTGTCGCGGTGATGTTTTCGGGTTTCGCGGCGGTGCACCCTATTTACTGGCTCGTGATGCTGGGCATCGTCTATCTATTCGGAGTGGCGCCAGCCTTGGTGGCTTTTGCTGTCGATTACTGGCTGTCGGACAAACTCGGGGATTTCAAACGAGCGGCTGCAACTGCGGTGGCGGGATATGCTGGCGTCTTCTGCGTCCTGCTGGTGTATCTTCAGCGAGTTGACTGGGGAGTTGCTGGGTTCGGAGTTTCCGGAGCCGTCGCAGGGCTGATTTGTTCGTTGATGTCGATTGAAAAACAAAATGAAAGAAAAGGTGTTTGAGCGAGGTCTGCGAGCTATTTGTGCGTATAGGTATTACGGTGACACCAATTGCACGATTAACTCCGCCGTGATCTCCATGCATTCATGGCGCGTATCGGCCGCATTGTCGTTCCAGGCCTTCCTCACCACGTCACCCGGCGCGGCAACCGGCGCCAGCCGGTGTTCTTCGAGCCGGCCGACTTCGCGCCCTTTCCCTCGACGCCTATAACATCAGCAGCACGTTTGCTTCATTGAATGCTGCGCCGAGCCTTCTTTCGTTGCAAAGCTGCGCGCGCCGGCGCGCGTCGGCAGTAAGGCAATCTCGACATTCCGCTTCGCGACTAGACTTCGACGGGCTCGCGCCGTTCATGCCCAAACAGAAGAAGGAGCGACGGGTCTGATTCAACGAAGTTGAATCAGACCCTAGAGGCTCCGCCGCCAGTACGCGCCCATGCCGTCGATCGGCAGGATCGGCTCGACGATGCCGTGCCGCGCGCGAAACTCGTTCACCGCCTGGGCGCAGGGCGCCAGAAAACAATCGTCGACGATCAGAAATCCGCCCGGCTGCAGCTTGTGATAGAGCGCGGTCAGCGCCTGGATCGTCGACTCGTACATGTCGCCGTCGACCCGGCAGACCGCGAGCTTGTCGATCGGCGCGAGATGCAGCGTGTCCTTGAACCAGCCTTCGAGGAACACCACACGGTCGTCGAGCAGCTGATAGCTCCGGAAGTTGTCCTCGACGTCCTGCCGCGACACCGCAAGCTGCGCGTAGGTGTGGTGCACGTCGCCGGTGTCGGCTGCGCAATTCGCTGCGTCGGGCTTGGGCAGGCCCTGGAAGCTGTCGGCGACGAACACGCGGCGCGCGCGCTCGCCATAGGCCTCGATGATGCCCTTCATGAAGATGCAGGCGCCGCCGCGCCACACGCCGGTCTCGATGAAATCGCCCGGGCACCTCGTCGCGGATCACGGTCTCGCAGGCGCCGCGCAGGTTTCGCATCCGCGCGGTGCTGATCATGGTCTGCGCCAGCGCCGGCCAGTCGCGGCCGAGCGCGCGCAACGCCGGGTTATAGGCGTTGCCGGCCCAGGGGTCCTGCGGCGGGTCTTTGGTGAGCGTTCCGGTGAGAGATGCTTCGAGGAGGTTGAGATACTTGTTCAATCTCTATGGTGCCGAGCGCGACGCCTTCGTCGCGCGCGCGAAGATCATCCTGAACGTGCACTTCTACGACGCGCGCTTGTTCGAGATCGTCCGCGTGTCGTCTCTGCTGGCCAATCGCAAGTGCGTGGTGTCGGAGACCGGCTCGGACGCGGCGTTCGAAAATCAGTTCGGAGCCGGCATCGCCTTTGCGCCCTACGCGGCGCTCGCCGAAACCTGCGTGCGGCTCCTGCAAAACCCCGACTCTCGACGCGTTGTGGCAGAGGTCGGCTTCGAGCGTTTCAAGGCCATGCCGCAGACCGAATATCTGCAGCTCGCCCTCGCGACTTTGTCCTGACCTCGATCCACTAGCAGGAGACGTTCGGGACTTGTTCGTTCGGTTCTGGCCGGCGCAACAAACCGCACCGCCGAGAACTCGGCTTGGCACAGCGGAAAGCCTTCCTTTCCCATTTCCGGATCGCAGCTCCACGGCTTCCAATCTACAGATGAGTGACTTCCAATTATCATGCCTTATAGTCCCAACTGTCAGGGGCTCGGAAACGGCATGTATCAGCGGTTCGTGGAGCACCGGGCGGAGGAAGCCCTTTCGGATACCCCAGTGGTATTGATCGTAGGCCCGCGTCGGGCCGGCAAGACCACACTGGTCCGAAAGATGGGAGAAGCGGATCGAGCCTACGTCACGCTGGATGATCAGACTGTCGTCGATGCGGCCCAATCCGACCCGGCGGGTTTCATTCGTGGCCTGGATCGGGCCATCATCGATGAGATCCAGCGCGCGCCCGACCTGCTGCTGGCGATCAAGAAGACGGTGGACGAGGATTATCGCCCCGGCCGCTTTCTGCTGACCGGTTCTGCCAATGTGCTCACTTTGCCACGAATCGCCGACAGCTTGGCCGGGCGGATGGAAACCATCCGCCTGCTGCCGCTGGCTCAGGCTGAAATAAAGGCCCGGGCGCCGACCTTCCTGGAACGCTTGTTTGCGGGGAAGCTTCAGGGGGACCCGGAGGCGATCGTCGGCGATGGCCTTGTCCGGCGCGTGCTGCTCGGGGGCTTTCCCGAGGCGATCAGCCGTGAAAGCGAACGTCGGCGGCAGGACTGGGCGCGGTCCTATCTGACGTCGGTTCTGACGCGCGACCTGAGAGACATAGCCGAGATCGAGAAGCTGACGGAGCTCCCGAGATTCGTCCGACTCCTGGCTGAGCATTCGGGGCAGTTGGTCAACTACTCGCAGTTCGGCTCCAGCATCAACGTCAGCCATAAGACCGGACAGCGCTATGTCGCGTTACTGGAGCAGGTCTTCCTCGTCTCGACATTGCAGCCTTGGTACACGAATGCGTTGAAGCGGATCGCCAAGACGCCAAAGCTGCATTTTCTCGATTCCGGCCTCCTCGCCGCGGCTCGCGGACTGAGCTTCGATCGGGTAAAAGCGGACCGCGACGTTTTTGGCGCGGTTCTGGAAACCTTCGTGTTCTCCGAAGTCCTGAAGCTCATGACTGCATCCGACCTGCGACTGACGCCATATCATTTCCGCGACCAGCAGATGCACGAGGTGGACATCGTGCTGGAACGCGATGACGGCATGATCGTAGGGATCGAGGTCAAGGCAGCCGCGACGGTGAAGTCGGCCGATTTCGCAGGGCTCCGGACCCTCGCCGAGGCGTGCAAGGACCGCTTCGCCTATGGCGTCGTGCTCTATGACAGTACGGATATCGTGCCGTTCGGCGACAGGTTGGCGGCGGCGCCGTTGTCGTGTTTGTGGGGGTGAGAGCTATGGGCCGACATGAAGACCTACATCGTATGAGGAGCTGGTCGGCAATCAAGCTGGACTCGGGGTGGCGCCGTCTGCCAAAGACGCTTTTGCGCCGCAAGTCAACGGACTAATGAATCTGAACAGGATCGTGATCGCTGCGGAATAAGAAATATTTCGAAACCGATGCCGAGTGCCTCGACATCCACAACGGACTTATCCTGTCGGCGCTGTGGGACGCCGCATTCGACCGCGCACTCGTTACCTTCGATGACGACGGGACGCCACAATTCTCGCAAGGTCTTAGCGAGCAAGCGCGCGCGGAGCTCCGCTGGAATTCCCCGATTTCCCTGACTGACGAGCACCGCCGTCGTTTGGTTCGCCATCGAGAGCGAGCGCGAACCTTGCAATAGCGTGGGGCGTGTACATTGACGTCCGAGGCAGCTAACACGCCGCACCTCACGCCACGAGTGCAACTGCCCAATTTTGCGTGGGTTGACTCCGAAACCACAGGTGCTATTAGAGTTCTCGTTTTGTTCTCAAAAGGCCGCCGTCGATCGCGGCGTCCGAAGCGGGAGCAGAATGCGGTGCCCGACAACGGCATCGCGTTGGAGCGCCGGGAGGCGCCGGGCCCTACGTCACTGGGCCAGCGCGCCCGAAGCGGCAACCCCTGGTAACAGGGGACCTGCCGTGGCGCGCGGCGGACCCCGGATTTGGGTTCGCCAACCGGCGGCGATCCGCCGGTGGCGCCTCCCGGCGCTCCATCGCCTCTTTCGAGAGGGACGGAAAAAAGGGAAGCGGGCCGGCCCGGGCGCCCGAGACCAAAACCAGGGATCGCGAACTCATGGCTGAATGCCAAACGAGAAGAATGCGGCGGCAGCGAACGCGTTTGTAGCAGTTCGGGTGGTGCGCTCCCTCCCCCCTGAAAGGGCCCTTAAAGGGGGCGGGTCGGGGTGGGGGTCCGGTTGTGCGCACCGACCTCCGATGGCCGCAGGGTCAGCCCATCACCGCGTCGGGCTTCTTCTCCGCCAGGAACCGCTCCGCCGTCATCGGCACGCCGTCGGGGCCCGCCACCACCGGCACATGGGCAAAGCTCGTCGCTTCCTCCACCCAGCTCTTTGGCGCCGGCAGCCCCCAGAGGTTGCTGTTGACGCCCGGCTGCACCGGACACGCCACCGGCTCGTCGTCGATGTCGATGATCTGGATGCCGGGCAGGAGCAGCTCGGTGCGGTGGCCGTCCGGGTCGCGCAGGTAGGCATAGTAGGAGTGCTGGTGCCCGTGCCGTCCCGGCCCGTGCTCGAGCCGGTTCTTGAAGCCGAGATTGCCGGCCATGTCGCAGGCACGGACGATGTCGTTGAACGATTCCACCACGTAGCCGCCATGGTGGAAGCGCGGGCCCGTGCGCGTGAGGAACACGATGTCCCACGGATTGCCCTTGCGATGCAGGAACGTGCCGACGACCTTGCCGGCGCTCTCGACCACGATGTAGTCGGAGATGCGAAAGCCGAGGTCCATGTAGAACCTGGCATTCGCCATCACGTCCGGCACCAGCACCTGATAATGGTCCATCCGCAGCGCGGCGGCGCCCCGGTGCAGGTGCTTCTTGGTGTGCATGCGCGGCACCACGGGCATGGTCGCGCAAAGCTCGACCGGCGTGCCGGCCGGGTCGTTGAAATGCAGCGTCCGGCCCTGGTGCGGCACCTCGACGAACCGGTACCGGATGCCGGTCTTGTCGAAATGCGCCGTGGCCTTGTCCAGGTCCTCGTCCATGAACACCCGGAAGCCTATGCGCTCGCACATCGGCTGGCCGTCGGTGCGCTTGAGCGTGAGGCTGTGATGGCAGCGCTCCTCGACGCCGCGCAGCCAGAGCGTGTCGGCGGTCTCGTCGGTGACGATCAGCCCGATCACCTCGGTGTAGAAGTCGCGGCTTGCGGCGATGTCGCGCGCGGTGAACACCAGATGGCTCGCCCGCGTGATGTTGAACGGCGGGAAGAAGTTGGTTTTCGGCAGTTCCACGTTGGCTCTCTCAGTTTGTCATCCCGGGGCGCGCCCATCAGCGCGTTGACGCGCGTCTTCGACGCGATATGGGCGCGAACCCGGGATCCAGTTCAGAAGGCATCCCTTGTTTGTCTGGATTCCGGGTTCACGCCTTCGGCGTGCCCCGGAATGACAACGGGACTAGCTCTTGATCTGCACCCCGGTCTCGCGCACCACGTCGCCCCATTGCTTCAGCTCGCGGTCGATCATCGCGCCGTATTGCTCGGGCGCGAGCGCGCCCGGATCATACGACGCCTCGACCAGCCGGTCGCGGATCGTACCCGATGTGTTGAGCTTGACCATCTCGCGGTTCAGCGCACGCACGATCCTGTCCGGAGTTCCCACCGGCGCGAGCAGCCCGTTGGCGACGTGCAGGTCGTCGAAGCCCTCGTAGCCGAGCTCCTTGAACGTCGGCACCTCCGGCGCCGAGCTCGAGCGCTTGGTGCCGGTCACCGCCAGCGCGATCACCTTGCCGGCGTCGCGCACGCCCTTGGAGTTGCCGGGCGTGTCGAAGGTGAACTGCAGGGTGCCGGCCGCGGCGGCGAGAAGCTGCTGCGTCGTGCCGGGGTAGGGGATGTGCTGGCCGGTGACGCCGGTGCGCTTGAGCAGCACCTCGGTCACCAGATGTCCGCCGGTGCCGACGCCGGGCGAGCCCCAGTTGAGCTGGCCCGGCCGCGCCTTGGCGTAGTCGACGAACTCCTTCAGCGTCTTCACGCCGAGATCGGGGTTGACCACCAGCAGGAACGGGAAGGTGAACATCAGCGCGATCGGCACGAAGTCGCGCTTCACGTTCACCGGCGAGCCGCTGATGACGAGCGGCGCCAGCACGATGTGGCTGTTGGAGGCGAGCAGCAGCGTCTGCCCGTCGGCCGCCGCGCGCGCCACCGTCATGCAGCCGACCGAACCCGAGCCGCCCGGCATGTTCTCCAGCACGAAGCTCTGGCCGAACGTGTCCTTGAGATGATCGGCGTAGAAGCGGAAGTTCTGTCCCGGGCCGCCGGTCGCGGTCGGCGAGATCACCCGCACCGCGCGCTGCGGCCAGCCGTCCACCGTCTGCTGCGCGAACGCGCCGCGCGCGCCCCATCCCATCAGTGCGGACGCGCCGAGCGCTCCGACGACCTGCCTGCGTGTCCGCATTGCTGTTCCTCCCGGATGGCGTTGTTGACGGCGCTTTTGCGCCTTGGGACAAAGGATGCATGATGTGACGACGCCCGATCAATACGGCGCGCCGCGTGCCGGGAGCGTGAAAACGAATGGCTGAACGTCTTTTGCCGACAACCGTGGTGGGCAGCTACCCACAGCCGGACTGGCTGGTCGACCGCGCCTTGCTCAAGACCGGCGTGCCGCGGGTGCGGATGCATGAATTGTGGCGCGTGAAGGAGCCGTATCTGGGGGAGGCGCAGGACGACGCCACCGTGCTCGCGATCCGCGACATGGAGCGCGCCGGCATCGACATCGTCACCGACGGCGAGATGCGGCGCGAGAGCTACTCCAACCGCTTCGCCACCGCGCTCGACGGCATCGACAACGACAATCCCGCGGTGATCACCAACCGCGCCGGCCGCTCGGTCAGCGTGCCGCGCGTGGTCGGCCGGGTCAAACGCCGCGGCCCGGTCGAGGTCGAGGACATGAAGTTCTTGCGCAAGCACACGGCGCGCCAGGCGAAGATCACCTTGCCCGGCCCGTTCACCATGGCGCAGCAGGCCAAGAACGAGTTCTACAAGGACCTGGACGAGATGGTGATGGACTTCGCCGCCGCGGTGAACGAGGAGGTGAAGGACCTCGAAGCCGCCGGTGCCGACGTGATCCAGCTCGACGATCCGTGGCTGCGCAACGATCCGGAGGCGGCGAAGCGCATCGCCGTGCGCGCGCTCAACCGTGCGCTCGAGGGCCTGAAGACCACGACCGTGGTGCACCTGTGCTTCGGCTATGCCGCGGTGATCGCGGGCCAGAAGCCGTCCGGCTATTCGTTTCTGCCGCAACTCGCCGATTGCGCGGCCGACCAGATTTCCATCGAAGCGGCGCAGCCCCGGCTCGATCTCGGCATGCTGAAGGACCTTTCGGGCAAGACCATCATGCTCGGCGTGATCGACCTTGGCGATCCCGCGGTCGAGACCGCGGAGGCGGTCGCGGGCCGTATCCGTGCCGCGCTCGAGCATGTCGATGCGAAAAAGCTCGTGGTCGCACCCGATTGCGGCATGAAGTATCTCGGCCGCGACACGGCGTTCGGCAAGTTGCAGGCCATGGTCCAGGGCGCAGAGAAGGTGCGAGGCGAGCTGAGCTGAGATAGGATCGGCGTCAGGGCCGGTTCAAAGGCCCGATGACGCTGGGGGCAATTTCCGATGCGGTCACGATTGCGATTCCGGTCCAGCCTGCTCGCATTCGCTCTTGCCGCCTTGGTTGCGCCGCAAGCCGCGCCCGCCCAGTCCTTCCCCTCGCGTCAGGTCACGTTCGTCGTGCCCAATCTCGCCGGCGGCAGCTCGGATCTGATCGCGCGCGCGGTGGCCGCGCACTTGTCGAAGGTGTGGGGCCAGCCGGTGGTGATCGACAACAAGCCCGGCGCCTCCGAAATGATCGCGACCGAATTCCTCGCGCGCTCGGCGCCGGACGGCTACACCATCGCGATCCTGTCCAACGCCTTGTCGATCAACGAGACGCTGTCACCGGCGCGCCGCTACGACGCCAAACGCGACCTGTCGCCGGTCACCAAGCTTGCGGAACTGCCTTTCGCGCTGATCGTCGCGGCGCCATTGCCGGTCAGCACGCTCAAGGAATTCGTCGAATACGCCAAAACCAACACGACGAAGCTCAGCTACGGCCATGTCGGCGTCGGTGCGCCGCATTACCTGACGATGGAATGGTTCAAGCGCGAGGCGGGCATCGACCTGCTGGCCGTTCCTTATCGGAGCTCGCCGCCGGTCTATACCGGACTTCTCGGCGGCGAAATCCAGGTCACGGTCGGCGCGCTCGGCGGCGCCACGCAGCTCATCGAAGCGGGGAAGGTCAAAGCGCTCGTCGCGATGTCGAAGCGGAGACCCGTTTCGCAGCCGAACCTGCCGACGGTCTCGGAGTTCGGCTACAAGGAATTCGACCTGGTTCCGTGGATGGGCGTGTTCCTGCCGGCCAACGTTCCGGCCGATATCGTGCGCAAGCTCGAGGCCGATCTCCTCGACGCGGCGAAGAGCCCGGAGGTGCGCGACCAGCTGCTCAGGATCGGGCTCGAGCCGTCACCGGCCGGGGCCGGCGAGTTTGCCGATCTGGTGCAGCGCGACATCGGCAACTGGGCGAAGGTGATCCAGGACGTCGGTGTGAAGCCGCAGTAGGACGCATCACCCGCCCAGGCTGTCCGGTTCCAGCAGCGCCCGGCTCGACAGCGCCGCCGAGGTGCGCGGATGCTTCGCGTGCAGCAGTTGCGCGAGACCGATCCTGATGTCTTCGCCGCTCGCGACCACCGCCTCCTCGAAGATGCGGTGCTGGAACTCGTGCGGGAGCTGGCCCCAGACCTTGAGGACGGCCGCGCCAAGCGCGCCCGAAAGCCTTTCCACGGTATCCGGCGAAAATCGATCCATGAAACGCTCCTCTGGCAAGCAGGAGTTCACTCCCGGGCGCGGTTTCAACGCACCGGCAGGGGAATCGATCCCGGCATTGTAACGCAAGACGCCGCCGAAGTCGGCGACGGCGCTACGCCACATGACCCGGGTCGTCGTTCGGCGGGATCTGCTCGGCCTCCTGCTTGGTCAGCGGCGCGGGCGGCAACTCGGGCGAGCCTTTGACGCCGCCGAGCTTCTCGAGCGCCATCTGGTCCTCGGTTTTCCGTTCACCCCGCTGTCCCTTCGGCCTCAGGTCGCGAACCATGTCGGCGCTCCTGCTCTCGAAAACCGGATGAAACCCGCGCGCGCGATCGTGGCGCTGAGCAGCGATGGCTGCTGCGAGGCGTGATGCATCTCCGGATCGACGGCTTCGTTCGTTGTTGGTGGTCTCATGGAACTCTGCCGAATTTTAGACCCCATCCAGGTTTTCAGGCTGGATGGGGCCAAACCGGCGACTGTCCATTTCTGGATTTTTCCCGCCGTGCTCCGTCATTGCTGGCGGTGGCATCCGATCAACCAGCGGGCGGAGGCGGCGTTCCGCAAGGATCGCCGGTTTCAGAAAAATCGTTCGGCGGGCGCGCCAAACAGATTTCCGATCGCACGCGTTCGGCTTACGGATGGGTTTCGCGATGTCCGCCAGCCCATTCGACGACCGTAAAGCAAGTGCATGCCGGGCAATGGAATATACGGACGCCGGGCTCGTTGCCGAGTGGCGACACCTGCGCGGTAAAGTTCGTTGCGCCCCCGCAGCGCTCGCAGCGGTGTTCCATGCGGGACTCTTGGCGGGATTCAAGCGGCATGTACGCGCCCCCCTTCGCAAGGGCAACGTGTCATCCGACGCATCGTTCCGCGCGGCCTCCTGCCTTAATTCACGACAGGCTCGAAGCGAGATGGCAGCAAGTTCCAAATCGGCGACGACGTGAAGCGTCACAGGCCTGCGCGCCGTCAACAGAGGCGCGCGGGAGCGCGGCTATTCCACCACCACTTTCATATAGTCTCCCGGCTTCACACGGTCCTTCTCGGCAAGCCCGTTGAGCACCCGGAACCGCTCCACATGCCGGTCGCTTACCGCCATCCGCCTGGCGACCTTGTCCACCGTATCCCCGGCCTTCACCTGGACCACCTTCAGCCGCAGCGGCTGCGCGTGCGCCATCTCCGCCACCGTCATGCGGCGGAACGTGTGCAGCGAGTCGCGAAAGCTCTTGTCCACCGCGTCGGTCCGCTTCTTCGCCGCGAAGATCACGCGATAGACCTCGCTGCCGAAGCGCACCACATAGAGCCGGAACGTCCACTGGTCGCCGTTCGCGGTCGCGGTCGCCGCGGGGAAACCCGACACCGTCTGCTCCTCGACGCTTTTCGCGTCGATGTTTTCGATCCAGCCGGACATCAGATATTCCGGCAGCGTCTGCTCGGCCGGCACCCGCACCACGTCGAGCCGCAGCGCCTGCGCGCCGCCCTCCTTCACGCCGAACACCGCCTGCGCCGAGTTGTCGAGCGTGAAGCCTTCCGGCGCGGTGAAGGTGAAGCCCAGCTTGGGATGCAGGAACTTGCGGCCGCGCACGAAGCCCTCGCTCGGATCCTCGCCGTAGACCATGCCGTTGAGCAGGCCGAGATAATCCGCCTTGTCGCGCGCCCCCGCGCCTGGTCCGGTGTACTGCCGCGCATTGGCAACCGCGTTGGTCACGCGCTCGGGCGTGGCCGGATGCGACGACAGGAAGTCCGGCGCGCGCGGGTCGATCGCGCGCTGCGCGCGAAGCTGCGCGTTATGCCCCATCGAGGTGAGGAAACGCTCGGCGCCATAGGGGTCGTAACCGGCGCGCGCCGAGATGCCGACGCCGATGCCGTCGGCCTCGAACTCCTGGGCGCGGGAGAAGTTGGCGAGCGCGATCTTCGACTTGGCAAGCGCCAGCGCCCCAAGCTGCGGGTCGCTCAGCAGGTCGTTCGCGACGCGGTTGACCAGGGCTGCCTGCCGCGCCTGGTCCTCGCGGATTGCGGCATGGCGGGCGATCACGTGCGCCATCTCGTGCGCCATCACCGAGGCCACTTCCGACTGATCGTTGGCGAGCGCGATCAGCCCGCGCGTGACATAGAGCTGGCCGTTCGGCAGCGCGAAGGCGTTGACCGCGGGCGAGTTCAGCATCGTCACCTGGTAGCGCAGGTCCGGCCGCTCCGAGGCGGCGACCAGCCGGTCGACGGTCTTGTCGAGCATCGTCTGGATTTGCGGGCTGTCGTACTGCCCGCCGTAAGCGGCGAGGATGCGCATGTGCTCGCGCGCCTCGCCGGGCGCGAGCTCGGCCTGCTGGCGGACGGCGGGCGCCGACGGCGCCTGCACCGTCGGAATGCGCGCGGTGGAGCAGGCGGCAAGCGCAAGGCTCAGGGCGCCGAGCGCCGCGAACGCAAGCCCGCTCGCGCGCTCAGGGCGCCGCTTGCCGGCCGCCCGCCGCGTCGGCCATGACGGAGAATGTGGCCAAAGCGCCGTCACTTCTGCTCCACAACCTCGATCTGCGCAGGGTGCATCGCCTCGATCCACGGGCCGCCCCGCTCCTCGACCGTGCCTCTGATCCTAACACGCCGGCCTTCCAGCTTCTTGAGCGGCAGGCCTGCGTCCGCAAACGTGCGCTCGCTGCGTTTCAGCGCGGTGACGGTGAAGTCTTCCGTCCACCGCCGCCCGAAGTTGACGTAGATCGTGCCGCCGCTTTCGCGGACCGACAGCACGTTCCCCTCGACCACGGCGAAACGGCCGCGAAGCGCCAGGATAGCCTTGGGATCGCCAGCGTCCTTCGCCGCGTAATATGCTGTTCCCCAGAGGCCGGCGCCAGCCGACCGGGCCGTCTTTTCCGCGCTCAAAAAAGCGGCAGCACATCCGGCGTGGCCCCCTTGTCCCGCCACCAGCGCGTGCCCTTTATTGAGCAATTCCAACTGGATCGGCTTGCCGTCCGGGCCCGCGATCCCGCCGACGAACCGGCCGTAGCGGTCGGTGTCCGGGCCCATCTTCAGCAGCCGCACGTCCGGCCCGGGCACAAGCTTCTCCAGCGCCGCCCGCGCCGCCGCGTCTTGCTCGTCAGGAACCTCGATGCCCGCGAGCCGCACGTCGCGGCCATCCGTCAACGTCAGCGTGCGGCCATCGGCAACGGAACGCACCGCCGCCGGGCCAGCCGCCTCCGGGTTGCATCCGGCCATACCGCCAGCCGTCGCATCCGCCGCGGCAACCGCAACCAACGCGCAGGCCAAAGCCATGCTGATACGCAAAGGCCCACCCCTTCCGCGGCCCAGAACAATCCCGAACCGTGGCAACGCCGTGGCAAGTCCGCCACCGGCCGGTCATAAACATAGGCCGTGGCGCAAAATCCGCGCAGTCACATTGCTGGCATCGCGGCGGCCCTCGGCCGCCGATTTTCCATCAGCTGTCGGCCAGCGCCGGGCTGATCGTGGTCTTGATCTCGTCTTCGAGACTGGCGTCGGCCGGCTTGATCTGGTGTCCGGCCATGCAATGCGGGCACCACACCCACATCGTCAGGTCCATCGCCCGCATTTTGACGAGAGTGTCCTTGCTGGTTTCGATGGCCGTCGTGACTTCTTCGCCCGTCTTGGGGCACCGGTAGCACACAACACTCATACGCAACCCCCTCAACCCACCGCCGCAAAAGAGGATGTGGAAGTTGAGCGATCGGGTCAAGGATTTTCTAAGGCTAACGAAGGGTTACCGCGCTGCCGCAACGATCCGGTAACTATCTAACGTCGCGGCTTGCCCGGCGATTTCGGCGGCGCGCTCTCGTCGACGCGGCGCACCTCGGTGTTCATGCCGACGTCGCTCCGTCGCCGCCGCTCCAGCATCTCGGCATTTTCGAGGTAGTCGCCGCGCACCGCGCGCTCCGCCATGGCGTCGAACTCCTGGCCCC
Source organism: Xanthobacteraceae bacterium (assembly GCA_019746135.1). Lineage (GTDB taxonomy): Bacteria > Pseudomonadota > Alphaproteobacteria > Rhizobiales > Xanthobacteraceae > Z2-YC6860. The sequence continues at coordinate 65,122 of JAIESI010000112.1, forward strand.
ACTCGCCGAGCGAATAGCCGAACCACGGCGACTCCGGCTTGAGCTTCGGCAGGCCGAGCTCGTCCCAGATTTTCTTCGCGCGCTCCATGTATTCGCGCTTCGGCAGCGAGATCGGCGGGAAGTCCTCCTTCAGCGTCGCATCGATCAGCACCGAGGCGTCCTGGCCGCCGTTGCGCAGGCTGCGCGGGCCGTGTCCCTGGTCGCGGTGCGGCAGGATATGGATGTCGAGGCTCGCATTGGCGCGATACGACATCGCCCAAAGCAGCGCATCGGCGTTGGTCGGGTCGATGTCGTCGTTGATGGCGATGACGAACTTGCCCGCCGCACGATGCAGAACGGCGGCGCCATACATCGCCCGCCAGACTTCCGTCGTCGGCATGTCGCGTTCGCAGATCAGCGCGATCACCTTTCTGATGTTGGTCAGCGGCTCGTGCATCGACACGCGCTTGACGCCCCTGATGCCGAGCGTGTTGCGCAGGAAGTTCAGGAACAGCGGCTCCATGCCGATCAGCTTGATCAGGCTCGATTCCGACGGCGTCACCTGCGAGATGATCGAGGTGAGGATCGCGTCCTTCCGCCGCGTGATGGCGGTGACGTCCATAAAGGCGTTGAACTCCTGCAGGTTGACGTGGCCGTGCGATTCGCCGAACGGCGCCTCGGGCTCGAGATACTCGGTGTCGATGAAGCCCTCGATGACGATCTCGGCCTCGGCCGGCACGAGGAGATCGACGGTCTTCGCCTTCACCACATTGATCGGCGTGCCGACCAGCGCGCCTGCCACGTGGATCTCGTCGAGCGTCTCGGGCAGCTTCTGCACCGAGGCGAAGGTGATGGCGGGCGGCGCGCCGAGCACCACCGCGCAGGGCAGCTTCTTGAAGCCGCGGTTACGAAGCTTTTCCCAGTGGTTGTAGATGCCGGGCCGCAGCTCCAGCGACGGGTTCATGCCGAGCCGCCGCCGCGCCTTCACCTGGCCGCGGTAGTTGCCCATGTTCTGCACGCCGGTGTCCGGGTCTTTGGTGATGTATTGCGACAGCGTGGCGTAGGGCGCGACGTCCCAGCCCGGCGTTGAGATCGGCAAAGGAATGCCGTCGAGTCCCTTGCCCGGCTTGTCGAGTTCCTTGCCGGTGATGACGATCTCGTGGCACGGCGCGTTGGTGACGATGCGCGGCGGCAGCGGGTTCTGCGCCGCCTTCACCCAGCGCGCGTCGATCTGGTCGAACTCGCAGCCGATGCCGATGCGGTAGATCTCGCGGTTCGCCGCGAGCCCGCCGACCAGCACCGGGATGTCGTACTTGCGGCCCTTTGAGTCGGTGACGTTGGTGAACAGGAATGCCTTGCGGTCCTTCTCCTCGATGCCGCCGCGGAACTGCCAGCGCACCAAGGGGTGCATCTCGGTGTCCTTGTTGATCGCGCGGTCGACGCGGATCAACTGGCCGGCCTTCTCCAGCGCGCGGACGTGGTCGTGCAGGTCGGGGTAGGCGGGCTTCTTGGGCGAGGCGGCGGCGCTGGTTTTTCGTTTGGGCTTTGTGGTGGCGTCCATGCCGTTGCCTGCTCCATTCAAGCTTCACCGCAATCTACCACAAGGCGGCACCGGAAAAACGTCGGGGCCGGACCTGTCAGCCCGGCCCCGATCGCATGTGTTCCGCTGCGGTCTTTCGTGAGCGTAGGATGGAACGACGCGGCATCCGGGTTTAACCTGCTGCCGCTCGCTGCGATTGACGTGGGTTATTGCGTGGCCGCCTGCGGCTGTTGGATATTGACTTGCTACTGATAATCCGCATCTAGCACCGAACTTGAATGGGATGAAGCCAAGGCCGCCGAAAACTACGCCCAGAACGGTGTGAGTTTTGAGACCGCATCCCAGGTCTTCGAGGACCCCGTTCGCCATCGAACGGCTGGATGACCGTGAAGATTACGGCGAGGACCGCTTCATCCTGACCGGCATGGCGGAAGGCACGTTGCTCACCGTCGTCTATACCGAAAGGAACGGTCGAGTCCGGATCATCTCCGCACGTCAGGCAACCAGGCATGAGCAAGATGAGTATTTCGTCGAAAACGACCAGGCGGCCCTTGCGTCCGATGACGCCAAAGCAGATCGAGACCGCCGCCAACGCAGACCGCGACAACCGGCCTCTGACTCCCGCCGATCTTGGCCGCATGAAGCGCACACCGCAGGTGAAGATCATTCGCCGCGCGCTCGGCATCAGTCAGGAAGACTTTTCAACGCGCTAGCACATCCCACTCGGCACCCTGCGCGACTGGGAGCAGGGCCGCGTCGTGCCCGATCAGGCGGCGCGCGCCTATCTCACAGTCATCGCTCGTGATCCGGTGGCCGTTCGCAGGGCGCTCAGTCCACCGCAGCGGCCGCATTCGTGATGACGTCCGTTGCGTGCTGCGTGCACAACTAAAGAGGGCCGGACGGACTGGCCCGGCCCTCATGAGTAGCAAGTAGCTTGCCGCCCTCTAGTTGCTGGCGAAGCAATAGAACAGCCCGTCTCCGCCCGTGCCGCGCAGGTCCGCCTGGCTGCATCCGCCATCCGGTCCGCGCGAGGGATGCGACGAGTTCCACGACTTCGACGGCGGGTCGTCGCGCAGGCCCTTCTTGTCGATATGGCCGACCATCGCCGCGCCCTGGGTGCTGCTGGTCCAGTTGCGGCAGGTGCGGTCGTCGCCGGCCGGGAAGGCACGGCCTTCCATCGTCGTGCCGGTCAGCACGTCGTGCCGGTTCGGCGCAAAGCCAACGCCGGGGATGATCTGGCCGCGCTCGGACAGCGAGTTGTCGAAGCCGAGCTTGTTGTTGTCGCTGTGCAGTTCGTCGAGATTGGCCGCGACGACCGTGCCCTTGAAGTTCTGCCACGGACCGTTGCCGATGCGGTCGCGCGCGTTGATCGCGGGCTTGCCGTCGGCGGGCTGCGTGCTGAGATAGGCGCGCCAGGTTTTGCCGCCTGCGCCGTGTCGCTCCGCCAGCGTCTGGCAATGCCGGTCGGCGCCCTCGATGCCGCCGAGATCGGCGCCCTTGCCGGGGCCTGCGCCGGTGACGAAGAACGACATGTTCGGCGCCTGTGGCTGCGGCGGCGGTGTGGGCTGTTGTGCGGTGACGCTGGATGATACGCCCAGCGCCAGTGCGGTTGCGATGAAGACCTTCGCTTTACTCATAGTGTCGCCTCCCTCTTGGACATGACTCGTGCTTTTCTGGAATTCGCGAGCGGCCGGGATGGTAGTCCCGTTGCCGGCCGCTCCAAATCCACGAAAGCGTGAACACCGGGCGGCTGGGCTTTATTCGTTCTTCAAGCGTGAGGTTGTGCCCGGTTTGCGGGCCTTCTCGCGGCATCCTGCAATCAGCGTGCTGGGGGTCCATGTCAATTCGCTCAGTCGGCATGCCACGTGCCGCGTATGCCGGTGGTCGCATCTACTGGCAGCATTTCGTCCGCGTGGGATCGCAACGTCACCCCTATCTCTGAACCGGTCGAACGCAATCGATGTCCGCTGAAACATTTGACGCGGCCAGCATGCGCGCGAACAGGTCGGCGGTGCCTCCCGGCGCAAAGGCGACGACGATCTTGACCGGCTTGGCCGGCCAGTCCTGCGCCCGCGCCGCCTGCGGCATGCCAAACGGGATTGCGATGCCGAGGCACAGCCCGACGGCGTGAACCATCGCCGAGATCAAAACAGACGTTCGTTTCATCGGCATCGCCGAGTCCTCCCGCGTGTCTTTATTCTGGATTGCTTGCTGGGCTGTGATCTTCCAATCAACCCGAGGTCACGCGGGATGACGCCGCATCCATTCCGCCAGATCTTTCACCGCCTCCCGCAGCCTGAATTCGGGCTCCCAGCCAAGGGTTCGCTTCGCCCGTGCCAGATCGGCGTGGTGATCCCGGTTCGACAGCGACACACCGGTTCCCGCCGGCGCCTCGAACTTCACCTTCGCGCCCGGCACCACGGCCCGGATCGCCTCGGCCATCTCGGCCGGCGTGGTCATCGCGCCCATGGTGATGTTGAACACGCGGCTTCCCAGTTCTTTCGCATCGAGCGCCAGCACCGTGCCGCGCGCGGCATCCTTGGAGTAGACCCACTCCATGGCGCCAGGCGGCACGGCCGCTTCCTTCCCCGCGAGCGCGTTGCGCATCGCCTCGCGGATCACGTTCGACGGTCCGCCGCCGCCTGCGCCGCTCCACGGGCCGAACACCGCCCCATAGCGCAGGCCAGCGAACTCGATGCCGCACCATTTCGCGTAGTTCAGCCCCAGGCTTTCGACCGCCTGCTTGGTTGCCGAATAAAACGTGGTCGGCCGCGGGAATGCCTCCTCCTTGCCGAAGTTGCCCTGGTCCTCGCCGCCGTCGAGGTAATGGTTGAGCACGCTCGACGACGACACCACGACGCGCTTGAGGCCGGTCACGCGCGCGGCCTCCAGCACGTTCACCGTGCCCATGATGTTGAGGTTGATCGCCGCGTAAGGCTCGCGCTGCGCGCCGACCGTCAGCAGCGGATTGGCGGCGGTGTGGGCGATGCGGCTGATGCCGTGGCTGCGCAGCACATCGACGATCGACAGCGGCCGCAGGATGTCGCCCTGAACCAGCGTTACCTTGGGAAGATCGACGATCTGGCCGATGGCGGTGGTTTGCGCCGCGACATCCATCAGCACCGGCCGTTCGCCGCGTTCGGCCAGAATGCGCGCGACCTGCGAGCCGATCAGCCCCGCGCCGATCACAAGTGTCGTCATTTGATCCTCCAACTCTCCCCCGGTCATTCCGGGGCGCTCGCGTAGCGAGCGAACCCGGAATCCAGAGCCGCCGTAGCTGCCGCTTCGCTCTGGATTCCGGGCTCGCGGGCTTCGCCCGCGCCCCGGAATGACAGCGGGGGACTTTGGCACTATTCTCCACCAAAGAAACGCCAAAGGAGAAGCCCGATGACCATGAGCGTCGGCGTGCTCGATCACTACAACATCTCGACCCGCAGGCTTCCCGAGACCATCCGGTTCTACGAGGATGTGCTGGGCTTCAAGAACGGTCCGCGGCCGCCGTTCAATTTCCCGGGCGCCTGGCTCTACAGTGGCAGCCATCCGGTGCTGCACATCAACGACATCTCGGGAACGGACAAGGAGCAGCGGCCGGATTCCGGCGTGATCGATCACGTCGCTTTCGGCAGCCGCGGCTTCGAAGCGATGAAGCAGCATCTTGCTGCCAAGGGCATCCAGCACCGCGTCAACCAGGTGCCGGGCAGCACCCGCTGGCAGATTTTTCTGCGCGACCCCAACAACGTCGAGCTTGAGCTGAATTTCGAGACCAAGAACGAAATGGCCGCCTGAACACCTTCGTAGCCCGGATGGAGCCATAAGCGCGTTTACGCGCGTCTTCGACGCGCTATGGCGAAATCCGGGACAGAACTTGCAGCATGCAACCCGCATTCCGCTTCGCTCCATGCGGGCTACGGATCTCAGTCAAAGCGAGGACATCATGGCAAAGTATCTTCTGGTGAGCTTCAAGACCTGCCCGTGGGTGCAGCGCGCGGCGATCGTGCTGCGCGAGAAGGGCGTCGAATTCGAGTTCCGCCACATCGACCGCGACAACCGGCCCGACTGGTTCCTCGCGATTTCGCCGCACAAGAAGGTGCCGGTGATCCGCATCGACGACAAGGTGTCGCTGTTCGAATCGAACGCGATCAACGAATACCTCGACGAAACCATCGCGCCGCGGCTGCATCCGGAGGATCCGGTGCAGCGCGCGATCAACCGCGCCTGGACCGACTTCCTGCCGACCTTCTCCGAGATGGTGACGGGTCAGGCCTATTCGGAGGACGAGGCGGAGTACAAGGACGACATCGCGAAAATCCCGCAGGCGTTCGAGAAGCTCGAGGGCGCGCTGAAGGCGCAAAGCGCGCAAGGCCCGTTCTTCAATGGCGCGAAATACTCGCTGGTCGACGCCGCCTATGCGCCGTTCCTGCAGCGCTACTACTATCTCGACCGCATCAAGCCGCTCGGTGTGATCGAGAAATTCCCGCGGGTGAAGGCCTGGGCCGAGGCGCTTCTCCAGCGGCCCTCGACGCACTCGTTCCCGGAAGCCGAGTTCGAGGCGATGTACCGGCTGAATGTGAAGCTTCGCAAAAAATATCTGTCGCAGTTCATCGCCGATCAGGCGGTCGCGGCGGAGTAGGGTGGTCGCATTTGCGCCCTCTCCGCTTGTGGGCTGTCCAATTCACACTTCTTGCGATGCGATTTGATCGCTGATTCCGTGGGTTGACCACTGATTCGCGGGAGTGA
>JAIESI010000262.1 GCA_019746135.1 Xanthobacteraceae bacterium
CCCCGCCTCGCGCGCGGCGCGGGCGAGCTCGCGATGGATGGTCGCGCCGCCGCCGACCGGCTGGATCCGCGGCGGCCCCTTGGCGAGATAGTAGTCCGGCTGGTGGAACGGCACGCCATGCGCCGCGATCCACTGCACGGTCGCGGGGGCGAGGTGGGCGAGCGTCGCGAAATAGGCCTCATCGCCCTTGAGCGCGGTCGCCTCCAGCATGTCGTGCACGAACGAGGGCTCGACGCGATCGACCGCGGCCATCCGCATATAGGCCGGCGTGAAGCGCGTGTTGCCGCCGGCCTCGGGCTCGGGGGCCTTGTCGAGCAGCGTGACGGCGAGATCGATATTTTTGTCTTTCGCGAGCTCGGCCGCTGCCAGCGCAGCCGACAACCCGGCCGCGCCCTGGCCGACGACGACGATGTGTTTTGCAGTTCTGCTCATCTGGCGACTCGGGCGGTGCGCTCCCTCTCCCCGCATAGCCCGTCGAAGACGGGCGTGAACGCCCTGGTGCCGGGCAGAGGGTCGGGATGAGGGGGATTCTCGTTGAGCCCGACTCGCCGAGAGTCCCCCTCACCCGGCTCGCCATAGCGCGTCGAAGACGCGCGTAAACGCGCTGGTGGCGCGCCGACCTCTCCCCGCAAGCGGGAAGAGGTCAGAGCGAGATTGCCGCAGGACATTCCCATCACTTCGGCGGGCATGGGCCGGCGTAAGGCGCGACCGGCGACGCGCCGCGGCAGATCGTGACGCGCTCGGTGGCGTGCACCGGGTCGAGCGAGTAGGAGCGCAGGCTGTAGCCGCCGGTCGGCGTGATGTAATTGCAGAACGGCAGCGTGGTGGTGGTGCGGTCGAGCACCCAGTCGCTGCCGGCGCGATAGGGCGCGCCATCCTTGACGTCGGCGACCTCGACGGTTGCCATCACGCGCCAGCCTTCCTCGGTTACCGCATCACAGGCATGCAGCGTCCCCGCCCGCGGGGCTGCGAATACAAGGCAAGTCGCGGCCAGCGCAACGAAAACGCAAGGCCGCCTTTGCCCGACCCCCCGCACGCCCTTTGACCTCCGCTTTGCCGCAAACCGCCTTGACCCCGGCCGGAACCGCTTCAAGATGATGCCACAATAACAAAACGCAACATATTCCCCGGGGGAGGCACGCATGGACAAGCACGCCCAACGACGGCGCGCGGCCGAAGGCTCCGCGCATCTCGGCTCAGCTCACATCGATCTGGACCGGAGATCGTTCCTGACCACGGGCGCGGCCGGCGCAGTGGCCGCAGGCCTCGGCGCGAGCGAAAGCGCAGCGCAAGGCGCGATGCGCTGGGACATGACCGCGGACGTGGTGGTGATCGGCGCGGGCGTGGCCGGCCTGCCGGCGGCGATTGCGGCGCGCGACGCGGGCGCCTCGGTGATCGTGGTCGAGGAGAATTTCGACATCGGCGGCCGCGGCATGCTGAGCGGCGGGCGGGTGCAGCTCGGCGGCGGCCACGCCCTGCAGCAGAAGTTCAACATCAAGGACGACGCCGACAAGGTGTTCGCCGACTGGGTGCGGCACGACCACGGCGAAAGCCGGCTGAGCGACCGTGACCTGGTGCGGGCGTTCGCCGACGAGAACGTCACCACCTTCAATTTCCTGATCGAGAACGGCGTCGAGTTCATCGAGAAGCCGATCACGCCGCCGGACGCCTCCACGGTGGACCGCATCTTCGTCACCAAGGAATGGCACATTCCGAGCGAGGTGGTCGCCCCGCACCGAAACCGCAACGGCTCGGGGCTGGTGCGCAGGCTCGCGGAAAGCGCGCGCAAGAAGGGCGCACAGATCCTGCTCAAGCACAAGATGACCTCGATCGTGCGCGAGAGCCACAACCGCGGCCGCGTGCAGGGCATCGTCGTGCAGGCGCCCGACCGCACCATCAACATGCGCGCGACCAAGGGCGTGATCATCGCCACCGGCGGCCACACCGGCAACGTCAACTTCCGCAGGATGTTCGACCCGCGGCTGACCGAGGAATATCAGCAGGCCTGCATGCCCTATGCCGACCAGAACGCCTCGGGGGAGATCGCGGCGATGGATATCGGCGCATCGCTGTGGGCGACCGGCATGCAGACCATCGAGGCTGGAGCTGCCATCACCAAGACACGGCACATCGGCTGCCGCTGGGGCTACGCCACCCTGGTCTACGAGCCCGACAGCATCATGTTCCCGATCGCCAAGGCGACCGGACTCACCGTCAAGGACTGGCAGAACCTGATCATGGTCAACCAGGTCGGCAATCGGTTCTGGAACGAGGCCGACGGCTCGTTCAAGTTCTTCAATGCGGCGATGGCCTGGCACGGCGACAAGACCAAGCTCAACGGCGGCGGGCCGATCTGGGCGATCTTCGACCAGGCTGCGGCCGAGCGCGAGAAGTGGAACACCAAGCCGCCGAACGTCGATCCCGACGGCTGGTTCTTCCAGGCCGACACGCTCAGCGAGCTCGCCGGCAAGATCAGGAACCCGCACCAGAAGCAGCCGATGCCGGGCGCGGCGCTGGCCGACACGGTGGCGCGCTACAACGGCTTCGTTGCCGAAGGCGTCGACAAGGACTTCAAGAAGCCCACGCCGATGCACAAGATCGAGAAGCCGCCGTTCTTCGCCGCCTGGTCGACGCCGATCCTGCACGACACCAACACCGGGCTTCGCACCAACACCGACTGCCAGGTGATCGACACCCGCGGCGAGGTGATCCCGGGCCTCTACAGCGCCGGCGAAACCCAGGGCGGCTTCGCCCAGCACGGCCTCGGCCGCTGCCTGGTGTTCGGCCGTCTGGCCGGGCGTCACGCAGCGAAAAGCGCGGCCTGATGGACGCAGGCGCGCAGGAGCAGCAGCGCCACACCGCGAGACTCGCGGTGTGGGATGTGCCGGTTGCCGTTCCTGCCGGCGAAACCTTCTCGGTGAAGGCCGGCGTGAAGTCGGCGGGCGGCGTGCCGCTCGGCGGCGGGCGCGTCGAGGTGCACGATGGCGCGGGCACGGTGGTGGCCTCGGGCGCGCTCGGCCATGCGCCGTGGCTGGGCAGCGAGGCGCTGTACTGGACCGAAATCGCGCTGCAGGCACCCGCGGAGCCGGCGGCGCTGACGCTTACCGCCCGCTTTGACGGCAACGCCAGTGAGCCGCACGAGAGCACGTCGTCCGCCTTCAGCATCCATGTCGTGGCGCGCGCCGAGCACACGCTCACGGTGACGGTCGAGGCCTCCGGCGCGCCGCTTGCGGATGCCCTGGTGCGGCTCGGCCCCTACCGCGCGCCGACCGACGCCGCGGGCGTCGCCCGGGTCCGGCTCGCCAAGGGGCAATACGAGCTCGTGGTCTGGAAAACCGGCTACGTGATGACGGCAACGCCGATCGCGGTCGAGGCCGACGCCGCGATTGCGGTCGCCACGCAGCCGGTTTCGGAGGAGAACCCCGACGCGGTTTGGACGGCTTAGGCCGTGGTGCTATAGGGGCGCGAATCGCAATCCACGCCGGAACCACCATGGCCGAAGCATTTCCCGACCGCCTCTCCGTCAACCCGAACAGCCCGCACTACAACGCGGACATCCTCCAGCGCGACGTGGGCATCAGGTTCAACGGCAAGGAGAAGACCAACGTCGAGGAGTACTGCATCAGCGAGGGCTGGATCCGCGTCGAGGCCGGCAAGGCGAAGGACCGTCACGGCAATCCGCTGACGATCAAGCTCACCGGCAAGGTCGAGCCGTATTTCAAGGATCAAAAAGCGGAATAACCCCGCTTTGTGCACACGCGCCGCCGTCATCGCCGGGCTTGACCCGCCTGCGCGGCCGAAGCCGCTTCGGCGCGGCGAAGGCCTGGCGATCCATGATCAAGCCGCAGCGACTTCAACTCGCAGGATTTCTCCCAGCCGCGCCATCTCATGGATGCTCGGGTCATAGGCGAGCGAAGCGGCGCCGCGCTTAGGACGGCTATGCCCGGGCACGACGGCGGCGGATTTGGCAGGAACAGAACAACTACACGCTCGATCTTTGCCGCGGCTGCATCATCGGCGCAGCGGAACCTTGGCCACCGCACGCCATTGAGTCGAAATCGGATTCCGGAAAATCGCCACGGTCTTCGGGTCTGTTCCGCTGAACCCGGCGTGCGTTCCGTCCGACCAAGTGCAAAGCGCCGGGTCTGTACGCCTATGAGTTCCCTGCTTGCGAAGCTTTCCGACTGGCACAGCCGCCACTGCAACGGCGAGCGCGAGCACTGGTATGGCATCACGATCCAGAGCACCGACAACCCGGGCTGGTGGGTGAAGATCGACCTCACCGGCACCGCGCTTGCCGCGCAGAGCTTCGAGCGCGTCGCCGAAGCGGTCGACGAGCGGGGCCATCCCGAGGCTGAACGCTGGCTGCATTGCCAGCTGAGCACCGGCACGTGGCATGGCGCGGGCGACCGCTCGCGGCTCGAGGAAATTCTGGCGCGGTTCCTGGACTGGGCGGGCGAGAATTAGTCTGGTCGACTCAATTGAAACGTCGGCGTTGTATCTCTGGGTCCCGCTTTCGCGCCGGGATCGTGTCCCGGACGCGGTGCAGCACGAGCGCCGCGAAGTGATGCACCGCAATTCCGGAACCCCGGTTTGGTTCGGCGGCCTCGGATAGAAACCGGGTCCCGGGTCTGCAGCGCACCACTCCGCTTCGCACCGTGCTGCGCTGCGCCCGGGACACGCACCAACTTCGTGCGTTCAGTGCAGGCGCGACCGCTCGCCGACCACGCGAAGATCAATGGAGCCGATCAGCGCCGCGCGCTCGGCCTCCGCTTCGGCAAGCTCCGCCTCGACCTCGCGCGTGGTGCTGCGGTTGGAGCCGGACAGCACGATGCCGCCGAGCACCGCCGCGCCGGACGCCATCACCGTCACCGCATCGAACTGGATCACGCCGGTCAGCGCCGCACCCAGCAGCACCGCGCCGAGCCCCATCGCCGCGAGCGCCGCGGCCGCATATTTGCGGCAGCCCTCGAGCCGCAGCGCCAGCTCTTCGATGCGCGCCTCGAGGCGCGCGATCTCGGCGTGCGGCTCGGCGTCACTTTCGGAGTCTTTCCCGGTTTCTCGCGGCGCGAACTGTTCCATGCCGCGATCATACACGGCCATCACAAAAAAGCCGCAGCCCACAAATCCGCATTTTTGTGACCCGCATCACAGGGCTCCGCCAGCCACAGGGCTAGGGAATCCGGAGGGGCTGATCAGAGGAGATTGCCCGATGATCACCAATGCCGAGAGAATACTCGCCGCGGGACTTGCCGCGGCAGCATTGATTGCCTGCTTGTTCTTTCTGATCCTGAAGGGCGCAACACATATCGATGCGGTCGCCGGGCCGGCCGACCCTGGCACTGCCAATGCGCTGCGCATGGACGCGGAGGCACCGAACCTGTGGAAGTTCATTCCGTTTGACCTTCGTTGGCCGGACGAGCTGTTCGGACCGGCGGCGGGCGACGGCTCGGGGTAGCTTCGAGGGCTGACGCCGGCCATTCCACTGTCGAGCGCGTCCGGCTTTGGCGGGCGCGCTCGATGTGTTTTTGGCCGGATCGCTGCGCCGAGCCGGCTTGACCGCAAGGCCGGCGTCGTCAAGATGCGGCCCGAATTCGAAGTTTCGCGCCCCAAGTTTCCCGCCAAGGCACCCTCCCGGATGGAATGGACTCTTTCGACTGACGTCGTGGTCATCGGCGCGGGAGCCGCTGGCCTCGCAGCCGCCGTGTCGGCGCGCGACCACGGTGCGGCGGTGGTCCTGGTCGAGGAGAACTACGACATCGGCGGGCACGCGATGCTGAGCGGCGGTCGCGTGCATCTCGGCGGCGGCAACGCGCTGCAGAGGAAGTTCAAGATCGAGGACAGCCCGGACCGGATTTTCGCCGACTGGACCACCCACGCGCGCGGCGACAGCCGCTACAACGACCGCGACCTGGTCCGCGCCTTCGCCGACGAGTGCGTGCCGACCTTCCAGTTCCTGCTCGACAACGGCGTGACCTTCATCGAGAAGCCGATCGTCACGCCGGATGCCTCGACCGTGCCGCGGGTGTTCGTCACCCATGAATGGCATATCCCGGGCGAGGTGATCGCGCCGCGGCGAAACCGCAACGGCTCGGGGCTGGTACGCAGGCTTGCCGAAAGCGCGCGGAAGAAGGGCGTGCAGATCCTGCTCAGGCACGAGATGACGCGGATCGTGCGGGACGGCGGCAAGGGACGCATCCAAGGCATCGTGGCGCAGGCCGACGGAAAGGACGTCGCCATCGAAGCCAGGAAAGGCATCGTGATCGCGACCGGCGGCCACACCGGCAACGTCAACTTCCGCCGAATGTTCGATCCGCGGCTCACCGAAGAGTACCAGCAGGCCGGCATGCCCTACTCGTTCCAGGGCGCGGACGGCGAGATCGCCGCCATGGAAATCGGCGCGTCGCTGTGGGCCACCGGCACGCAGACGAGCGAAGTAGGCCCGGCGATCACCAAGACCCGCCATGTCGGCACGCGCTGGGGCTATCTCAGCCTCTATTACGAGACCGACAGCCCGATCTTCCATCTCTGCAAGGCCACCGGGCTCACGGTGACCGACTGGCACGAGGCCATTCTCGTCAACCAGTTCGGCAAGCGGTTCTGGAACGAGATCGACAGCGGCTACGCCTTCATCAACGCGGCGCTGGGCAACCATGGCGACAAGGACAAGCTCAACGGCGGCGGACCGATCTGGGCGATCTTCGATGCGGACGCCGTGACGCGGCAGAAGTGGAAGCCCGCGCCGCCGCACGTGGACCCGGACGGCTATTTCTTCAGCGCCGATACGATCCACGAGCTCGCAGGCCGGATCACGAATCCGCACCAGAAGCAGCCGATGTCCGGCGCGGTGCTGCAGGAGACGGTGAACCGTTACAACGCGTTCGTGGCATCCGGCATCGACGCCGATTTCGCCAAGCCGACGCCGCTGCACCCGATCGCCCGGCCGCCGTTCTATGCGGCGTGGGCGACGCCGATCCTGCACGACTCGCTGACCGGGCTTCGCACCGACACGCGGGCGCAGGTGATCGACATCCGGGGCGAGGCGATCCCCGGGCTTTATTGCGCGGGCGAATCGCAGGGCGGGTTTGCCCAGCACGGGCTCGGCCGCTGCCTGGTGTTCGGCCGCATCGCCGGCCGGCACGCGGCGCAACGGAATTCGTGAGGAGTGCGTCGTGAGCAACGCAGATACAATCAGCCTCGCGGTGTGGGACGTGCCGGTGCCGGTGGTCGCGGGGGAAAAGTTCGCGATCAAGGTCGGCGCGAAAGCGTCGTCCGGCCGCGCGCTGACCGGCGCTCGTGTCGAAGTCAGCGATGCCAATGGCGTGGTGGTGGCTTCGGGCGCGCTCGGCGGCGCGCCGCTGGCCGGCACCGAGGCGCTGTACTGGGCCGCGCTCGAGGTGCCCGCGCCGCGCGACCGTGAGACAGCGGACTACACGGCGCGGCTTGAGTCCGCGAGCCTCGACGCCGTGCCGACGCGCTTCAGCGTCGCTGTCGCAGCAAGGCCCGCCTACACGCTGACCGTTACCGTCACCGAACGGGACACCAAGGAAGCGCTCGACGGCGTCGAGATCCGCGTCGGCCCGTTCCATGCACGCACCGACAAGGCCGGCCGGGCCGAGCTTCGGGTCTCGCGCGGCGACTTCCAGCTTCAGCTTTGGCGCACCGCGCACATCGCCGAGCCTCAGCCCGTTCGCGTGGGCCGCGACGACAGCCTCGAGCTGACGATGGTGCATGTGCCCGAGGAGCACCCGGACGCGCGCTGGGTGCGGTGAGCGGCCGACCGCTCAACCGATAATAAAGAGCGCCCTCCCCGCGGGGGCGCTCTTTGCGTCTGGTCTGCTGCGTCAGCGGCCAGTTACGGCATCGTCGTCTGCAGCGGAATGCTGGTGTCGAAGGCGGCGCTGCCGGTCAGCATGGCGTACATCAAGCCCGCCGCGAGCAGCGTCAGGCCGATGCCCGCCGCCCAGTAGATCCGCGTCGGCACGTCAATGTCCGAAGCGTGGTGGAAACGATGATGATGCAGGAGATCGGCCATTTTCACCTCCATCGCTGTCGACGGAAAACGGCACGGAAAAAACTACTGGTATGATGGTCCTGTTCCGGCGGAGTTCCGCGCTGGGCGCGCATTGGACTAAAGTCGCATGCATGGCGCGCAGGACGGTGCGGATGTGTCAGGGCCACCGACGGAATGTGCATGCACTGACGGCGCGGCGATGCGGCCAACGCCGGAGCCGGTTCAGCCGGCGCGCTGGAGCCAGACCGTCTTCTGCTCGGTGTAGCTGTCGAGCGCGGCACGGCCGAGATCGCGACCGATGCCGGATTGCCCGCCCATGCCACCCCAGGGCAAGCGCGCGTCGGTCGGTCCATAGGTGTTGATCCAGACGGTGCCCGCCTCGAGCGCATCCGACATGCGATGTGCGCGGTGAATGTCTCGAGTCCAGACCGCCGCGGCCAGGCTGTAGTCGGTGTCGTTGGCCAGAGTCACGGCCTCTTCCTCGCCATCGAACGGCAGCACCGATACGACCGGTCCAAAGATCTCCTCCCGCGCAATCCGCATCCCGCCGTGCACACCGGCAAACACCGTCGGCTGCACGAAATATCCGCGCCGCCCATGCGCCTCGCCGCCGGTCACCGCCTGCGCGCCTTCGCCCTTGCCGACCTGGATGTAGCCGAGCACACGCTCCATCTGCCCTGCCGAAATCAGCGGACCAAGATTGGTGCCCGCGTCACGCGGATTGCCGATCCGCAGCGACCTCGCTCGCGCCGCGAGCTTCTCGACAAAGCCGTCGCAAATCGCGCGATCAACAATCACGCGCGTCGCGGCCGAGCAGACCTGGCCTGCGTTGAAGAACGCACCCGACGCGATCTGGCGCACGGCGTTCTCGACATCGGCGTCGGCGAATACGACGCTGGCCGACTTGCCGCCCAGCTCCAGCCCGATCCTGGTGATGTTCTCAGCGGCGGCGCGCATGATGAACTGACCGGTCTTCGGCGAGCCCGTGAAGGAGATCTTGTCGATGCCGGGGTGCGAAACCAGCGCGGCTCCCGCCTCCGCGCCGAACCCCGGAACGATGTTCAGCACGCCGGGCGGCAACCCGGCCTCCAGTGCCGCAGCGCCCAGCCACAGCGCCGAAAGCGGCGTCAGCTCGGCAGGCTTCAGCACCACGGTGCAGCCGCAGGCAAGGGCGGGGGCGACCTTCCACACCGCGTTCATCAGCGCGAAATTCCAAGGAACGATCACGCCGACGACGCCGACGGGAACCCGCTGCACATAGGTCAGTGCATCGCGGCGGGCCGGCACGACCTCGCCGGAAATCTTGTCGGACCAGCCGGCGTAATATTCCAGGCAGTCGATCGCGGCCGGCAGGTCCATGCGGCGCGTCGCCGAAATCGGCTTGCCGCCGTCGAGACTTTCGAGCAGCACAAGCTCCTCGAAGCGCTCGCGCATGATAGCCGCCAGCCGGTTGAGAATGCGGCCGCGCTGCGCGCCACTCATCGCCGGCCAGGCCCCCTGCCGCAACGCCTGTCGCGCCGCACCGATTGCGGCATCGATGTCGACCGCCGTGGCTTCGGACACCTCGACAATCGGCCCGCCGGTCGCCGGATCGAGCGTGGCGAAGCGCCGGCGCTGCGCCGCCTCGCCCCATTCCCCGCCGATCAAAAGCTGCGTGCGCGGAAGAACGGCAGGGATGTCAGCGTGGACGTTCATGGCCCGCTCCCGAAACGATGAGCACGTGCCGGGAATACCCGGACCGCGGGCGCGTGGACAAATCGGAATTGACCGCGGCTTGATTGGAAATCCCGATCAATGAACCGGTCGCAGGTTTCGATCGAGCTCGTTCGACAGATCGTGGCTGCACGCAGACTTCAGCAGCGCGCGTGCCAGCGGCGGCAAGGGATCGCGCTCGTTGAGGACGATGCCCACGGTGTGGGCAGCGTCCGGTTCAACCAGCGGAACGGCGACGAACCCCGCCGCGGCCTCGTCGTCGCAGCCGAGCACGCCCATGAAGGTGTGAGGAATGACGCTTGACCAGCCTCCCGAGCGCACATGCGCGACAAGAGCAAGCACCGAGTTTGTCTCGACCGCCACTTTCGGCGGGGGAGAGCCTCCTTCGCCAAACAGCCGTTCGACAATGCGACGATTCTGCATGTCGCGGGTCAAAAGGCACAACGGCAGCCGTGCCGCCTCGCGCCAGCTTACGCTGCGCAGTCCGTCGAACGGACCACCGGCCGGGGTCAGCAGCATGTAGCGTTCGCGATAAAGCGGCAGCGTGCGTACGTTCCGCAGCGGCTCGTTGTCGAGATAGGTCAGCCCCGCCTCGAGCGTGCCATCGTCGAGGCCGCGCTGGATCTCGATCGATGTGTGCGACACGAGCTTCAGCGTCACGAGTGGATGCGCCTTCAGGAACGGGTTGGTGAGGAGCGGCGTCACCGGCATCGCGGCCGGGATGACGCCGAAGCGGAGCGTGCCGGAAAGCCCGTCGCGCATTTCGGACAGTTCCTGCCCCAGCGCATCCTCGTCGGCCAGAATGCGCTGCGCCCAGAGCAGGACGCGCTCGCCTTCGGGGGTCAACCCTTGAAAGCGCTGGCCCTTGCGGTCGATCAGCGGAACAGCGAGCTCGTGCTCGAGCTGTCGCACCGCCTCCGACAGCGTCGGTTGCGTCACGTTGCAGGCCGTTGCCGCACGGGCGTGATTGCGCTCGCGGGCCAGGGCAGCGAAGTAACGGAGGTGGCGGATGTTCATGGCCGCCACGGACGGCGAAAGCCCGTCCCTATTCCGCCGCGATCCTCGAAGCCGGATCGACCGCCTCGACCTTGGCGGCGCAGAACTTGAACTCCGGAATCTTGCCGAACGGATCGAGCTTCGGATTGGTGAGCAGGTTCGCCGCCGCCTCCACATAGGCGAACGGGATGAACACCACGCCGTCCGGCACCGCGTCGTCTTGCCGGGCCTGAAGCTCGACCGTGCCGCGCCGCGTCGTCACCCGCACCATGTCGCCCGGCTCAATGCCGAGCTTGGTGATCGTGCCGCGCGAGAGCTGGGCGACGGCCGAGGGCTCGATCGCGTCGAGCACGGTGGCGCGCCGCGTCATCGAGCCGGTGTGCCAATGCTCGAGCTGGCGGCCGGTGGAGAGGATGAACGGATACTCCGCATCCGGCACCTCGTCCGGCGGCTGGAGCTTGGTGGCGACCAGCTTGGCGAAACCGCCGGGGCGCGGGAAGCCCTTGTCGAACACCACGTCGCGGCCGGGCTGGTCCGGCGCGTCGGACGGATAGGTCACGGCATCCTCGCGCTCGACGCGCTCCCAGGAGATGTTGTCGAGCGCGGGCATCATCGAGGCCATCTCGGTGTAGACCTCGCTGACGTGCTTATAATTCCAGGGCAGGCCCATGCGCTTGCCGATCTCCTGGATGATCCAGAGATCGTGGCGCGTTTCACCTGGAAGCGGGAGAGCCTGGCGGCCCATCTGCACCTGACGGTTGGTGTTGGTCACCGTGCCGTCCTTCTCCGGCCAGCCGGACGCCGGCAGGATCACGTCGGCATAGACTGCGGTCTCGGTGAGGAACAGGTCCTGCACCACGAGATGCTCGAGATGCGCGAGCGCCTGGCGGGCGTGGTTGAGGTCCGGGTCCGACATCGCCGGGTTCTCGCCCTCGATGTACATGCCCTTGATCTCGTCGGCATGGACCGCGTCCATGATCTCGACCACGGTCTTGCCGCGCTTGGGATCGAGCTTCACGCCCCAGGCCTTCTCGTACTGGGCGCGGATGTCCGGGTTCTCGACCGACTTGTAGTCGGGGAAGAACATCGGGATCAGCCCTGCGTCGGAGGCGCCCTGCACGTTGTTCTGCCCGCGCAGCGGATGCAGCCCGGTGCCGGGCCGGCCGATCTGGCCGGTGATCAGCGACAGCGCGATCAGGCAGCGCGCATTGTCGGTGCCGTGCGTGTGCTGGGAGACGCCCATGCCCCAGAAGATGATGGCGCTCTCGGCGCGGGCATAAGCGCGCGCCACCTCACGCAAGGTATCGGCCTCGATGCCGCAGATCGGGGCCATCTCCTCCGGCGTGAAGTCCTTGATGTTCTCCTTCCAGGCGTCGAAGCCTTCGACGTAAGTCTGGATGTATTGCTGGTCGTAGAGTTTTTCTTCGACGATGACGTTGAGCATGGCGTTGAGCATCGCCACGTCCGCACCGTTCTTGAACTGCATCATCTTCCAGGCGTGGCGCTTCAGCGCCTGGCCGCGCGGGTCCATGACCACGAGCTTGGCCCCGCGCTTGGCGGCCTGCTTGAAGAAGGTGGCGGCGACCGGGTGGTTCTCGGTCGGGTTCGCACCGATGACGATGATCAGGTCCGAGTTCTTGCACTCGTTGAAGGTCGCGGTGACGGCCGCTGAGCCGACGCCTTCGAGCAGCGCCGCCACCGACGAGGCGTGGCAGAGCCGCGTGCAGTGGTCGACGTTGTTGGTGCCGAAGCCGGTGCGCACCAGCTTCTGGAAAAGGTAGGCCTCCTCGTTCGAGCCTTTCGCGGAGCCGAAGCCCGCCAGCGCCGTCGGGCCGTCGCGGTCGCGGATCTTCTTCAGGCCGCCCGCGGCGCGGTCGAGCGCCTCCTCCCACGTCGCCTCGCGGAAGTGGGTGTACGGGTTCGACGGGTCGATGAACTCGTGCGGCACCTTCGGCACGCCGTCCTTGCGGATCAGCGGCTTCAGGAGGCGCTGCGGATTGTGCACGTAGTCGAAGCCGAAGCGGCCCTTGACGCAAAGCCGGTTCTGGTTCGCCGGGCCGTTCTTGCCGGTGACTGAGACGATCTTGTCGTCCTTGATCCCGTAGGTGAGCTGGCAGCCGACGCCGCAATACGGGCACACACTGTCGACGGTGCGGTCGGGCTTGCCCTTGTAGACGTTGTTGTCGTCGACCATGGTCGAGGGCATCAGCGCACCGGTCGGGCAGGCCTGCACGCATTCGCCGCAGGCGACGCAGGTCGACGCGCCCATCGGATCGTCCTGGTCGAACACGATCTTTTCCAGATGGCCGCGGCCGGCCATGCCGATCACGTCGTTGACCTGGACCTCGCGGCAGGCGCGGACGCAGAGATTGCACTGGATGCAGGCGTCGAGATTGACCGCCATCGCCACGTGGCTGCGGTCGGGCTCCGGCACCTTGATGGCGTCGCGCCTGGGGAAGCGGCCGGCTTCGAGCTTCTGCCGCTTGACGATCTTCCAGAGCTCGCTGTCCGGATCGTGGGCCACTTCGATGGCGGGCTGATCGGTGAGGAGAAGCTCGGCGACCATCTTGCGCGCGGTCTTGGCGCGGTCGGTCTGGGTCCTCACCTTCATGCCCGGCGCAGGCGTGCGGATGCAGCTTGCGGCGAGCACGCGCTCACCCTCGATCTCGACCATGCAAACGCGGCAGTTGCCGTCGGGCCGGTAGCCGGGCTTCGGCGTGTAGCAGAGGTGCGGCAGCTTGATGTCGAGGCGGCGCGCGGCGCGGAAGATCGTCTCACCCTCGCGGATGTCGATCTCGCGGTCGTCGATGAAGAAGGTGTTGGGCATCTGATCGCTCATTGCAGCCTCATGCTCACCAATGGCCCAGGGGCTTGGTGAGCTCTTCCGGGAAAAACTTCAAAACGCAGAGCAACGGATTCGGCGCGGCCTGACCCAGGCCGCAGATCGAAGCGTCGCGCATCAGCGTCGAAAGCTCGGTGAGCAGGGCTTCGTCCCAGGGCCCCTGCTCCATCAGCTTGGCGGCCTTCTCGCTGCCGACACGACAGGGCGTGCACTGGCCGCACGACTCATCCTCGAAGAACCGCATGAGGTTGAGCGCCACGGCCTTCATATCGTCCTTCTCGGACAGGATCACAACCGCGTGGGAACCGACGAAACAGCCGTGCTTTTCCAGCGTGCCGAAGTCCATCGGCTCGTCGGCCATCGAGGCCGGGAGGATGCCGCCGGACGCGCCGCCGGGCAGATACGCCTTGAACGTCTCGCCCTCGGCCATGCCGCCGCAGTATTCGTCGATCAATTCGCGCATGGTGATGCCGGCCGGCGCAAGCTTCACGCCCGGGTTCTTGACGCGGCCGGAGACCGAGAACGAGCGGAAGCCCTTGCGGTCGTGACGGCCCTGCGAGGTCGCCCATTCCGCGCCCTTCTCGATGATGTCGCGGATCCAGTAGAGCGTCTCGACGTTCTGCTCCAAGGTCGGCCGGCCGAACAGCCCGACCTGCGCCACGTACGGCGGGCGATGTCGCGGCAGGCCGCGCTTGCCCTCGATCGACTCGATCATCGCCGACTCTTCGCCGCAGATGTAGGCCCCCGCGCCCCGGCGGAGATGGATTTTCGTGTAGCTGTTAAGGCCCGCGGCCTCGAGCTTGGCGATCTCCTCGAGCAGCATCAGCCGCAGCTCGGGATATTCGTCGCGGATGTAGATGTAGACCTCGGCGGCCTCGACCACCCAGCCGGCGATCAACATGCCTTCGAGGAAGCGGTGCGGATCGAGGCCGAGATAGTGGCGGTCCTTGAACGTGCCGGGCTCGCCCTCGTCGGCGTTCACCGCCATCAGCCGCGGGCCTTTCTCGGCGCGGACAAAGGTCCACTTGCGGCCGGTCGGAAAGCCCGCGCCGCCGAGCCCGCGCAGGCCCGCGTCGCTGACGATCTTGATGAGCTCGTCGCGCGAACGCTTGCCGGCAAGCGCCTCCTCGAACAGCTTGTAGCCGCCGTTGGCCCGATAGGCGTCGAAGCCGGTGCCGGGCCTGATCGCGTGGGCATGGGTGTGCGGCGTCGCAAGCTTCTTCACGGCCTCGCCGTCAGCCTTCATCACCTGCACATGGCCGACCGCGCAGACCGGCGCGCGGTCGCATGCGCCCATGCACGGCGCGCGAACCACGCGCACGCCGGAGCCCAGGAGCTTCGGCAGGTCGTTCAGCAGGCGATCGGCACCCGCCATCGCACACGACAGCGAATCGCACACCCGCACCGTGACCGGCGGCGGCGGCGTCTCGCCCTCCTTCACGACGTCGAAGTGCGCGTAGAAGGTCGCGACCTCATAGACCTCGGTCTGCGACAGCTTCATCTCGGCGGCGAGGGCTGCGAGATGCGCCGAGGAGATATGGCCGTACTTGTCCTGGATCAGGTGCAGATGCTCGATCAGCAGGTCGCGGCGGCGCGGGCGGTCGCCGAGCAGCGCGGCGACGTCGGCTGCGGCGACCGGATCGACCTGACGGCCCTTGGGCGTGCGGCGCGCTTTTCTGCGGCCCTGCGGCGCGGCACCGTTGCCGCCGACCTTGGGTGGATTCTGGATGTTCATTCTTCTTCTCCGGGCCGCAGAATTGAACCTCTCCAGGCTGTCGAACAATCCCGTCCGGGACATGGGTTGATAGATAAAATCTATTGATTAAGCTGAGATTGCGCTGTTCTGCTTGCTCACGGATGGCGGCTGGCATACAATATAACGCGCTGAAAAACCAAGATTTTCGATGCTCGACAAGCTCGACTTCATCCTGGCGCTGGCCCGCGAGCGGCATTTCGGCCGCGCGGCCGAGGCTTGCGGCGTCACCCAGCCGACGCTGTCGGCGGGGGTGAAGCAGCTCGAAGAGCAGATGGGCGTGCTGCTGGTGAATCGCGGCTCGCGCTTCCAGGGCTTCACGCCGGAAGGCGAACGCGTGCTCGACTGGGCGCGACGCATCGTCGGCGACGCGCGCTCGATGCGCGAAGAGATCAACGCGCTGCGCCACGGCCTCTCCGGGCAACTGCGCATCGCCGCGATCCCGACCACGCTGGCGATGGTCGCGGCGCTGACCACGCCCTATCGCGAGCGGCATCCCAACGTGCGCTTCACGATCTATTCGCGCACCTCGATCGAGATCCTCGACCTGCTCGGCAATCTCGAGATCGACGCCGGCATCACCTATGTCGGCAACGAGCCGCTCGGTCACGTCACCGCGATCCCGCTCTATCATGAGCGCTATATGCTGCTCACCTCGGCGGATGCGCCGCTCGGCAACCGCGACACGGTGACCTGGCCGGAGGTGGCGCAGGTGCCGCTCTGCCTGCTGACGCCCGACATGCAGAACCGCCGCATCATCGACCGGCTGCTGCAGAGTGCAGGCGCGGAGGCGCGGCCGACGCTGGAATCGGATTCGATGATCCTGCTGTTCTCGCATGTGCGCACCGGGCGCTGGGCGAGCGTAATGCCGGCGAAGCTCGCCGAAACGCTGGGCCTCACCGATACGATCCGCGCCATCCCGATCACGGAGCCCGAAGCGGTGCAGACCATCGGCCTCGTGGTGCCTTCGCGCGAGCCGATGATGCCGAACACTGCGGCGCTGGTGGCGGAGGCGCGACGGATCGCGCCGCAACTCGACGCGAGCGAAGCACGAGCCACGATGCCGTCGCATAGCCTGCCGCTATGAGGCCATGCGCCGCGCGGCCGCTCCGAAAAGGACGCGACCACGCGTCATCGCGCTCCATATTGCCGGCGCATGTTGCGCCACCTGTCCTATGCCACCGTCCGCGAGACGCCGCGTCAGGTCATCTACGCCGTGCGCGTGCATGATGCGATTCTCGAGCTGCCGGAGATCGACGACATCGCCACCCGCATGCGGGAGCGGCTCGCTCATCGCGGCGAGCTGAACGCCGATGTCGTCGTGGTGCAGGGCCAAGGCAAGAATACGCTGCGGCTGTTCGGCACGCCCTACTCGGTCTCGCGCGTGCGCGCGGCGATGTTCAACGCGGCGGTGAGCTGGACGCCGCTCGAGCTCGGCTGAAAAGGTTCTCGCGGCCGCTTTCCGCCTTGACGCCTCCCAACCGTGGCGGTTTCGCCACACAACGAGCAAACCCGCCGCAAAGCCCGATTTCCCATGGGATTTTCGGGCTTTCGCGGCCCGCAATTCTTGCCGTCGGCATGGTTGCCGGGAATCATGGCCCACAGTCAGGGGTGGGTGATCATGCGTCGCGCCTTGCTGGGGTTCGTGTCCGCCGGTGCTCTGACGGTCGCGTCAACCGCTGCAACGTCCGCCGCCGACATGGCCCCGGTGTTCAAGGCTCCGCCCGCCGAACCGGTTTACGACTGGAGCGGCTTCTATGTCGGCGGACACGCCGGCTTCGGTGCCGGCAGCGGATACAGCCAGTTCATCATCGATGTCGCCAACGAGGATCTGCGAGCCAACGGGCCGCGCGGAGCGCTTTGGGGTGTGCAGGCCGGCTACAACCATCAGGTCGGGCGGATGGTGTTCGGCATCGAGGGCGACTGGTCGTGGCTGAACGCGGAAAGCAGCAACGCCTATACAAGGGCTACTGCTCCAATCGCCACCAACTTCACCACACTCGAACTCCGGTCGCTCGCCTCGGTGCGCGGGCGCTTCGGCATCACCGCCAACCAGCTCCTGCTTTACGCCACGATGGGCGGCGCATGGATGCGCGGCCGATATACGGTGACCGACACCGACGCGGTCCGGGTGCTGGGCATCCCGCCCATCGACCGCGATCTGAATTCGTTCGGCATCGCCTTTGGCGGCGGTGCCGAATGGGCGCTGGGCAACGGATTCTCGCTGCGCGCGGAATATCTGCGCTATTCGTTCGGCGCGAGCGCGGGTCCAATCGATACGACGTCTGTTACCAACAGCCGCGTCGCCAGCGCCAAGATCGACTCCGTCGACGTCGCGCGCGTGGGGGTGAACTACGCCTTCTTCAAGCCGGCTCCGGCCAAGGCTGCGCCCGGCACGATCCCGTACTGGACGGGCTTCTATGTCGGCGGCCACGCCGGCTACGCCGCTTCGTCCGCGAGCACAGACCTGATCCATGACGTCTTTGTGGAGGATCTGAAGGCCGAAGGTCCGCGCGGCGGCATCTGGGGCGCCCAGGCCGGATACAATCATCAGGCCGGCCGCGTGGTGTACGGCATCGAGGGCGACTGGTCCTGGGCGGATCTAAGCCGATCAAACTCCAGGACCATTCCCGGATCGACCATCACGAGCAGCGTCGAGCATACGCTCAAGATGCTCGCATCCGTGCGCGGCCGCGTCGGCGTCACCGCCGATCAGCTTTTGCTTTATGCCACCGCCGGCTGGGGCTACGCGAGCATGGATTTTCGTGCGTTCGACAGGATCGTGGCCCCGGCAGGCGTGAACGTCAGCGGAAGCCTTACGGCCAACGGCCTCGTCTATGGCGGCGGTGCCGAATGGGCGCTGGGCCAAGGCTGGTCCGCTCGCGCGGAATACCTTCACTATGCTTTCGCGGCGGCAGACGGACCGATCCTGACCAGCGTCAATGGCCGCGTCGCCTCGAAGATCAATTCGGTCGACGTCGTTCGCGCCGGCCTGAACTACAACCTTCAGCAAAAGCCTGCGACGCCGGCGGCCACCGTTGCCGGCAATTGGACCGGCTTTCATGTGGGCGCCCATGCCGGGTACGGGATGGCAGCCTCGACAGCACAGTTCACCCGCGACGTGCTCGTCGAGAAGTTGCGGGCCGAGAGCCCACATAACGGCGTGTTCGGCGCGCAGATCGGCTATAGCCGGCAGATCGGCCGCGTCGTCTGGGGCGTGGAAGGCGACTGGTCCTGGTTCGATGCGTCGCGCAGCAACAGCTTCTCGTCCACCGCCCCCGCGGTCCTGCCTGCCACTGTCGACCAGAAGATCCAGTGGCTTGCCTCGGCGCGCGCCCGAGGCGGCATCGCCGTCGATCAATTGCTGCTGTATGGGACCGTGGGCTGGGGCTGGTCGAAGGCCGAGTTCAGTGCGACCGACAGCTCCCTGCCGAGCATTTCCCAGCGGGTCCAGGACAGCATGATCGCCGACGGGCTGGTGTACGGCGCGGGCGCGGAGTGGAATCTCGGCAACGGCCTTTCGGCGCGGGCCGAATACCTGCACTACGCCTTCGGGCAGAACCTGGGGCCCTATCGCTTGTTTCCGACCTCGGACACCCGCAAGGCAAGCTATCGCGTCGATGCCGTGGACGTGGTGCGCGCCGGCCTGAACTACCGCTTCACCGGCCCGGTGTGGCCGACCGCGCCGATGCCGCGCTGACCGTGTCATCGGATCGCCGGAAGCGCGCCGGCCTCCCTTGAAGGCGGCGGACGCCTGACGCACAATTTTGCTCCGAAGCCGGAGCCCTCGTCCCATGTACATCGCCGATGCCAAGCGCCTGACCCATGAGGGCGCGCGCAAGATGATGGCAACCGCCATCGACAAGGCCCGCGAGGCCAAGATCGCGATCTCGTGCTGCATCGTCGATGCCGGCGGGCATGTGGTCGTGCTGGAGCGGATGGACGGCGGCCGGTTCCACACGCTGCACTCCTGCACCACCAAGGCGGTCTGCGCGTCGTCCAACAGGCGGGCGACCACGGCCAAGGGCGCGGTCGGCCAGGACCTCGACGTGACGCATGCGCTCGGGCTTGCGCTCGCGGCCGGGCCTGAGCGCTGGACCGCGATGGAGGGCGGCGTGCCGGTGCTGGTCAACGGCGACTGCATCGGCGGCGTCGGCGTCAGCGGCGGCGACTGGGAGACGGATCTGAAGATCGCCCAGGCCGCGGTCGAGTCGATTGGAGCCTCCTGGAAATGAAGACGCAGAGCAGAGACGCGTGTCCCGGGCGCGACGCAGCACAAGCGAAGCGCAGTGGTGCGTTGCAGACCCGGGACCCCGGTTTCTTGGGAAGCCAACCGGGGTCCCGGATCAGCGGTGCACCGTTCCGCGCCTGCGGCGCTTCACGCTGCACCGCGTCCGGGACACGAGAGCCGTCATGACTGAACCGCTCCGCGTCGCCTGCATCGGAATGGGCTGGTGGTCGGACGTGCTGGCCGACGCCATCAAGCGCACGAACAAGATCGAGATCGTCGCCTGCCACACGCGCTCGGAGGACAAACGCAACGCGTTCGCCAAGAAATACGGCTGCAAGCCGGTGGCGAACTACGACGACGTGCTGGCCGACAAATCGGTCGAGGCGATCATCAACACCACGCCGAACGACGTGCACTTGCCGACGACGAAGGCTGCGGCCGCCGCGGGCAAGCACATGTTTCTCGACAAGCCGATCGCCAACAACGTGACCGAAGGCCGCGCCATCACCGAGGTGTGCCGCAAGGCCGGCGTGGTGCTGGCGATGGGCTACCAGCGCCGCCGCGAGAGCCATTTCCGCTGGGTGAAAAAGGAGATCGAGGCGGGCCGCTTCGGCAGGATGGTCAACGCCGAGGCGAACATCAGCCGCGACCGGCTCGGCAAGATCGATCTTTCATCGTGGCGCTACCAGGCGTCGGGCATGCCCGGCGGCGTGATGCTGCAGATCGGCATCCACTACACCGACGTGCTGACCTACCTGATGGGACCGATCAAGGCGGTGCGCGGGCACTTCGCCCAGCTCGTCCTGCCGGGCGACAACCCGGACGTGGCGAGCCTCATTCTCGAGCACGAGAGCGGCGCGCTGTCGACGCTGAACGCGAGCTACGCGTCGGCGTCGGAATATTACCTGATGAACGTCTACGGCAAGGACGCCACCGCCTATTACGACCTGCACAACGGCCTGCGGCTGCTCAGGCGCGGCGAGGACAAGCCCTCGCCGATCGCCGTGCCGAAGAACGACACTTTCGTCGAGGAGCTCGAGGAGTTCGCCGCGGCGGTGCGCGGCGGGCCGAAGCCCGAGGTCGGCGGCGACTATGCGACCGAGTCGCTCGCCGTGGTGCGCGCCGGGATCCTGTCGGCGCGCGAAGGGCGCAAGGTCGAGGTGGCGGAGATTCTGAAAAATGACTGACGCGGAGAAAGCCGTACGGATCTGCTTTGTGGCCCCGGGTCCCCGCTTCCGCGGGGACAAACGGCTGCAATAGCCTGCCGCTTTCGCCCCGTTCGTCCCCGCGAATGCGGGGACCCAGAAACAAAAAGAATCGAGCAAGCGAGAAGGAACACAAGAGCCGAACGACGGGAGGTGTCCATGACATCGGGAATGGGAATTCCGGCGGCCTGCGCCGCCGCGCTGATCGCCTTGATCGCTGCGCCATCGGTCCTGCACGCGCAGGACTATCCAACCCGCCCGGTCAACGTCGTGGTGCCGTTCCCGGCCGGCGGGCCGAGCGACGTCGTGGCGCGCATCGTCACCGAGCAGATGGGCAAGACGCTCGGCCAACCGCTGGTGATCGAGAACGTCGGCGGCGCGGGCGGCGTGATCGGCAGCGGCCGGGTCGCGGCGGCATCGCCCGACGGCTACACGCTGCTGGCCGGCAGCATGGGCTCGCATGTGGCCGCGCCGGTGCTGACGCCCGGCATCCGCTATTCTCCGGGCGACTTCGTGCCGATCGGACCGACCGCGCATTCGCCCGCTGTGATCGTCGCGCGCAAGAATTTTCCGGCGAAGGATTTCCGCGAGTTCGTCGCCGACGTGAAGGAGCAGGGCAACGGCTTCAAGCAGGCCCATGGCGGCATCGGCGCGTCGTCGCACATGGCGTGCCTGCTGTTCAACACCGAGGTCGGCGCAAAGCCCACGGCGGTGGCCTATCGCGGCACGGGGCCGGCGATGAACGACCTGATCGGCGGCCACGTCGATTATTTCTGCGAGCAGTCGGTCAGCGTCACCGAGCAGGTGAAGGCGGGCGCCATCAAGGCCTATGCGGTGTCGGCCAACGAGCGGCTCGCCTCGCTGCCGGACGTGCCGACGGCGAAGGAGATGGGCGTCAATTACGTGATGAGCATCTGGGCCGGCATCTTCGCGCCGAAGGGCACGCCCGCGCCGGTGGTGGCAAAGCTCGCCGACGCGCTCGACAAGGCGCTCGACGACCCGACCGTGCGGCTTCGCATCAACACATTGGGCGGCTCGATCCCCGGCAAGGCCGAGCGCACGCCCGCGGCATTCGAGGCCTATGTGAAGGGCGAGATCGCGCGCTGGGAGCCGGTGCTGAAGGCGGCGGCCGCCGAGCAGCCGAAGTAGCGACACCATCTCTCCCCGGCGCGTCCCACACTTCGCCACGGTTGTCGCCGCTCATTCCGCCCGCCGCGATCTGCGGCGGGCGGAGCGGGACATGACGACACGGCGGGCGTTCGTGGCCGGTGCAGGCGCGCTGGCGGGGTGGGGTTTCGTGCATGGGGGCCGAGCCCGCGCCGGCGGCCTGCCGGACACGCTCGCGGCCGACCTTGCCCGCATCGAGCTCGAGAGCGGCGGGCGGCTCGGCGTCGCCGTGCTCGACACCGGCTCGGGGGTGAAGATCGAGCATCACGGCGACGAGCGCTTTCCGATGTGCAGCACGTTCAAGCTTGTTGCCGCGGCGGCCGTGCTCAAGCGGGTCGACCAGGGCCAGGAACGGCTCGACCGCCGCATTGCATTTGCGGCGGGTGACATCGTCGTCAACTCGCCGGTCACGAAGGCGCGTGTGGGCGGGAGCGGCATGACGCTCGCGGAGATCTGCGAGGCGGCCATGACCATGAGCGACAACACCGCAGGAAACCTGATTCTCGCGGCGCTGGGCGGACCGGTGGGCTTCACCGCCTATGTCCGCTCGCTCGGCGACAGCGTCACGCGGCTCGACCGCATCGAGCCGGAGCTCAACGCGGCGCTGCCGGGCGATCCGCGCGACACCACGACACCCCTGGCCATGCTGGGCAATCTCCAGAAGCTCGTGCTCGGCGATACGCTCTCCGGCGCGTCGAAAGAGCAGCTGACGAAATGGCTGCTCGGCAACAAGACCGGCGACACACGGCTGCGGGCGCAACTGCCGGCGGGCTGGCGCACCGGCGACAAAACCGGCGCGGGCGACCGCGGCACCAACAACGACGTCGGCGTGCTGTGGCCGCCGGACGGCGAGCCGATCGTGGTGGCGGCCTATCTCACCGGGACGACGGCCCCGGTCGAGAGGCGCAATGCAACACTCGCCGCGGTCGGCCGCGCTGTCGCGGCCGGCGGCCCGAAGCGCGGCGCCCTAAAGCGGGATGACTTTTCTTCGAATCGTCATCCCGCTTTAGCTTCTTATTTGAGCATGATCTTGTCCGAAAACCGCTTCACACTTTTCGGGATCATGCGCTAGGTGCGGTCCCAGGCCGGCCGCGGCCCAAAGCGCCCGGCGAGGAAATCGATGAACACCCGCGTCTTCGCCGCGAGATACCGGTTCGGCGCATAGACCGCGTAGATGTCGAGCCCGGTCGGCTCGTGCTCGGGCAGCACGATCCGAAGTTTTCCGGCGGCGATATCGGGACCGATCAGGAAGGTCGGCAGCAGCACGATGCCGTTGCCGTGCAGCGCCGCGGCGCGCAGCACGTCGCCGTTGTTGGAGCACATGCACGATGTCACGGGCACCGACACGGTTTCCGCGCCTTGCGTCAGCTCGAAGCGCTGCGCCGCCTGGGAATGGCCGAAGGTCAGCGCGCGGTGCTGCACGAGATCGTCCAGCGACTTTGGCGTGCCATGGGCCTCGAGATAATCGGGCGACGCCGCGAGCACGCGGCGCGCCGGCGCAAGCTTGCGCGCGATCAGGCTCGAGTCCGGCAGCGCGCCGATGCGCACCGTCACATCCACGCCCTCCTCGATCGGATCGATGAAGCGGTCGTTGAGGATCAGCTCGATGCGCAGATCGGGATAGGCCACCATGAACCCGGCGATCGCCGGCCCGAGATAGCGGGTGCCGAACGACATCGGCGCGTTGATCTTCAGAAGCCCCTTCGGCTCGTCGTGCAGCCGCGCGACCGCGCTCTCGGTCGACTCCACCTCGGCGAGGATGCCGGTGACCCGCTCGTGGTAGGCGCGACCCACCTCGGTCGGCGTGACGCGCCGCGTGGTGCGGTCGAGGAGACGGACGCCGAGAATCTGCTCGAGCTCGGTCACCGCCTTGCTGACCGCCGAGCGCGTCAGGCCCATCCGCCGCGCCGCCTCGGCATAGCTTCCCGCGGAAACCACGCGGGCGAAGGCGGCCATGGCGTCGAGCTTGTCCATGCTATTGGTTCCTATTTGGCATCAGTATGTTCCGATATTGCCAGATTGTAGCAAAACGGCCAACGGCCTAATTCTCGCGGTGAGGCCGGCACCCCCAAGCCGCCGGCGAAAACGGGAGAACCACCATGCTGAACCTCCGCAAAGCCGAAGAGCGCGGCCGCGCCAATCTCGGCTGGCTCGACAGCCGCCACACCTTCTCGTTCGGCCACTATCACGACCCCGAGCACATGGGGGTCGGCCCGCTGCGGGTGATCAACGACGACCGCGTCGCGGCGGGCGCGGGCTTCCCCACCCATCCGCACGCCGACATGGAGATCATCTCCTACGTGCTGGAGGGCGGGCTTGCGCACCGCGACAGCATCGGCACGGGCTCGGTGATCAGGCCGGGCGATGTGCAGCGCATGTCGGCCGGCACCGGCATCCGGCACAGCGAATTCAACGCGTCGGAGACCGAGCCGGTGCACTTCCTGCAGATCTGGATCATTCCGGAGAAGCGGGGACTGGCTCCCGGCTACGAGCAGAAGAGCTTCAGCGCCGACGCCAAGCGCGGCACGCTCAAGCTGGTCGGCTCGCGCGACGGGCGTGACGGCTCGGTGACGATCCACCGCGACGTCGACCTCTACGCCACGCTGCCGGGCGACGGCGGCACCGTGACCCACGCGCTGGCCGCAGGCCGCATCGGCTGGGTGCAGGTGGCGCAAGGGACGGCGACGCTGAACGGCGAACAGCTCCGCCCCGGCGACGGCGTGGCGCTCGACGCCGGCGCGAAGATCGCGCTCACCGGCACGTCCGACGACGCCGAGATCCTCGTGTTCGACATGGCCGCGTAACGCGCGGCTTTCGCAAGGAAAGTGCTGGATCCCCGCAACGGGGCCCCCATCGCGCAAGCGCGATGGGGAACCCCTCGCGGGGACCCAGGGCCCAAAACTCAAACCACACCTTCGTCAAACTTCAACCACCCCCCAAGGAGACCGACCATGCCGAACTTCACCGAACTGCTCACCCCGGACAACAGCCAGCTCATCTTCATCGATCAGCAGCCGCAGATGGCGTTCGGCGTGCAGTCGATCGACCGCCAGACGCTGAAGAACAACGTCGTCGCGCTCGCCAAGGCAGCCAAGATCTTCAACGTGCCGACCACGATCACCACGGTGGAAACCGAAAGCTTCTCCGGGCACACCTATCCCGAGCTGCTCGCGGTGTTTCCGAACAACAAGATCCTCGAACGCACCTCGATGAACTCGTGGGACGACCAGAACGTCCGCGATGCGCTGGCCGCGGCCGGACGCAAGAAGATCGTGGTGTCCGGACTGTGGACCGAGGTCTGCAACCTGATGTTCGCGCTGTCGGCGATCCACGACGCGCAATACGAGATCTACATGGTCGCGGACGCGTCAGGGGCAACGTCGGTCGACGCGCAAAAGTACGCTATGGACCGCATGGTGCAGGCCGGCGTCATTCCGGTGACCTGGCAGCAGGTGCTGCTCGAATGGCAGCGCGACTGGGCGCGCAAGAAGACCTATGACGCGACCATCGGGCTGGTGCAGGAGCATTCCGGTGCCTACGGCATGGGCGTGGACTACGCCTACACGCTGGTGCACAAGGCGGCCGAGCGCGTGAAGCACGGCGAGCGCATCGGGCCGAATCCGGCGAAGTAGCGATCGGCCGGATGCGGCACGAACCGGCGGCGCAAGCCGCCGGTTCTCTTCAATGTTCTGCGTGTTCTGCGTCCTCCGCCTCCCACCGCATGCCCTTGCATTCGATGAGGTAGAGGTTCTGCGCTTCGTCATGCGAGGCGTACTTCGTCCAGATGACGAACATGCGGATCACCGGCCCGGGCAGTTCCTCAAGCTCGAGGATTTCGCCGTCGTCGCCGGCCATGGTGAGTTCGCCGGCCTCCTGGCCGTCGACGAGAATCCGGCCTACGTCCTCGAAGGTCAGTGTGCCGTTGATCACGTCCTCGCCGTGGTCGACGGCGACATCCTCGACATCGAGGATCGTGCTCGATCCGTCGCGCCGGATGGCGGCGATGGTCGCGTCATGGAACGACAGGTCCGCCGGGATCATCGCCTCTCCAGAAATCAGAAGCCCCGCCCATAGCCGTCCGAAGGACGGCGTCGCCATCGCGCGTCGTAGACACGCCTATGGCTCGCCTATGGCGGGGCTTCCTTACGCGATAACACCGGCACGGACCAGACCGCCCGCGTTGTAAGGTATCAGGCGACCTTTTCGCTGAGATGCCCGAACATCGCCTTCTTGGCGACGTCGTCCATCTCGGCCTTGAACTGGTGCCGGTCCTTCAGCGTCATGGCCTTCTGCGCCGCGGGCCGCGCGGTGACCTCATCGACCATGCGCTTGAGGTTCGGGAACTTGGCCCAGCCGCCGTCGCCCAGAATGTTCGGCATCAGCCGCGCCCAGCCCCACACGTTCATATCGACGATGGTGTAGCTGTCGCCCAGCATGTACTTCTGCTTCGCCAGCCGCGCGTCGAGAATGCCGAAGTGGCGCTGCGCCTCGAAGGCATAACGGTTGATCGCGTAAGGGAGCTTCTCCGGCGCATAGACGCGGAAGTGCACCGACTGGCCGGAATAGGGGCCGACGCCGGACGACACGAAGAACATCCAGGAAAGCAGCTCGCCACGCGCCTTGTCGGTCTTCGCCGGCAGGAATTTTCCGGTCTTCTCGGCGAGATAGATCAGGATGGCGCTGGAGTCGAACACGGTCACGTCGCCGTCGACGATCGCCGGCACCTTGGCGTTCGGATTGATGGCGAGGAATTCCGGCTTGTGCTGGTCACCCTTGCGGGTGTCGACCGGGATCGCCTCATACTGCATTCCGGCTTCTTCGAGAAACAGCGCGACCTTGGTCGGGTTCGGCGCGCCGCTGTAATAGAACTTCAACATCGTTGCTGTCCTCCTGGTTCGGGCTTCAGGCCGCAAAAAACAGAAGCCCCGCACATAGCCGTCCGAAGGACGGCGTCGCTTCGCTCGCCTATGGCGGGGCTTCTTTAGGCCAAAACCGACCCGTGAGCTAGAACAGCCCGACGATCCTGCCTTGCTCGTTGACATTGATGCTGTCGGCCGACGGCACCTTGGGCAGGCCCGGCATGGTCATGATCTCACCGCAGATCGCGACGATGAACTCGGCACCGGCCGAGAGCCGCACCTCGCGCACCGGGATCGAGAAGCCCTTGGGCGCACCCTTGGCGTCCGGGTTGGTGGAGAACGAATACTGCGTCTTGGCGATGCAGACCGGCAGCTTGCCGAAGCCCATCTCCTCCCACTGCTTGAGCTGGTCCTTCACCGACTTGTCGGCGGTCGCGTCGTCGGCGCGGTAGATTTCCTTGCAGATGGTGCGGATCTTGTCGAACAGCGGCATCTCGTCGGGGTAGAGATACTTCAGGTTCGCCTTGCCCTCGTCGCAGATCTTGACCACCGCCTTGGCGACGTCGGCCGCACCCTCGCCGCCCATCGCCCAGTGGTCGGCCATCAGCGCCTCGACGCCGAGCGCCTTGCACTTGTCCTTGACGAGCGCGATCTCGGCGTCGGTGTCGGCGGAGAAGCGGTTGATCGAAACCACCGCCGGCAGGCCGAACTTCTTGAGGTTCTCGACGTGCTGCGACAGGTTCGCCATACCGGTCGCAAGCGCCGCCAGGTCCTCCTTCTTCAGGTCGTCCTTCTTGACGCCGCCATGCATCTTCAGCGCACGGATGGTCGCGACGATGACGACGCAGTCGGGCTTGAGCCCCGCCTTGCGGCACTTGATGTCGAGGAATTTCTCGGCACCGAGATCGGCCCCGAAGCCCGCCTCCGTCACCACGTAGTCGGCAAGCTTCAGCGCGGCGGTGGTCGCCGACACCGAGTTGCAACCGTGGGCGATGTTGGCGAACGGGCCGCCGTGGATGAAGGCCGGCGTGCCCTCCAGCGTCTGCACCAGGTTGGGCGCGATCGCGTCCTTGAGCAGCGCGGTCATCGCGCCGTTGGCGTTGAGCTCGCGCGCGCGCACCGGCTTACGGTCGCGGGTGTAGCCGACGATGATGTCGCCGAGCCGGCGCTTGAGATCTTCCAGGTCGGTGGCGAGGCAGAAGATCGCCATGACCTCGGACGCCACGGTGATGTCGAAGCCCGCCTCGCGCGGATAGCCGTTGGCGACGCCGCCAAGCGAGCAGACGATCTCGCGCAGCGCGCGGTCGTTCATGTCCATGACGCGACGCCAGGCGACGCGGCGCGAATCGATGCCGAGCGCATTGCCCCAGTAGATGTGGTTGTCGATCAGCGCCGAAAGCAGGTTGTGCGCCGAGGTGATGGCGTGGAAGTCGCCGGTGAAGTGGAGGTTGATGTCCTCCATCGGGATCACCTGGGCGTAGCCGCCGCCGGCGGCACCGCCCTTCACGCCGAAGCACGGGCCGAGCGACGGCTCGCGCAGTGCGCACATCGCCTTCTTGCCGATGTGGTTGAGCGCATCGGTGAGGCCGACCGTGGTGGTGGTCTTGCCCTCGCCCGCCGGCGTCGGGTTGATCGCGGTGACGAGGATCAGCTTGCCGTTCTTCTTGTCCTTGAGCGACTTGATGTAGTCCATCGACACCTTGGCCTTGTAGTGGCCATACGGCTCGATGTTCTCCGGCGCGATGCCGAGCTTTTCCTTGGCGACGTCGAGGATGCGCCGGGGCTTGGCGGCCTGGGCGATTTCAATGTCGGACTTGGGAGACTGATGCTGCGAGGCGGGCATGGGTGCGATCCATCAAATGAAAACGGGAAATCGGGAAGGCGGGATTGCGTCACAGCCGGCCCGGTAGCCGGCCACGACGACGGAGGTTCATGAGAAGCGTGCTTTGACCGCGAGGTTGGCGGACTTCGCCCACTCGCCGGCTTCGATCTTCTTACCGTCGGCGGGTTGCACGCGCGTGACCTTGAAGCGCCCGTCGGCGCAGACCACGGTGAAGCCGTCGGCATCGACTGCGACGATCTCGCCGATCTTGCCGGCGATGCCTTTGGGGTCCTTCGCCGGCAACGGCTTGGCGTCGAACACCTTGAGCTGCTTGCCGTCGAGCGTGGTCCACGCGCCCGGCGCGGGATTGCAGCCGCGGATCAGCCGGTCGATCTGCTCCCAGGGCTTGCCCCAGTCGATCCTGGCGTTGTCGGGACCGCAGCGGCCTTCGTAGGTGGCCCTGCTCTCGTCCTGCTTGATGCGCGGAGCCTTGCCGGCCTTCACCAGATCGACGGACTCCAGCATCGCCTCGACGCCCATCGGGAACAGGCGGTCGAAGTAGACGGTGCCGAGCGTGTCGGTGCCGGAGATCGGCGTCGTCTTCTGGATCAGCACGTCGCCGGTGTCGAGGCCGTTGTCCGGCCAGAAGATCGACAGCCCGGTTTCCTTCTCGCCCTTGATGATCGGCCAGTTGATCGCGCTTGCGCCGCGATAGGCGGGCAGCAGCGACGGGTGATACTGGATCGAGCCGTGGGTCGGGATGTTGAGGAAGTCTTCCGGCACGAACAGCGTGACGAACGCCATCACCTGCAGGTCGGGCTTCAGCGACTTGAACTGCTCCCACACCTTCGGATCCTTGTAGGACTCGGGCTGGAACACCGGCAGGTTGGCGGCGAGCGCCGCCTCCTTCAGCGGATCGGCCTTGGCGCCGGGCTTCTCCGGCGCGACATAGACGCCGACGATGTTCTCACCGCGCTTGAGCAGCGCTTCCAGCACGGCCTTGCCGAACGCCTGCTGGCCGTGAACGACGATACGCATTGGATTATCCCCTCGCTCTATTCTCGTGTCCCGGGCGCAGCGCAGCGCGAAGCGGTGCGCTGCAGAACCGGGACCCAGTTTTTCTTTTTGGCAAACCGGGGTCCCGGATCAGCGGTGCAGCACCGCGTCCGGGACAGGAGCCCGGTTTATGCCGCTTCAGCCTTCGCCGGCTTCTCCGGCGGCGTGATCGCGCCCGAGGTCTTGATCTCCGCCAATTCCTTGGCCGAGTAGCCGAGCACCTTGGTCAGGATCTCCTCGGTGTGCTCGCCGAGCAGCGGCGAACGCTTCACCTCGGTGATCGAGTCGGAGAACTTCACCGGACAGCCGACGGTCAGATACTTGCCGCGCACCGGGTGATCGACCTCGGCCACGGTGCCGGTGTCGCGCAGCGACTGCTCCTCGGCGATCTCCTTCATCGACAGGATCGGACCGACCGGGATGTCCACGGCGTTGCACTTCTCCATGACCTCGAACTTGGTCATGGTCATGGTCCACTCTTCGATGGTGGCGAAGATATGCTTGAGCCGCGGCAGCCGCGCCGGCGGCGTGGCGTAGTCCGGATCGGTCTTCCACTCCGGCTTGCCGATCAGGTCACAGATCGCGCCCCACACCGGGGCCTGGGTGATGAAGTAGATGTAGGCGTCGGGATCGTTCTCCCAGCCCTTGCACTTCAGGATCCAGCCGGGTTGCCCGCCGCCGGAGTCGTTGCCGGCGCGCGGCGTCGCCTTGCCGAACGGGACGCCCTCGCCATACTGGCTGTATTCGGTGAGCGGACCGTGCGCGAGGCGCTGCTGGTCGCGCAGCTTGACGCGCGCGAGGTTGAGCACGCCGTCCTGCATCGAGGCGAACACCTTCTGGCCGCGGCCGGTGCGGTTGCGCTGATAGAGCGCCGCGCAGATGCCGAAGGCGAGATGGAGACCCGTGCCCGAGTCGCCGATCTGCGCGCCGGTGACGAGCGGCGGGCCCTCGCGGAAGCCGGTGGTGGACGCGGCACCACCGGTGCACTGCGCCACGTTCTCATAGACCTTGCAGTCCTCGTAGGGGCCAGGGCCGAAGCCCTTCACCGACGCCACGATCATGCGCGGGTTGGTCTTGTGGATGTAGTCCCAGGTGAGCCCCATACGGTCGAGCGCGCCGGGCGCGAAGTTCTCGACCAGCACGTCGCAGTGCTTGATCAGCCGCTCGAGGATTTCCTTGCCTTTGGGGTTCTTGGAGTCGATCGTGATCGAGCGCTTGTTGCCGTTGAGCATGGTGAAGTAGAGCGAGTCCGCGCCCTTCACGTCGCGCAACTGGCCGCGCGTGATGTCGCCGACGCCCGGACGCTCGACCTTGATGCAGTCCGCGCCCAGGTAAGCGAGCAGCTGGGTACAGGTCGGGCCCGACTGGACGTGGGTGAAGTCGAGGATCTTGACGCCGTCGAGCGCCTTGCCGGCCTGGCCGTAGGGCTTGTTCGAAGGCTTCGGCAGCCCGTTGGCGGCGGCCTTTGCGCTCGAGGCCTTGGCGGCCGGCCTCTTCGACTTCAGCTTCACGACCTTCTTCGTGGCCGCCTTGGCCTTGGCTTTGGCTTTGGCCTTTGCCTTCGAGGCCTTCTTCCGAACTGCCATTGTCGTTCCCCTGTTTCAGGTATCGCAGGGTGGGCAAAGCCGCGAAGCGGCGTGCCCACCCATTTGACGTCCTATCTCTCGAAACGTTCGATCATGATCTGCAGCCTCTGGTGGGCACGGCGCTTCGCGCCTTTGCCCACCCTACGGTCTCCGTCACTTCTTCTTCAGCGCGCTTTGCGGATTGAGATTGCCGATGCGGCCGCTCTCGCTGCCGGCCTTCGGATCGATCACGGCGTTGATCAGCGTCGGCTTGCCTGAGTCCATCGCCTCGTTGACGGCGCGCCGGAGCTCATCCGGCGAGGTCGCGTTGACACCAACGCCGCCGAACGCCTCCATCATCTTGTCGTAGCGCGAGCCCTTGACGAACACGGTGGGTGCCGGGTCCGAGCTCACATTGTTGACGTCGGTGCCGCGGTAGATGCCGTCATTGTTGAAGATGACGATGCAGACCGGCAGCTGGTAGCGGCAGATCGTCTCCACCTCCATGCCGGAGAAGCCGAAGGCCGAGTCGCCTTCGATCGCCAGCACCCGCTTGCCGGTCTCGACCGCAGCGCCGACGGCATAGCCCATGCCGATGCCCATGACGCCCCAGGTGCCGACGTCGATGCGCTTGCGCGGCTGATAGACGTCGATGATGCCGCGCGCCAGATCGAGCGTGTTGGCACCCTCGTTGACCAGGATCGCGTCCGGCCGCTCCTTGACGATGGTGCGCAGCACGCCGAGCGCGCCGTGGTAGTCCATCGGCACGTTGTTGTTCATCAGCCGCGGCGCCATCTTGGCGACGTTCTCGTCACGCTTCGAGGTGACGGTCTTGACCCAGTCCGCCGGCGGCGCGGGCCAGCCGCCCATGGCGCTGAGCATCGCCGTGACGCAGGAGCCGATGTCGCCGACGACGGGCGCTGCGATCTCGACGTTGGAGTCCATTTCCCTGGGCTCGATATCGATCTGGATGAACTTCTTTGGCGCGTCGCCCCAGGTTTTGCCTTTGCCGTGCGAGAGCAGCCAGTTGAGCCGCGCGCCGATCAGCATCACGACGTCGGAGTCCTTCAGCACGGTCGAGCGCGCCGCGCCGGCGCACTGCGGATGGGTGTCGGGCAGAAGGCCCTTGCCCATGCTCATCGGCAGGAACGGCACGCCGCTCTTCTCGACGAACGAGCGGACCGCGTCGTCGGCCTGCGCGTAGGCTGCGCCCTTGCCGAGGATGATCAGCGGGCGCTTGGCGCTCTTGAGCACGTCGAGCGCGCGCTTGACCGAATCCGCCGACGGGATCTGCGCCGGGGCCGGATCGATGACCTTCACCAGCGACTTCTTGCCTTTCTCGGCGTCGATCACCTGGCCGAACAGCTTGGCCGGCAGGTCGAGGTAGACGCCGCCCGGACGACCGGACACCGCGGCACGGATCGCGCGGGCAAGCCCGATGCCGATGTCTTCGGCGTGCAGGATGCGGTACGCGGCCTTGCACAGGGGCTTGGCGATCGCCAGCTGGTCCATCTCCTCGTAGTCGCCCTGCTGCAGGTCGACGATCTCGCGCTCGGAGGAGCCCGACATCAGGATCATCGGGAAGCAGTTGGTGGTGGCATGCGCCAGCGCGGTCAGGCCGTTGAGGAAGCCCGGGGCCGACACGGTGAGGCAGACGCCGGGCTTCTTGGTGAGGAAGCCCGCGATCGACGCAGCATAGCCGGCGTTCTGCTCGTGGCGGAACGACAGCACGCGGATGCCCGCAGCCTGCGCCATGCGGCCGAAATCGGTGATCGGGATGCCCGGCACGCCGTAGATGGTGCTGAGGCCGTTGAGCTTCAGCGCGTCGATCAGCAGGTTGAAGCCGTCGGTCAGCTCGCGCTCTGTCTCCGCCGCTGCGGGCTTTTCTTTCACTGCTGCATCAGTCATGGGGATCCTCCCTCAATTTTTTTCAATCAATCCAGGTAGTCGGCGTATTTCTCGACGTGCTCGGCAAGGCCGAGCGCGTGATTGCGAACCAGGTCCTCGGCGCGCGCGGTGTCGCGCGCTTCGAGCGCCTGGATGATGTTCATGTGGTCGCGGATCGATTTCTCGACGCGGTCCTTCTCGGTGATGGTCTTCCGGCGGATCATCCGCATGTGCGTGAACAGGTTCTCGGCGAGCGAGATCAGCACCTTGTTGCCGCTCATGCCGATGATGGCCTGATGGAATTCGATGTTGGCCTCGGAGTATTCGTCGAGATGCGCGCGCAGCTCGCCGTCCTCGAAGGTCGCAAACATCCTGCGCAGCGAAGCGATGTCCTCGTCGCCGGCGCGTTGCGTGATCAGGCGCGCCGCCATGCCCTCGAGCGCGGCCCAGGCGGTGATCATCTCGATCACCTCGGCCTTGGTCTTGCGCACCACATAGACGCCGCGGCGCGGCACCGAGCGCACGAAGCCCTCGCGCTCGAGCTGCGCCATCGCCTCGCGCACCGGCGTGCGGCTGATGCCGAAGTCCTGCGCGAGCTGGCGCTCGTCGAGCCGGATGTCGGCGCGGCTGCGGTAGACGTCCATCGACACGATCACGTTCTTCAGCGCGGCATAGGCCTTGTTCTTGAAGCTGAACGAGGTGTCGATCGGCTCGAGCGCGATGCGGGTCGCAGTTTCGCCACCGCGCGGTCCGCTTTCGGACGCACGGGCTGCCGCACCCGGACGCAATGGATGATCGTCAGTCATTGTCGCTATCATTCACTACTGGAATACAATATTCCACGCCAAAGACGTGTTCAACTTCTCTTCTTTCATATGCATGGCAGCCCGGCCGTCCCCTCCTAGGTCGCGGCCTTGGTGGGCGGGGCGCGGAACCTGGCCAGCGTGCTCTGGATGATCGGCCAGAACAGCGCGATCAGACCGAGCGCCATGATGCTCGACACCAGCGGGTTCGACACGAACACGCCGAGGCTGCCGCCGGAACCGAGCAAGGACTGGCGGAACGCCTCCTCCGCCTTGTCGCCCAGAACGATCGCCAGAACCATCGGCGCGAGCGGATAGTCGGTCTTCTTCAGGAGATAACCGATGATGCCGAACACAAACATCAGCACCACATCGAATGTCGAGTTGTGCACGGTGTAGGCCCCGATCGCGCAGATCACCAGGATCACCGGCGCGATGATGCTGAACGGAATGCGCAGGATCGCGGCGAACACCGGCACCATCGTCAGCACGATGATCAGGCCCACGATATTGCCGAGATACATCGAGGCGATCAGGCCCCAGACGAAATCGCGCTGCTCGACGAACAGCAGCGGGCCGGGTTGCAGGCCCCAGATCAGCAGGCCGCCGAGCAGCACGGCTGCGGTCGGCGAGCCGGGCACGCCGAGCGAGAGCATCGGCAGCAGCGCCGAGGTGCCGGCGGCATGCGCCGCGGTCTCGGGGGCCACCACGCCTTCGATCTCGCCTTTGCCGAAGTTGTGCCCCCTGGGCGAGATGCGCTTGGCGATGCCGTAGCTCATGAACGAGGCAGGCGTCGCGCCGGCCGGCGAAATGCCCATCCAGCAGCCGATCAGGCAGGAGCGCAGCGAGGTCATCCAGTAGCGCGGCATCTCCTTCCAGGTCTGCCACACCACCTTGGGATTGATGCCCGCGGCCTTGCCCTTGAAGGCGAGCCCCTCCTCCATGGTCAGCAGGATCTCGCCGATGCCGAACAGGCCGATGACGGCGATCAGGAAGTCGAAGCCGTTGAGAATCTCCGTGAAGCCAAAGGTCAGGCGAAGCTGGCCGGTGACGCTGTCGAGACCGACGGCGGCGAGCGCAAAGCCGATCATCATCGAGACGAGGGTCTTGAACGGCGGCTCCTTGCCCATACCGATGAACGAGCAGAAGGCGAGGAAAAACACCGAGAATTTTTCCGCGGGCCCGAACTGCAGGGCGAACTGGGCGACCAGCGGCGCAACCAGCGTGATGACGATGACGGCGAACAGCGCGCCGACAAACGACGAGGTGAAGGCCGCGGTCAGCGCCTCGCCGGCCCGGCCCTGCTGCGCCATCGGGTGGCCGTCGAACGTGGTCGCCACCGACCATGGTTCGCCGGGTATGTTGAACAGCACCGAGGTGATCGCGCCGCCGAACAGCGCGCCCCAGTAGATGCAGGAGAGCATGATGATCGCCGAGGTCGGCGACATGTTGAAGGTGAGCGGCAAAAGGATGGCGATGCCGTTGGCACCGCCGAGACCGGGCAGCACGCCGATGATAACGCCGAGCACGATGCCCAGGCACATCAGCGCGATGTTGTACGGCTGGCTCGCCACCGCGAAGCCGTGAAACAGACTTGTGAGATCCTCAAGCATCCAACGCGTCCCTAACCCTGCTCCGCCCGTCGACCAGGCGTTGTTTTTGCGCTACAGCCCCAGCCAGTCCTCGATCGGCCCCTTGGGCAGCGGAACGAGGAACCACTTCTCGAACGTGAAGTAAGTGAT
This sequence comes from Xanthobacteraceae bacterium, assembly GCA_019746135.1. GTDB lineage: Bacteria > Pseudomonadota > Alphaproteobacteria > Rhizobiales > Xanthobacteraceae > Z2-YC6860. The sequence goes on from JAIESI010000262.1 coordinate 35,656, forward strand.
CAGCGGCACGCCGATCGAGATCGCCAGCGTAATGGGCCAGGAGTAGCGTCCGAGCCACTTCATGAAGCCGCCGATCAGGATCATCGACGTGAGATAGATGCCGAGATAAGGCAGCGAGCCGACATAGATCGCGGTCGGCAGCACCACCGACATCACCGCGCGAAGCTGCGACCAGCTGGCGAACACCCAGTCGGGCCTGGTCTCGACCAAGGTGCGCCAAAGATTGACGCCGCTCGAAAGGAGAATGGTGAGACCGACATAGAACGGGAAGAACCCGGCCTTCGGCCCCTCGACGCCCCAGTTGATGCCGACCTGCGTGCTGCCGAGCATCACGACGATGCCGAACAGCGCGGTTCCCAACGCGACGCCGATCTCGACCTGCCGCTGAAACGGACCGCGGCCGGTGGCGTGTGACGCTTCACTCATGAATTTTCTGACCTGTCGTTGGCGGCGAGAAGCCGGCGGACTTTCGGTCCGCCGGCTTGCCGATCTCAGTTGTCAGTTTGTGGCGAGGAAGCCCGCTTCCTTCATCAGGTCGCGGTGACGCTGCTCTTCGGTGCCGACCCACTTGGCGTAGTCAGCGCCGGTCATGAAGGTCTGATTGAACGCACCGTTCTTCATCAGGTCCTTCCATTCCTGCGTCTCGCGGACCTTCTTGAACAGCTCCTCGTAGTAGGCGATCTGGTCCTTGGTCACGCCCGGGGCCATGAAGAAGCCGCGCAGCATCAGGTACTCCATGTTGAGCCCAGCCGACTTGCAGGTCGGGATGCTGTCCCAGCCGAGGTCGCCCGCGACCTTCTCGTGGTAGTCGAGCTTCTTGGAGTCGAACACGCAGAGCGGACGGACCTTGCCGGCCTTCCACTGCGCCACCGCCTCGATCGGGTTGTTGACGGTGGAGTCGACGTGGCCGCCGACGAGCTGCACCGCGACCTCGCCGCCGCCCTTGTAGGGGATGTAAGTGAACTTGACGTTCGCGGCCTTCTCGACCGCGACGGTGATGATCTGGTCTTCCTGCTTGGAGCCGGTGCCGCCCATCTTGAACGTCCCGGGAGGCGCGGCCTTCACCGCGTCGACATATTCCTTGACCGTCTTGTACGGCTTGTCGGCGTTGACCCACAGCACGAACTCGTCGAGTGCGAGCATCGCCACCGGGGTGAGATCCTTCCAATTGAACGGAATGCCGGTCGCGAGCGGCGTGGTGAACAGGTTGGAAAGCGTGATGATGAGCTTGTGCGGATTGGCGCGCGAGCCCTTGACGTCGAGGAAGCCTTCGCCGCCGGCACCGCCGGCCTTGTTCACGACGATGAGCGACTGCTTCATCAGATTGTGCTTGGTGACGATGCCCTGGACGACGCGCGCCATCTGGTCCGCGCCGCCGCCGGGTCCTGCCGGCACCACGATCTCAACCGGACGCGTCGGCTCCCAGGCCGCCTGCGCGGTCGACACCTGGGCAGCAACCATTACCGCTGCCGAAGCGAGGACCCCCATCCTGACTGCTGACTGCAACATGGCCGTTTCCTCTTGTGCTTTGCATTTTGTGGGCGGTGCCTGCGCGTCGCCCCACAGCGAGAACGCAACCACCGTAGCGGGTATTCCAAACCGACCGTCCGCCCGACACCCCCCGGCATCGCCGTAACCATCGGATTACACAATTGGTATACGAAATTCCACAGAGGGGAAGTGCGCCCCAGGGAGTGTGGGCGGACACCGATGTCGCAGCCCAATCCTTGCTGCAATGCAGAACAACGCGCCATCGCGCCATTCGTTCGGGGGAGAAAATGCCGTGCCGTTGCCCACACTTAGCGGGCCGGATTTGCGACGCTCGCTTTGCAAAATGTGACACCGACCGGCGGCCCGCACCGGACCCGGGTGACCGAAAAAATCCGCAAAAATTTTTTTTTGCAGGTTGCTCGCGGGCTTCGCGCGCGGCTCACGATTGCAGGATCAGGATTTGTCAGCGAGCATTTTCAGCGTCACGATTTGCGCGCCGTGCCGATGCGTTCGGCCTGATAGCCGCGCGCAAGGATCGCCTCCCACCACGACCTGTTACTCAGATACCAGGACACGGTTTTCGCAAGCCCACTTTCGAACGACTCCGACGCGCGCCAGCCGAGCTCGCGCTCGATCTTCGACGGATCGATGGCGTAGCGGCGATCGTGGCCGGGCCGGTCGGCTACATATGTGATCAGGCTCCGGCGTGGCGCGCCGCGAGATCCCGCGGCCTGGTCGAGCAGATCGCAGATCGTCTCGACCACCGACCTGTTGCTGCGCTCGTTGCGGCCGCCGATCAGATAGCACTCGCCGGCCTTGCCGCGCTCCAGCACCACGCGAAGCGCACGCGCATGATCCTCCACGTGCAGCCAGTCGCGCACATTGAGGCCGTCGCCATAGACCGGGAGACTAAGCCCGGCGAGGCCACGAATGATGATGTGCGGGATGAGCTTCTCCGGAAACTGATACGGCCCGTAGTTGTTCGACGTGTTGGTGATGATGGTCGGCAAGCCATAGGTCTCGCGCCAGGCGCGGACCAGATGATCGGACGCAGCCTTGCTCGCCGAGTACGGCGAGTTCGGCGCATAGGCGGTGGTCTCGCAGAACGTCCCGTACGGTCCCAGCGACCCGAACACCTCGTCGGTCGAGATGTGGATGAAGCGGAATTTGTCGCGTGCCGCAGGCGCAAGCGCGTTCCAGTGGCGCAGCGTCTCCTGCAGCAGCGTATAGGTGCCGACCATGTTGGTCTCGATGAACGCGGCCGGGCCGTCGATGGAACGGTCGACATGGGTCTCCGCCGCGAGATTGAGCACGGCGGCTGGCTTGTAGGCCGAAAGCACGCGGCGGATCTCGGCGGCGTTGCCGATGTCGACGCGCTCCAGCGCGTAGCGGCGATGATCCTTGGCCTGCGGGATCGAATCGAGATTGCCGGCATAAGTCAGCTTGTCGACGTTGACGACGAACGCATCGGTCTCGTCGAGCAGCTGCCGCACCAGCGCCGAGCCGATGAAGCCCGCGCCGCCGGTGACAACGATGGTTTCGCTCGAAAAGCTCATCCGCGATCTCTGTCTTTCCTTGGGCCTTTCTTTGGGCCTTACGGCCTCGCCTGCTCCTGATGACTGCGATAGACCGACAACAGATATTGCCCGTAGCTGCTTTGCGCCGCGCGCTGCGCCGACTCGTAGAAGCTCTCGGCGGTGATATAGCCGAGCCGCAGCGCGATCTCCTCCGGACACGAGATCCGCAATCCCTGCCGCTCCTCGAGGATCTGCACATAGAGGCTCGCTTCGAGCAGCGACGCATGCGTGCCGGTGTCGAGCCAGGCAAAGCCGCGGCCCATCACCTCGACCGAAAGCGTGCCGGCCTTGATGTAGGCGTTGTTGACGTCGGTGATCTCGAGCTCGCCGCGTGCCGAAGGCCTGATCGAGCGGGCGATGTCGAGCACCCGGTTGTCGTAAAAGTAGAGCCCGGTGACGGCGAAGCTCGACTTCGGCTCTTTCGGCTTTTCCTCGACCGAGAGCGCGCGGCCCGAGGCGTCGAACTCGACCACGCCGTAGCGCTGCGGGTCCTTCACCGAATAGGCGAAGATGGTCGCGCCGCGCTGCCGTGCGACCGCCCGCGCCAGCAATTCCGGCAGGCCGTGGCCGTAAAAGATGTTGTCGCCGAGGATCAGCGCGACCGCATCCCGGCCGACGAAATCGCGGCCGACGATGAAGGCGTCGGCGAGCCCGCGCGGCTTGTCCTGCGCCGCGTAGGAAAATCTGACTCCGAAGCGGGCCCCGTCGCCCAAAAGGCGGCTGAACAGCGGCAGGTCGTCGGGCGTGGAGATGACCAGGATGTCGCGCACGCCGGCGAACATCAGCGTCGACAGCGGATAGTAGATCATCGGCTTGTCGAACACGGGCAGCAGCTGCTTGGAGACCACGTGGGTCGCGGGATAGAGCCGCGAGCCGGTGCCGCCCGCCAGAATGATGCCTTTCATGGCTTTATTCTATTCCGAGTCGGTTATCTGCTACCACTGAGTCGGGCCTGTACATGGGAGCAGCCCGGCGAACCAGGGACGGTGATGGACGTCATCAAGACCGCGATTCCGGGCGTTATCGTCATCGAGCCGAAACGCTTCGGCGACGCGCGCGGCTTTTTCATGGAGCTCTATCGCGCCGAGCGCTATGCGGCGGCCGGCATTGCCCTGCCCTTCGTCCAGGACAATTTTTCCCGTTCGGCGCGCGGCGTGCTGCGCGGCCTGCATCTGCAATGGCCGAACCCGCAGGGCAAGCTGATCGGCGTCATCGCCGGCCGCATTCTCGACGTGATGGTGGACCTGCGCCGGGGCAGCCCGACGTTCGGCAGGCACGTGGCGGTGGAACTGTCCGGCGAGAACGGGCGGCAGCTGTTCGGACCGCGCGGCATCGCCCACGGCTTCGTGGTGCTCTCGGAGCAGGCCGACGTGCTCTACAAGTGCGACAGCGTCTACAGCCCCGCCGACGAGATCGTGCTCGCCTGGAACGATCCGGCGCTCGGCATCGACTGGCCGGTGAAGCAGCCGCAGCTGTCGCCGCGCGATGCCGCGGGCGTGAGGCTCGCCGACATCGCGCAACTGCCGCCCTATGAGCCCTGACCGATGCGAATCCTGCTGACCGGGACAAGCGGCCAGGTCGGCGGCGTGCTCGCCGGCCCGCTTGCGGAGTTCGGCGAAGTGGTCGCGGCAAACCGCGCCATGCTCGATCTCGCCGACGTTGCATCGATTCCCGAAAAGCTCGACGCGATCGCGCCGCAGGTCATCGTCAATCCTGCGGCCTACACCGCCGTGGACCGCGCCGAGGACGAACCGGAGCTGGCGTTTCGCGTCAACGGCGCAGCGCCCGGCGCGATCGCGAGCTGGGCCGCGGCGCGTCAGGTGCCGGTGGTGCATTTCTCGACCGACTATGTGTTCAGCGGCAGCGGCGACCGGCCGTGGCGCGAGGACGACGCCACCGGCCCGCTGTCGGTCTACGGCAGGAGCAAGCTTCAGGGCGAACAGGCGCTGCGTGCCGCGGGCGGCCCGCATCTGATCGTGCGCAGCTCGTGGATCTATCACCGCACCGGCACGAATTTCCTGCGCACCATCGCCAGGCTCGCCGCCGAGCGCGACGAATTGCGGATCGTCGCCGACCAGATCGGCGCGCCCACGTCAGCCGCACTGATCGGCGCGACGCTGACGGACCTGCTGCGAAAATTCAGCGGAGACTTTTCCGCGCTCGCCACGGCGTCCGGCGGCACGCTGCACCTTGCGGCGTCCGGCACCGCAAGCTGGCACGATTTCGCCACGGCCATCGTCGCGGGGCTGAAGGCGCGCGGCAGGCCGGCCCGTGCCGCGCGCATCGTGCCGATCAGGACACCCGAATATCCGACCAAGGCCGTGCGGCCGCTGAACTCGCGGCTCGATCTCGCACGAATTACGAAATTGCTCGGCCGGCCGATGCCGCCGTGGCAGGCGGCGCTCGAAACAGAGCTCGATCACATCGTAGAGAAGTAGCGTGGGCAAAGCCGCCAACGGGTCCGCGCCGCCAGCGCGTTTACGCGCGTCTTCGACGCGCTATGGCGCGGCCCGATGACAGGCTCCGCGGCGCGCCCACGTTTTCGCGCCGAGCACGATGCGTGGGCCCGGCCATAGCGCGTCGACGCGCGTGAACGCGCTACTGCGCGCCGGGCCCACCCTGCGACACCACGACACTCGATCAGATCGCGGGCCGATAGCCTATCCATGCGGCGCGGGCGGCGTCACCGGAGGCATTTCGGTTTTCGGCCGCGCCGCGGGCCGGAGCTTCTCGCGAATCCCCTGGAAGAACACATAGAGCGGCGGGATCGCGAAGATGCCGACGAACGACGCGAGAATCATCCCGCCGAACACCGGGCTGCCGACGTAGCGGCGGGCGAGCTCCGAGGCGCCCTCCGCAACGACCAGCGGATAGAGGCCGAGGATGAACGCAAACGACGTCATCATCACCGGCCGGAAGCGCTGCCGTGCGCCCTCGATTGCAGCCTGCAGCAGCGGCTCGCCCTTCTCCCGGTGCTCCTTGGCGAACTCGACGATCAGGATGCCGTTCTTGGCCGCGAGCCCGATCAGCACCACCATGCCGATCTGCCCGTAAAGGTCGAGCGTCAGGCCCATCAGCACCATCGCCAGATACGAGCCGAGAACGCCGATCGCGACCGACAGCAGCACCGGCACCGGAATGGTCCAGCTTTCGTAGAGCGCGACGAGGAACAGATAGGCGAACAGCACCGCGAAGCCCAAGATCATCGCGGTCTTGCCCTCGGCGCGCTTCTCCTGGAACGCGGTGTCGGTCCACTCGCCGCCGTAGCCGGGCGGGAGGGTCCGGGCGGCGACCTCCTCCATCGCCTTCAGCGACTGGCCCGAGGAGATGCCCGGCGCGGGGCTGCCCTGGATGGTGACGGCCTGCCGGTTGTTGTAGCGGATGATCGCCGGCGCACCGACCACGATCCGCACCTCGGCGAGGCTTCGCATCGGGATCATCTTGCCGTCGTTGCTGCGGACGTTGATCTGGTAGATGTCGTCGATGCTCGAGCGGTCGTCGGCCTCGGCCTGCACCTGCACCTGCCAGGTGCGGCCGAACAGGTTCATGTAGTTGACAAAATAGCCGCCGAGCGAGGCCTGCAGCGCCTGGAACACGTTGTTCAGCGGCACGCCGAGGATCTGCGCCTTGTCGCGGTCGATGTCGAGATAGATCGACGGGTTGGTCGCCGAGAACGTCGTGAACACGCGGCTCAGGTCCGGGTTCTGGTTCGCCGCGACGACCAGGCCGCGCACCGCCTGCGCGAGCTGCGCCGTGTCGCCGCCGCGCAGGTCCTGCAGCACGTAGGTGAAGCCGCCGCCGGAGCCGAGACCGAGGATCGGCGGCGGCGCGAGCGGCACCACCGTGCCCTCGGCGATCTGGCGGAACTTCGGCGCAAGCCGCGCCATCACCGCGCGCACGCCGAGGTCCTCGGACTTGCGCTCCGCGAACGGCTTGAGCGTGACCACCATGAACGCGCCGTTGGCTTGCGAATAGTTGTCGATGAAGTTCAGCCCGATCACCGACGTGACGTCGGAGACGGCCTTCTCCTCGCGCAGGATCGCCTCGGCCTGCTCGATCACGTCGGTGGTGCGGTTGATCGAGGAGCCGCCGGGCATCTGCACCACGACGAACATGCCGCCCTGGTCGTCTTCCGGCAGGAAGCCGGTCGGCGTGACCCGCGACAGGCCGAGCACGCCGACGCCGGCGACAGCGACCATCACAAGTCCGATCACCGAGAAGCGGACCAGACGCGCGACCACGTCGCCATAGCCGTCGCGCACCCTGTCGATCGAGCGCATGACCACGCCCATGACGCCGCGGCGCGGCCCGTGGTGCCGCTTCAGCAGGATCGCGCAGAGCGCCGGCGACAGCGTCAGCGCGTTGATCGCGGACAGGAACATCGCCACCGCCACCGTCACCGCGAACTGCCGGAACAGCTCGCCGGAAATGCCCGGAATGAACGCCACCGGAACGAACACCGACAGCAGCACCAGCGTGATGGCGATGATCGGCGCGGTGATCTCCCGCATCGCCTGCTTGGTCGCGTCGGCCGCCGACAGCTCGGGGTTCTCCTCCATCACGCGCTCGACGTTCTCGACCACGACGATCGCGTCGTCGACGACGATGCCGATGGCAAGGACGATCGCCAGCAGCGACACCGAGTTGGCCGAATAGCCGACCGCGAGCAGCACGACGAAGGTGCCGATCAGGCTCACCGGCACCGCGAAAGTCGGAATAAGCGTGGCGCGGAAGCTGCCGAGAAACAGGAACACGACCAGCACCACCAGGATGAAGGCTTCGATCAGCGTCTTCTGCACCTCGTGGATCGTGTCGGTCACGAACACCGTCGGGTCGTAGGTGACCTTCCAGGCGACGTCCTCGGGAAACGACTTCTCCAGCTCGGAGATCTTGGCCCGCACCGCCCGCAGCGTCGCGATCGCGTTGGCCCCGGGCGCCTGGTAGATGGCGACGGCCGCGGCCGCCGATCCGTTCAGCCGGGTTTCCCGGTCGAGGTTCGCCGCACCGAGCTCGACGCGGGCGACGTCGCGCAGCCGCAGCACCGAGCCGTCCTCGTTGGTGCGGATGGCGATGTTCTCGAACTCCTCGACGGTGGTGAGACGGCCCTTGGTCTGGATGTTGAGCTGCAACTGCTGCTCGCGCGAGATCGGCCGCGCGCCGATGCGGCCGACCGCGGCCTGCACGTTCTGCGCCTCGATCGCGTTGATGATGTCGGCGGTGGTGAGGTTGAGGCCGGTGAGCCGGTCGGTCCGCACCCAGGCGCGCATCGCGTAGTCCTGCGGGCCCCAGATCGCCGCGTCGCCGACGCCGGGCGTGCTCTTGATCTGGTCGAGCAGGCTGATGGTGACGTAGTTGGAGAGAAACAGCGGATCGTGGGTCTTCTTCGGCGAATAGACGGCGACGACGCCGAGCAGCGCCGCCGACTTCTTCTTCACCGTCACGCCCTGCTTCTGCACGTCCAGCGGCAGCTTCGACAGCGCGACCTGGACGCGGTTGTTGACGTTGACGGTGTTGATGTCGGGGTCGGTGCCGAGCTCGAACGACACGGTCAGCGAATAGCTGCCGTCGTCGCCGCTCACGCTCTTCATGTAGATCGCCTTGTCGACGCCGATCACCTGCGCCTCGATCGGCTGGGCGATGGTCTCGTTGACGACCTGGCCGGATGCGCCCGGATAGGTCGTCGTCACCGACACCTGCGGCGGAACGATATCCGGATACTGGGCGATCGGGATCGACAGCAGCGCCAGGAGGCCGCCGATCGTGGTGACGATGGCGATGACGATCGCAAGGCGCGGCCGGTCGACAAAAATGGCTGAAAACATCGCCTAGCCCTGCCCGGGCATCTGCGCCGCGGGCGTCGCCCGCACCGGCGCGCCGGGACGGACCGACTGCAGGCCCTGAACGATGACGAGTTCGCCGCCTTTCAGACCCTCCTCGATCACCACACCGGTGCCGTGGCCCCCGCCCGTCTTGACGCGCCGGACCGCCGCCTTGCCGTCCTGGACCACGAAAATATAGACGCCCTCCTGGTCGGCGATCAGCGCCGACTGCGGAATCACGATCTTCTCCTCGGGCTTGTCGGCCTCGACCACCACCCGCATGAGCTGGCCGTCGATCAGGCCGCCCTTCGGGTTGGGCACGGTCGCGCGCACCGTCACGGTGTCGGTGCCGCGGTCCACCGACACGTCGACGAAATTGAGCATGCCGGTTTCGGCGTATTCGGTGCCGTCCGCGTAGCGGAGCCTGACCTTGAGGTCCTGCAGGTTCGGCTGGTGGCCGCTCTGCTGCGCGCGCAGGAAGTCGCGCTGGCTCACCGGAAAGGTGACGTACATCGGGTCCTGGCTGACGATCGTCGTCAGCGTGCCGGTGTCGGGGCCGACCACGTTGCCCCTGGTGACGCTGGTGCGGCCGATCTTGCCGACGATCGGAGAGGTGATGTCGGTGTAGCCGAGATTGATCTGCGCGGTCTGCAGATTGGCCTCGGCTTCGAGGATCGAGCCTGCGGCCTGCTGGTCGGCGGCGAGCGCCTGATCGCGCGCCACCTCGGTGCCGGAGGCGCGCGTCAAGAGATCCTCCGCGCGCTGCAATTGCACCGCGGTCAGCACCTTGGCCGCCTTGGCGCGCTCCAATGCGCCCTCGGCCTGCTTCACCGCCGCCTCGAACTGCCCCTTCTCGAGCCGGTAGACCGGCGCGTTTTCCTTGATGGTGTCACCTTCCTTGAACAGGATCGCCTCGAGATAGCCGGTCACGCGCGCCCGCACCTGAACGCGGTTGATGGCCTCGATGCGGCCGACGAAGTCGTTGGCGCGCGACACCGGCTTGTGCTCGGCCCGCACCGTGCCGACCGGAACGGCCTGCGGCGCGGCGGCCGGCTGGCCCTGGGCCGGCACAAAACCGCCGGCGATAAAGACGGCGCAAAGGGCGGAAACAATCCCCGCCGGTTGGCTGAACAGACGCGTTCGCTTCGGCATGACTATGCCCCGCATTGAGTGGTCGGGAGAAAGTCTAACCCATTGCATGGAACCTGACACAACACTGATCGTGCGATGGGCCCTGCGCCCGCTGCAGGGAAAACGCCAAATCCGCTTATTTCACGTCAACGCAATATCCGGTTGCGGGACCGGAGGCTGCACCGGACCGATCGCGCCCGCAAGGCGCGTGAAACGCAAGGCGGCAGCCCAGCAAATGCTCAGCAACAGGCGTGCAAATGCTGTGCAATTGCAGACACAGTCACAATCACAGTCACATTAAGACGACGACGCGCCACGCGCGACCCTTCACTCGGAAGTCCACTGGTCAGCGATACGGCGTTCAAGCTTGCGAACGAGCCGCGAGACCTTGCAGCCACGTGACGGCTCCCTTCCGCCAGGCTTGGTGCACCGCCGTGCCAGCGGAGCTTGCTGAACCAGGGTTGGACGGCCGGGCAGATTGACGCTCGTGCTGCGACCAGATTGCCAAGAACCGCGTCGCAGATCCAACAGCATTACCTGTTTCGAGGCCGGCATCGCTGCGTTCGTGGCGCGCGCCTGTCTGCACCCCATCCACAGCTCACCGAAAACGGAGGCAACACATGCACGACGACTTGCGCGATCGGCCGAACGAGCCGCTGGTGATCACCATCACCGAGGCCGCCGCGGGCCGTCATGAGGCGCGGCATCGCCAGGTTTTGCTGTGCCGATCGGCGCAGCCGCTGCTCGACGGGGCCCGCGCGTTGCTGACGATGGGCTGCCCCCCCCCCCCTCGGCCGCGCTGGTGATGCGCCGGGAGGGCAGCGACCTCGATGCCCTTCGAACCCGGGTGGGCGTGGCGGCCGGGCTGACGGTCGACGAAACCAACGCCCGGTTCACCCGATGGAAGCCGCGCCGTTCCCAGATCCGGGAGACCGGCATCGCGCCGTTCGGGCGGCCCCATGGGGCCCCCTGGCCGTTTCAGCGCTCCGGCGAGACCCTTGCATAGGGGCAGACCGCACCGGCCGCCATCCGGGCGCAAGGGTGCCCCAAAACGATGCCTCTCGACGTTCTGTTCCCCGACCCGTTGTTCTCCCACGCCGGGGCCGGCCGGGCCCAGGCAAAAAAACGAAAGCCGCCCCGGCGGACGGCTTTCGAAAAACCTCTGATAAATCAGGCGGTTATTTGGTTGCGGGGGCGTGCAACCGCGTTCGTTATAGTTCGGGGCGCCGAAGTTCCTGGCGTGTTCCGTGCCGCCGCGAAATCGAGGATCGACATCAGCTCGCCGCGCAATGTCGCGTGCACCTCGCCGCGCTTGGCGCCGGGCGTCAGCACGATGTCGCCGATCAGAGATCGAATGGCTGTGGCGGCCTCTTGGTTGGTTTGTGGATCGACCAGTGCGTCGGTCAAGCGCTCGACCTTGCGCCGGTAAACCTCGGCAATGTTGGGGTTGACGTCCAACAGCTTGGGCTCGTCGACCGCCAAGCGAGCGGCGAACTCCGCCTTCTGCTGCTCCAGCTCGGTCATTCGCGCCTTCATTGTCGGCTGATACATGCCGTCCTCGATGGCAGCGATGATGCTCGCGATCGCGCGCTCGACCTTGGCCAGCGCCGGCCGGTCCGCGCTGGTTTGCGCGCGGCGCTCCCGATTCTGGCGGTTCAGCTCATCGTGGTAGGCGCGCACCGCCTCGGCGACCGCGTCGGCCGAGACCAGCTTCTCGGTAAGCCCCGCCAGTGCGCGTTGCTCGATCACCGGCCGCCGGATCGTGCGGTTGTTGTCGCAGGTGCCGCGCCGATGATGATTGAGGCAGCCGTAGCGATCCTGCAGTATGATGCCGTAGCGGCCCTGGCACGTGCCGCACGTGAGTAGGCCGGAGAGGAGAAAGGCCGGCCGTCGCGCCTCATTGAATCGCTTGGCGCGCGCCTCCCTCACGCCAACTGTCGTCGCCGCGAATATCGTTGCCAGCTCCGCCTGTCGCGCGCGGACGGCCTGCCAGAGGTCGTCATCGACGATGCGCAGCTCGGGCACCTCGGTCGTGATCCATTCGTCCCGCGGATTGGAACGAGACACGCGCTTGCCGGTGCTCGGGTCTTTCACATACCGGAGCCGGTTCCAGATCAGGCGGCCGATGTAGAGCTCGTTGTTGAGGATGCCGGTGCCCCGGCACACATGCCCGCGGATCGTGGTGTCGCCCCATGTGCGACCGAACGGACCCGGGACGCCCTCGTCATTCAATGCGACGGCGATCCGGCGTGGCGATGCCCCGGCGGCAAACTCGCTGTAAATTCGCCGTACGATCCGAGCCTCGTCGTCATTGATGCGGCGCTCGCCGTAGATCGGCTCGCCCGCAGCGTCCAACTGTTTGACGACCGCGTAGCCGTAGCAGAGGCCGCCGCCTGACTTGCCGGCCTCGACCCTGCCCCTCAATCCACGCCGGGTCTTGTCTGCGAGGTCTTTCAGGAAAAGGGCGTTCATTGTCCCTTTCAGTCCGACATGCAGGTGGCCGATCTCCCCTTCGGACAGCGTGATGATTTTCACGCCGGCAAACGCCATCCGCTTGAACACGCCGGCGACATCCTCCTGATCACGGCTGATGCGGTCCAGCGCTTCGGCGAGCACGGCATCGAACCGGCCGCGCAGGGCATCACCGAGCAGGGCTTGGATTCCTGGTCGGATCAACGAGGCGCCCGACACGGCTCGGTCCTGGTAGCTGTCGACGATGGTCCAGCTGTGTCGCTCGGCGTGACGGCGACACAATCGCAGCTGGTCCTCGATCGAGGCCTCGCGCTGATTGTCGGAAGAGTAGCGGGCATAGAGTGCAACGCGGGTCATGGCGTTCTCGTCTGGCGTGTCGGTACGGTTGGTTGCCACATGATAGCGCAGCTTGAGCGATTTCGAGACCGTAGAGGTGCGTCATTCGTCTCGTGGTGTGTTGTCATTGGCTGCCTCCAATTGGTGCAGTTGCTCGCGCGCGATCTGCCGGCCGATGGCTCGGGCTACAACGAGGATGCGTGGATCGACGGTGGGTTTCGCGTCGACGCCATTTTCATTGGCAGCCGCAAGCGGTTGGCTCGCTGGCACGGCAACCGGATTGGCGGAGTCGGTCTCGTCCTCGGGCATTTTTGCGTTCCAGGTGTTGCGGACGCCAATCAGTCAACCCGAGAAGTCACAGGCAAAAAACAGAGATCATTTCGCGAAAGCGACCATGAGTTTTCTGGAAAACCAGTCGGCGCCACTCGTTGAGACGCATGAGATGGATTGCGTCGGCGGTCCTCGGACCCTATTGCCCACGACGACATCACCTTCAAGCGCAGAATGAGTACCAGCAAGTCTTGGGGCGGTCCCTCGCCGAAGGGGCAAGGGCCGCGCTCTACCGCGCTGGCCGAGCACTGGCCGCGCGGCCGAGCCCCGCCTGGCCGGTAGCCGCGGGTCTCGACCCTGCCGGGTAACGATCGCTCCGCCGGACAACGTGGCTGAAGTGGAATGCAAGTGGAGAGCGACAGTCGTTACGCCGTAACTCAATCCGGACAGCTGCGCACGTGAGCCAAGACGACGGCATTGTCCAGCAGGCAGCACTCGACGTCGGATGTAGCGCGCCCTCCTATGGCGGCTTGCCACCCAAGGCCCATTTTGTTCTCTTCGGCTGAAGGGGGCCGATGTAGACCGTCGTCGTTGAAGCGAGTTTGGCCCTGTGGTTCGGCAGCTGTTCGGTAGGACAGCGGACAGGCGTTGCTGGGCAGGGACGATCGAGTTTGATCCGGGGCGTCGGCGACCTGCCGGACATCGATGGTTTCACTCTTGCGGTTGATTGAGGTGCTTCGATCACGCGTGCACTTCATTCGCCGACTTCGAGCCAGAACGGCCGACGGCGGTCGATTGCGAGCCAGCGGTCACGTCTTGGAGCAACGTCACCGCCGCAAGACATATCCGGCAGATTGAAAGCGGGGTGCGCCGGGGTGCAAAACACTGTACATTGATCTGGTCGTTGTGGTGCGACCTGCGGGGAGTTCAGACTGTGTCAGTGGTTCGTCGGTTCCTGGCCTTCATCGCGCTCATCGTGTGCACCGCGCTGCCGGCTCAGGCACAGGGTACTGCACCTCCTGCGATTGCGTTGCAGGGCATGGACGTGGTCAGCTACTTCAAGGACGGCGGTCCGCTGAAGGGACAGGCGGCGCACAGTCACGACTTCGACGGCGCTCGCTATCTTTTCTCCAATGCACAAAACAAGGTAGCTTTCGTCACGGACCCAGATCGCTACCTGCCGCAGTTCAGTGGCCTTTGCGCGACCGGCATTTCAATCGGCAAAACTCTGAAGGGCGACCCGAATTCGTGGAAGGTCGTCGATGGCAAGTTGTACCTTTACTACTCCGACTCCGTGCGGGCGATGGGCGAGGCCGATCCGTCCACCATCCCCCGCGCGCACCAGAATTGGGCGGCTCGCAAGTAGGCCACCCCGAACCTGAACTGAGTTAAGCGCTACTAGTGTTCCGTCTCGGACATTTGCTTCCCATTGCGGACAGGTTCAGAGCAAATGTCCGAGACATCAGGAACACTAGCAACTTCATGATTCTAGTGTTGCTATTGTCACTGACGCTTGGCAGACCACCCAGCCACAATCGGGGACCAAGCGTCAGTGACGCAACACTAGCTGGCTTCAGAGACCCGCCTTTCGCAGCGCGGACTGCAAGCGCTCCGAATTAGCAGGGGCCACAAACCGACTTCCGATTTCCCTGATCGGGAAATTGGGCCGCAGCCGCTGCAGCGTGGCGGCCGACTGTCGTGCCTCCTCGACCCGACCCTTCTGCACCAGAATTGCAGCCCGCATGGCATGGAGCATCGGCAGGTCAGGAAAATCGGCCAGCCCGCGGTCGCAAGCCACCAGTCCCTCGTCGTAACGTTCGGCGGTGAAGTACGCTATAAGGATCACTTGCCTGACCGGGGAGCGCCGGCCTGCGGGATCAAGCCGAATTGCATTTTCCATCAGCGTGACAGCTTCATGACTGCGGCCTTGCCAGAGCAGTGATTGGGCATGAATCTCTGCGATGAACGGGTCGCTGGGATTGAGGGCCGTGGCGCGTTCCGACTCAGCAAGCGCCAGCTGCTGATTCCCTCTCAACATATAGTTGCGTGCAAGCATCGCATGGGCGCGGGCATTGGTGCCGGGGTCGTCTATGGTGAGCGCGCGGCGGGCCGCCCGCTCGGACAGAATCAGCCCCTGTTCCGGGTTTTCCATCCAGCCCAGGTCTGCGCGTTGCTCTTCGAGTGTGCTTTCGACGATGTAGGCCATCGCATACTCAGGCGCGAGCGCGAGCGCCTTCGCGATCAGTTCGCGACCTTGGCGGTTGGCAGCGCGCTCGGCCTTGAGTTCGAGGGAACGCGCCAGCAGCACCAGGTCGTATGCTTCCCGAAGGCTTGGCGAGCGCGTTGCCGCACGATCCCCCTCGAGCTTGGACACCTTGACGGCCAGAGCAGCGACAACGCTCTGCACGATGCTGTCCTGAATCTCGAACACCTCTCCGCCTTTGCGGTCGAAGCGCTCTGACCACAGCACGCGCGCGGTCTCGGCATCGCTCAATTCCACCGCGACACGCACTTGGCCATCGGTTTCGCGTACGCTACCGGTAACTACGTAACGCGCCCCGAGTTCGCTGCTGACGACCTTGTGTGTCGCTTCGCGCTGCTTGAATTGCTGCACCGAGTTGCGGGAGATCACGCGCAGGCCAGAATAGCGACCCAGCGCGTGGATGATGTCTTCAGTTACTCCATCGCTGAAGAACTCGCGGGCCGGATCGCCGCTTTGGTTGCGTAGCGGCAGCACTGCGATTACCGGGAGGGTGCTGGCGACGGAGCGCGGCGTGTTGGCAATGCTGATCGGTCGGGCCCAGTATCGTTGGATGCCCAGGGCCAAGCCGACGACGAGCGCAAGGGCAACCAGACCGCCGCCGAGCGTCACCCTCTTCCAAGTCTCTCCACCGAAACGAGCGGCGGCACCCAGGAGCCTTACATAGCTCAGCCGCGACGCCACCGCTTCTGCCGCCATCGAGACTGGTGGAGGAGAGGCCGCCGCTTCGACCGTTCTTTTCACGAGTGGCGCAACCGCATCACGTGGTGGCGGGGCGGCCACGCCCGGGGAGACCGGCGATAAGGCCGGCTTCACTCCCACCTCGGTGACGCGACCCACTGGCGCGATCAGTCGATAGCCGCGCTTGGCCAGGGTCTCGATGTAAGTTGGGCGCTTGGCATCGTCGCCCAGGGCTTTGCGAAGCTTGATGATGGCCTGGGTGAGTGCGTCGTCGCCAACCAGCACGCCGGGCCAGACAGCGGTCAGCAACTCCTCCCGGCTGACCACTTGGCCTGAACGCCGAGCGAGGTACAGCAGCACCTCGGCGACCTTGGGCTCGACCCGCAGCGACTCGGTCCCGCGGCGCAACTCGCCGGTGCCCGCATCGACGCGCCAGGGGCCTACCGACCACGTCGATCCGGCGGTTCCAGCGCCTTCCGTGCGTCCGCCAGATCCGCCCGCCCCGTTATCGGGTGCGCCATAAATCATTGAATTAAAACAACTTATTATTGTTAGGCGTTCCGTTGGCATTTGTTAGCCGCGTCGTCGGGACTTCTGCAGCCCAGCCTGTTGTCATGGGCACATCAATACCACGGAGCGACCATGCTGACAAGACCGTTGCTTCCTCGATCGATGCCCCTGACCGGCCCTTGCCCCACACCCGTGCTGATAGCGGACAGCTGCATGACCGCCGGCCCGACACTTCAGACACGGAGCACGACAGCCTTGGATCCGACGCGAAAGCGCACAGTCTGGCTCTGGATCGTGGTTGCCACTGCCTGCGTTGCGCTGACGGTCGGCGGTCACGCACTGGGCATGTGGATCGAGCAGGCGCTCGGCCTGAAGACACCGGATGTGCGCTCGTTGATCGACGGCCGGCTGTTCGTTGTCCTGTTGCTGATTTACATCTTTCTTCTTGCCGTTCCGTTCGTACCCGGCGCCGAGGTCGCCATCCTTTTGCTGATGGTGTTCGGGGCGGAAGCCGCCATCCCCGTCTATGGCGCAACCGTTACCGCTCTGCTCCTCAGCTTCATGGCCGGGCGGCTCATCCCGCTGTCGCTTCTGCTCGCCGGTCTCAGACGGGTGGGTTTGTCGCGGGCTGCCGACGTGCTGACGTCCGACGTGAACCCGGCACAGAATGCGCTAAATGACACGTTTCGCCCAGGCTGGACCGGCGCCATTTTCGATCGCGTCCTGAAGCACCGCTGCATCGCCCTCGGCATTCTGTTCAACACGCCGGGCAATTCGATCGTCGGAGGCGGCGGCGGTATCGCCCTTGCCGTCGGCGCCAGCCGCTTGCTGACCTTCCCGCAATTTCTCCTGACCGTCCTGATCGCCGTGGCTCCCGTGCCGGCGGCGATCCTGATTGCCTCTCTGCTGACCTCAGCCTGAAAGGAAAATGCCGTGTCCACGACCCGAACATCTCAGACGAATGGCAGGCTATGGGGCGCCCGCGCCCGCGACTGGGCCGAGGTGCAAGAAGGACAGTGCGCTGCGACGTACCATGCCGTGCTGACCCGTGCCGATGTTGGTCAAGGTACGCATCACCTGGATGTTGGTTGCGGTGCCGGTATGGCGGCTCAGCTGTCGGCGTTGCTGGGCGCCAAGGTCGCCGGGGTCGACGCGGCCGAGGCGCTGCTGGCGATTGCACGGGAACGGACGCCTGAAGGCGACTTCCGACAGGGCGATATCGAGGCGCTCCCCTTCGACGACGATACTTTCGACCTCGTCACCGGCTTCAACTCGTTCCAGTATGCTGGCGATCCGACGCAAGCACTGCGCGAGGCGGGCCGCGTGACGAAGACCGGTGGCATGATCGTCATGATGACCTGGGGCGAGCCGGCTGGGATGGAAGCTGCGTCGCTCGTCGGCGCGATGAAGCCGCTGCTGCCGCCTCCGCCGCACGGAGCGCCAGGTCCCTTTGCACTGTCGGAGGAAGGAGCGCTGCGCGCATTCGCCAAGGCGGGTGGGCTGACGCCGGGCGCGGTGTTCGATGTGGATACGCCGTGGTTCTACCCCGACGAGGCAACCGCGCTGCGCGGCCAGGCCGCTGCCGGCGTCGCGGTCAAGGCAATGGAGCATTCGGGCGAAGCTGCCTTCATGGCCGCAACGCGCGCCGCCCTGGCCCCGTTCCGCCAGCCGGACGGTAGTTTTCGGATCGGCGCTCGCTTCCGCTGCCTCGTTGCGTCGCCGTGATCGTCGCCTGATCGCCTGACAGTACGATCCGACGTCAGATCAACCTTTCAAGTCTTACCGAGTACGAACCCACAGCCAAGGATGAGCAACATGCAGAAAACCATCTCGATGACGATACTGGCCTTCGCACTACTGTCGAGCGCCGCAAATGCCCAAGATATGACCGGCGCAGAAGTCACCGCTCTAATCAAGGGCAAGACGGCATACCTCAACCTGCCCGGCGCTGGTCCGCGCGGCACTGGAGCCGCGGTGATCTTCTACGCCGACGACAATACGGCAGCCGCCAAGTTTCCCAACGGCACATCGCCCAAAGGCACTTGGTCGATCAAGGGCAATGAGGTGTGCATCGCCTGGGCCGATCAGCCGAACAATCCATGCTCGACCTATGTCAAGGCCGGCGACAAGATCAACATCATGAGTGGCCAGCCGAAACAAATGCGCGCCACGATCGAGCGGCTGTCACCGGGCAACGCCGAGAAGCTCTAGCGCCTCAACTCACACCATTACCACCGCACCAATGCAACGGGTTGCGACGCGATCGTCAGCCCGGTCGACTTCTTGCGTGCAATCGACTGCCCAACCAAACGAAAGGAAACTGTCATGAAACGCCGCTTCAACATTGCAGCCTTCGCCGCCGCCTTGACCGTCGTCAGCCTCGCCACGCCGTCCTCGGCCCAAGCACCGGCAGCAGCCGAGCAGCCCGTCATCGCAAGTGCCGACAAGGTCACCTGGAAGCCAATGGGGCTGCCTGGAATGGCGGTCTCAGTCGTGGCCGGGGATCCGACCCAGGCTGGTCCCTACACGATGCTGATCAAGATCCCGGCGGGCATGAGGATCCCCCCGCACTCGCATCCCGATCGGTATCGTATGAGCGTCATCATCTCCGGCACGCTGCATTTCGGCTTCGGCGACAAGTGGGATGAGGCGGCGATGAAAGTCTTCACGCCGGGCACGATCTGGAGCGAGCCGGTCGGCGCGAACCATTTCGTCTGGGCCAAGGACGGCGAGGTCATCGCCATGCTCACGGCGATTGGGCCGACCGGAAGCAAACCGGTCGCACCTGCGAAGTAGGCAGCGACACTCGATGGATCAGTGTTGGAACTCTTGATACGGTGATGAAGTAGTCACCGGTTGGCCGCATCCAGCGCTGCTCAGCAACTCGCTCGAACCGCACTGAGGGGTGGCCCGCCAATCCGCCACCTCTTATCAGTGCCGCCATCACTGATCGATCGACCGAACAAGGAGTCTCGCCGGTGACGAAGCTTCCCGCCTTTTTCAACGCGATGCCTGCGCTCGACGTGCCATTTCCTGAGAGCATCGTCAGCACCCATGCCGTGCGATCAGATGCTGGTCTCGTCGTGTTCTTCCGCTTCCATCAGGACTTCAGCCTGCCCCCGCACTCCCACGGCCACCAATGGGGCACGGTCATTGCGGGCGAGGTGGCCCTGACCATCGACGGCAGCACGCGCCGCTATGGCGCTGGGGAAACCTACGACATTCCTGCAGGCGTTGTGCATGGCGTTGGAGTAACTGCGGGCACGCTGGCGCTCGACGTGTTCGCCGAGGCGGAGCGCTATCCTTTAAAGGCCCGCTGACGGAACAGATCACAGATGATCGCACCCATTGCCCCGTCATTCCGAGCTGCCGACGGGTCGTGCGCTCTCAGGGCATGCATTACGAGTTAAATGGCGTTCGCCAACGGCTCACCAAGGTAAGATTTCTCCGTTCTGGTGCACAAATCGTCCTGTCGTCTCAAGCCGAAGTTCGTCTATTCGCGCAAGGAGCCCGCGAGCCGACTCTTGTGCCTCGATCGTGCCGGTGTGCTTCGTCATGTCGGTGCGCACGGCACCGGGATGCAACACCACCAAGGCGACGCCAGCGGGCCTGAGTTCGTGGGCGAGTGAGACCCCGGCTGCGTTGAGTGCCGCCTTGCTCATGCGATAGCCGTAGTAGCCGCCCGAACCATTGTCACCAATCGAGCCCATGCGGCTGGAGATCAGGGCGACCTTGGCGCCGTGCCTCAGTCGAGGTGCCAGCGCTCGCGTTAGAAATAGAGGGGCAACAGCGTTCGTTGCAAACTGAGCGTGGACTGCGTCGATCTCCAAGCTGTCCTTCGAGTCTATGGAAGCTATGCCGGCATTCTGGATCAAGAGGTCGATGTTCTCGCCTTCGAAAAGACGCTCTATTGACTGCCAGGAGCCGGGTGCGGTCAGATCGAATCCACTCTCGACGCGGATACCCAATCCATCGAGTTCACTCGAACGATTGCGGCAGACGGCAACCACGGCAGCTCCGCGGTCCTTGAGCTGTCGAACCAGTTCAAGCCCAATGCCGCGATTGGCACCCGTAACAACGGTCAGTCCCATTTTTGGCGCTCCTCCTCGGCTGCATTACGATTTTGACTTCTGACGTTTGCGTTGATGGTCGCCTACCACCACAGCCTGGGCTTGCGCCGACAGAAAATCGAACTGTGTCTTGACGATTGTTCTGAGCCACTGGTTTCCGGGATCGGTTGACAGCCGAAAACTCCAGGCGAGGGAAAACCGCGCAGGCTCGATGTCAATGGGTGGCATCAGAGCGCACAGCTCGTAGCGCGCAATGCCATCGCCCATAACCAGAGGGGTCATTGTGGCCAGGAAATCCGACTGCGCCAAAAGCGCTGACACTTGCGAAAAATGCGACAAGCTTGCACCGACCTTCCGCTGCAGCCTATGGCGGTCTGTCGCGCTCTCCACATGACCTTTCATCCGCTCGCCCAAGTGAACAACGATGTGCGGCCATTCCAGCCACGCCGCTCGTCCCCAGTTCGCAATCGCAGGATGCCCCTTGCGCATGAAAGTCACGGCGATCTGATCGCCACCTGCTGCCTGCCGATGCACCCCTTCTGGAACGGGGCCGGCGGAGTTGACAATGGCAAGATCAATCTCACCCTCGGCGACGGATTGCAGAGTTTGATTGTTCGGCGCCAGCCATTCCACAGTGACGTCCGGTGCGGTCCAGTGAATTGCCCCGATAACTTTCGGCAAGAGGGCCGGAACAAAGTCGGGTACTGCAAGCCTGAAATGGCGTTTGCTGGTTGCCGGATGAAACGGATCGGGCGGCGTCACAATGCGCTGGATCGTCCGCAGTATCGGTCGCACTTCCTCGACGAGCTTCTGAGCGAAGGGTGTTGGCGACATCCCCCGTGCCGTCTTGACCAGCAACGGATCGCCGACCTGTTCGCGCAGCCGCGCCAGGGCGTGACTGATCGCCGACTGGGTGCGCCCGAGTCGAGTGGCAGCGTGGGTGACATTGCCCTCTGTCATCAGCACCTCGAAGGTGACGAGCAGATTGAGGTCGAGGCGTGACAGATCAATTTCGTTCATGATGCATGAAATCTATTCGTTGGTCCTAGTCATGAATTTCCCACATATGAGATCTCGTTGCAAGGCAAGCCGCACAACGCACCTCACCAGGGAGTCCCCGATGTCCACCTCCACCGCTCATGCTGCAGCGCCCGGTCTTCCTCCTCATGTGCAATTGATCGAGATGGGCAGCGCCTACTGGACCTCCAGAATCGTCTACGCCGCCGCCAAGCTCGGACTGCCGGACCAACTGGCGGCCGGCGCCAAAAGCGCGATCGAGCTTGCCGAACCCCTCGCGGTCCATGGCCCGTCGCTGCACCGCTTCATGCGCGCCCTTGCGGGTCTCGGTCTGCTCACGGAAGGCCCGGGCGGGCGCTTCGCATTGACGCCTTTGGGCGCGGCATTGAGAACCGGCGCTCCCGGCTCAGCCCGTGCGAGCGTCCTCGCGCTTGCCGGTCCAATTTTTACCCGACCGCTCGACGATCTCATCTATTCGATCAAGACCGGGAAGACCGCCTTCGAGAAGATTTTTGAAATGCCCGTGTTCGACTACTTGAAGCAGCATCACGACGAAGCGTCGCTGATCTCGGAATTCATGGTTGGCTTTCACGGCGGCGAGCCGCCGACTGTCGCCGCGGCCTATGATTTCTCGAAGCTGGAGACGATTGTTGATGTCGGCGGCGCGACTGGGAACATGCTGGCCGCGATCCTCGAACGATACGAAGGGCCGCGCGGCGTGCTGTTCGACATGTCGCACATCGTGACTGATGCGCCAACTTTGCTGAAGGCGCGCGGCATCGACAGGCGTGTCACGATCGCATCCGGTGATTTCTTCAAGACGGTTCCAGCGGGAGGCGACGCCTACATCCTGTCGCACATCATTCATGATTGGAGCGAGGAACAGTGCCTCACCATCCTCGGCCATTGCCGCAAAGCGATGAAGCCGGACGGCCGCGTGCTTATCGTCGAGATGGTGCTGCCGGCAGGGGACACGCCGCACCCCGGCAAGCTGCTCGACATGGTCATGCTGACGATGCCGGGCGGACGGGAGCGCACTGAGGCTGAATATTCGAGCCTCCTGGTCAAAGCCGGCTTTCGGCTCACCCGTGTTGTTTCTACCGACTCGGCCGTGAGCGTGGTGGAGGCGACATTGGCCTGAGGCGGCCGAGATGCGGGGCTGGCTGACCCAACGCGGTGAACGCCATCGTCGTCGCCCGCAAGAATCACCTCACAGCCCAATCCGCACCCGAAGGAAAGATCCATGAGACAGTCCACGACATCCAAAGCCATCAGTGCAGCCGCGATCGCGGCTTTCCCGACCACAGCCACCAGCACGGTCTCGGCCCAGGCCACCTAACCCGACAAGGCCATCAAGATCCTCGTGGGTTTTCCCGCCGGCTCCACGCCCGACATTGCAGCGCCTGCTGGGCGTGAAGCTGCAAACAGCCTGGGGCAAGCCGATCGTCATTGAGAACATGGCAGGAGCCGCCGGCAACATTGCCACTGCGCATGTCGTGAAGGCAGAGCCGGACGGCTACACGCTGCTGATGGCCGACAATGGCTCTATCGTCATCAGCCCGAGCCTCCAAAAAAAAAATCCTGAACTACGACACGGTGAAGGATCTGGCGCCGATCTCCTTGATCACCACGACGCCCAACTTGCTTGCGGTCGCCAATAGCGTACCGGCCAAGACGGTGCAGGAGCTCACGGCGCTGGCGCGCGCAGATGCTGCCAAGGCTGACCGCGTGCGCGGCCACCGGAGGCTTGGCCTTCACAGCATCTAGCATAACGGCATGCTGGAGGCGTCGGATAGATTTCGTATTTGTGACCCACCGCCGACATCGCGGATCGGCAGCGGCGTGAGGTCAGCGGTGCTATTTTCGTCAACGTCGTTCGAAGGGGACGGGCCACCACGCGCCAGCATCGCCCAGACCTCGCTCAAGCGTAGCACGGTGCTCGGCCGGTCAAGGATGAACCCTGCGGGCGACCGCCGAAGGGGCGGTCGTCCTTGACTCGTCCTTGCGCGCCGTGCTGGCGGGAACCGCACGGCCGGGTCGGGAAAAGCAATCCCGGCCGATCAAGAAAATGTGGCTTCGCCGGACTCGTTGGGCGGTCTCGACTTGCCGGCTATGTTTGGAGTCCGTGGAGAGGAACCAGTCGCGTGTATACTTCACACCCTATGCACCGGTGGTGCAGACGCCCGTGCCGGGCGCGATGGCTAACGCCATGAGCTGCCGCGAGAAACAACCAGAGAATGGCGTAAACAGCCGCGTATACGAGACGGCGACCTTCTCTCTTGAATCCAAAGCTGCATCAGCGGCTTGCATGCGGCGTCCATCGTACACAGCACGCGTATTCGCTTCCGATCGCTTCAAGGACGACAATTCAAACACGATCGCGCCCTCGCTGGCGCTGCTTGAGATCGACAGCGACGCCGGGCATTTCCGCACGCTGATCTATCACGCGCGCTGCGCTCGCCAACTTGGCAGCTGCGCGATCGACGCGCGGGACAGGTTGTGATGCCGGTGCTGATCGGATCGCCGGTGGCGATGCCTGGCGGTCAAGTGCTCGCTGGTCGGTCAGTGCCGGTCGAGGCTCGAGGGACCTGGCGACAGTCTCGCGTCGCAACCCGAAGCCACGGGCTCGCGCCTCCGCCCGCCACGCCTCGAACAGGGCATCGCGAGGAACGTCGCGCTTGGCACGGCGCGTCCGCAGTGCTGCCAGCTGCATGCCTTTGGCTGATGTGTAGCCGTGCGTCTCGGCTGCCGCTTCGATCGCCTGACGGCGCTTGGAGAACGCGCGCTCGATCTCGGGTGGAATGGCGCGCATACTAAAGCTGTCACCCGATCGCTCGACGGCGTGGCCCTCGCGCTCCAGCTCGGCGGCAAGCGCTTGGCGGTAGACGGCGCCGGCCTGCTTCTGCGCCTTGTACAGTTCGCGACTGACGATGGCGCCCCAGGTGCCGTCCTTGCGCGGCGCCAGGTTCAACACGAACACATGGCTGTGCAGCTGCGGATCGAGATCGCGGCTGGTGTGATGATCGAACCGCGCCATCAGCAGCCCGGCGGTCTGCTCGCGGATGGCGCCGCCCTTGCCTCGCCGCGCCCAGGCGGCCGTTCGCTCCAGAAATGTTGTCGCCGCGACGACGGCGACGCGATGCGCCTGCTCGATCCCGGGCCGATCGTTGGGCTCCGACAGCGCCCACTGCACCGACACCGATTTCGGCGCGCTGAACGTCACGTCCCAGCCCGCGGCATGATTTAGATTCTTGCCGCCCAACGCCGCGAGGCGCTCTCCGGTTTTCGGATCGATGCCTCGCAACGCGGCCTCGAACTCCGTGCGCGTCACCGGCCCCGACAGCGAGAGCCGCGCCGCCCCCTCCCCCGTCCACCCGCCCGGCGGCTCGCCATCGCGCATGTAATAGTCGTCCTGGCCGAGATGTTCGTAGTAGCCGAGCGCGGACTCGACCCCACCGCGCGCCGAGATCGAGGCGACCATGACCGCTCACTCCCCGATCTCACGAATGCGCTTCGCTGCGTTCTTTGACAATGGCGTCACGACGTGGAGCTTCCTTGGCTTGGCCGTGTGCGCCGCCGTCACTGGTGATGCCACAGACCACTGCGCCGGAACATGGCCCGGCCGGCGTTGCGGCAACGTCACATAGGGTACAGTCAGCTCGAGCACGTCGTCGCCCAATCCCAGCAGCAGCACCGCAATTCCGTCGCAACGCGGGCCGAGCCGCGTCGCGATCTCGGACGCCGTGATGACACGCCGGATCTCGCGGCGCCGCATCGTCGTCACACTCGACCTGCCGCCGACCATTGTCTCGCTGCGCTCGACGCGCTCGATCTCCTGGTCGCCGATCAGGGCGCTCGCCTCCTCGGCGCCGCGCCCGGCATTGATGCGTGTGATGATCTTGGTTCCGATCATGCCGACCCAGGCGTCGGCGCGCTCGTGGCCGTAGGTCGCGCGCAGCTGCGCGATGTCCTGCGCACCGATCACCGTGATCACGCCCTTCGAGCGCCCGAGATCGAGGAACGTCGAGAAGTGTTCGAGCCGCGGCAGCTGTGGGAACTCGTCCGCGAAGATCCAGATCCGTCGCTCGCGGCTCTCCGACAGAGACGGGCTGCCGACAGCAGACGCCAGCAGCGCGAGCATGCCACCGATCCAGGCGTTCGACAGCTCGGGATAGCGCCCGTCATGCTGCAAGATGACCGGCCGGAACGGCGCTGGCTTCTTGAGCCAGTCCGAGATCGAGAAGCCGCCGCTCGTGCTCGCGCGCCAGGCGTCGGCGAGCGTCGCGACCACATTCATGTGAGCTTGGAAGGTCGAGAGCACGCTTTGCGTGGTCCGGCTGTCGGGTACCTCCAGCAGACGCACCGCATCGACATGATGCACCTTTGCCAGCCGGAGCAGCGTCTCAGCGTCGGACGTCGCGATGGCATGCAGATCGGACCAGGACCACCGCTCGCCGCGCGTCGCCTGCAGCGCCGCCACGCACACGACGAGGATGTCGCGCGCGGCGTCCGACCACATCGGATCATCGCTTTTCGGGATCAGGCGCACCGCCAGCTCGCGCGCGTCCTGCTTGGTGCGGCAGTCGCGCGCCACGTCCCACACAAGCGAGCGGCGGTCCTGTGGCGCGAGCAGCAGCGGCTCGCCCGGCAGGCCGGCCGTCATGTCGCCCTTGACGTCGAGCACCAGCACACCGTCGCCGCGCGCGATCGCCGCCAGGATCAGATGCAGCATGGTCTGCGTCTTGCCGGCGCCGACGCTGCCCCAGATCAGCCAGTGCCGCGTCTCGCGCTCTCGGCTTACCGCCAGGCCGGGCAGCAGCTCCAGGCCCGCGCCGGACAGTCGGGATTCTGCCCGGGCGGATCGCAGAAATGATCGGTGCGCATGGTCGCCGGTCAGAAGGCGCCGGCCGCGGATCACGCGCGCGCTGGCTCGATCGCTGTGCAATGCAAATGCGAAGCCGAGCAACGCCACGAGCACCAGTGCGCATGACGCAACCAGTGTCCAATATCGACAAGTGAAGCCGGCGAGCGAGCCTGTGCGCGCGAACGAAGCGGCACACGCGTTCCACAGGTGCCTGCTGGTAGCGTCGCCCAGGCCGGCAAAAACTCGCGCGCCCATGCAGTCGCGGATGTCTCCCGGCGCGTAGGCCACCGCTCGCCCGTCCTGCGCAGTGCCGGCCAGCGGATACCAGTCGATGACGACCTGGTCGATGAGCGCGACCGCACTCATGGCCACCACCAGCAGACCCAGCATGATCATCTTGAGGCGAACCATCACGACGCGGTCCCCCCGGCGCATAGCGCCGTGAGCAGCGCGTCGAACTTGACGCAGAGCTC
This sequence comes from Xanthobacteraceae bacterium, assembly GCA_019746135.1. Taxonomy (GTDB): domain Bacteria; phylum Pseudomonadota; class Alphaproteobacteria; order Rhizobiales; family Xanthobacteraceae; genus Z2-YC6860. The sequence continues at coordinate 62,627 of JAIESI010000262.1, forward strand.
GGCGACGACAGCCTCGGTGCGCTCGGCAGTGACAGCGATCTCGCGCGCAGAGCCTTCGATCGCTGCGAGCCGGCGCTCGATCTGCATCAGGCGCTCGGCCATGGTTCGGCTGTCGCCACCGGCCAGCGCCGTCACGATCAATTCGCGCGCAACCGCCGTGACCGTGCCGGACACGATGTGGGCGCGGGCCTGCAATTGCTCGATGTCACGGGCAGCGAGCCGCAGCGTGAAGGGGCGCGTGGCTTCAGATGCGGCGCCGTTGGTCGCCGGCTTGGGCATGGGTGCTCTCCTGCGTGCGATGACGGGCCATCAGCCAAGCAGGAGGGGCAAAGGGGAAACAGGGGCAAAGATTTCGCGAAATCGGCAACGTGGCAGGCGCTATAGCGATGCGAAACGAAGCGCCTGCTCAGAGGGTTAGGTCGGCAGTGGTTTCGGCGGCGCGCTCGACGACTTTTCGCACGACGTTGACCGATCTGACCAGATCAGTAAGCTTGCCGACGATCGCTTCCGCTTGTCGGGGACCAGGAGACGAACGGTGACTTCCTGCTCCGGGCCACTTGCGGCTGTATTCGGTCCGATGGAGATCACGGGGCGACGGCGGCTTTCGGTGGATGTGCAGATCTACGCTGCTCGTGTGAACCGCACTCGAGCGTTGCCATTCCGAGCCCCGAGCGGAGCCGCTCCAGACCAGAACCTACTGCAGCGGCACCACCAGCCGTGCCTGGCCTTGCACGGCGTGATAGCCGCTGGAGCCGAGCCCGTCGTAGGCGCCGGAGCCGCGTATGCTGACGCCATTGGGCGCGCGAAAAGACAAGCCCGCCTCGATGCGACCGCGCACGCTGCCGCTGTCGAACGGCGTGCCGGCCGCCGTCGTCTCCTGCGTGCGTGCGAAATCCCACACGCCCTTGAGGCCAACGAACGGCTCCACCACCGACTTGTCGGCGAGCATCATGCGATAGCCAACCTCCGGCCCGAACACGGTGCGTCCGAGCGAGAACGTGTTGGACGCGATGTCGATGCCGATCGCGTTGGTATAGGCCTTCTGCGTCTCGGTGAACCAGATCACCTCGGCGCTCGGGCGGAAGCGCCAGGCATCGCGTGACCAGTCGCCGGTGAGCTTCGCGGACGCCAGCGCGCGCGTGGTCGCGAACGTATCGACATAGGTGCCGAGCGGATCGACATGGTTTGTCGACTGGCCCCACGCGGCGCGGGCATCGAAATAGAGCGTGTTCGTGAGCCGCGCGCTCATGTAGGGGCCGGCCATCCAGCCGCGGCCGTCGCGGTTCAGTCCCGTATTCTGGCCCGAAGCTGACGAGGAATCCGCCATCCAGTCGTGCGAGCCCATCACGCCGACGAGCAGGCCCGGCATCAGGATCATGTCGGCGCCCGCGTGCGCGACGGCGGCGTGCCCCTGGCGGCGTCCATCAATGGTCGTGGTCGCGAAATACGACGACGTGCCTTCCGCCCACACGTCGATCGAGCCTGGACGGTTGGCGGCGGCGGGCGCCACCCGGCCCTGACCTGACCCGAGACCGAGCGCGGCCTGCCGATGCGCTGGAACACCAGGCGAAGCGGATGACGCCGGCACATCCTGGCCGAGGGGCTGCGCCCCCAGCGTCGACATGCCCGCGCTCGCCCGCTTCGCCTGATCCTGTTTCGCCTGATCCTGGGCCTCCGCCGCCGCGCGCATCTGGCCGAGGCTGGTGGCGAAGGAGAAACGTCCCGAACCTTCCTCGGCATTACCCGAGAAGCGGAACGGGCTCGCCGCGGAGCGCGTATTGCCGCCTGCGCCATCAGAATACTCGCGCTGCCAGCCGAACGGCACACCGAACGGGCCGCCGAAGCCGTTGGAAGACTCCACTCCGAAGCCGAGCCCGCCGCCGGCGCCGCGCCCGAACTGGCCGAGGCGGTCGGTACCTCCGAAGGCGCTGCTCTCCATGCCGTTGCCGGCGCCAGAGCTGTAACCAGAGCCGATGCTCGTACCCGGTATGCCGCCGCTTCCCAGGCTCCCACCACCTAGGCCGGTGCTGCCACGTTGGCCGCCATAGCCCAGCGACGCGCGCGTACCGCCGAACGCGCCGATGCCGCCGCGTGGACGCTCGATGCCGCGTGCGCCATCGGCGAAACCTGCTGCGGGGCCATCGCTGCCCGAGCCGCCGCTGCCGCCGAACAGCGAGCCGCCGCCGAGCCGGGCATGAGCGCGCGCGGTGTCCGGGCCGCTCGTCGTGAGCAGATTGGCGCGCGTGCTCATGAGGCCCTGAATGGCGCTCTTCGTGGCCGCCTGCACCTTGGCGACATCGACCGTCGCGGTCGCGGTGATGGTGAGGTTGATCGTCACCGTCACGCTGTTCGACTGCGCGCACGCAGGCCCGGCGGCGAATGCCCCCGTGAGCGCGACGACGCACGTGCATGCGGCAGGCGTACGGCGCGTCGATCGCAAGCAGATCATGTGGCCCCGTTTCATGGCAGTGCCCCGTCGTAAGTGTAGGTGAGTTGCGGGCTTATGCTGATCTTGCCGGCCGAGAGATCGGCTGCGGTGGTCAACGTGGTGCCCTGGCATGCGAGTTTGCCGCCGGCCGCGAGCGTGGTGGCGGCGCAGGCGAGATCGGGCAGGCGCGTTTCGACCAGCTTGATGCCGGTCGCGGGGACGCCGCCGCCATTGACGAGCGTGATCTGGAAGGCGATCCGCTCGCCCGGCCGCGAGAACGTCGTGGGCGAGACGGTCGCGGAAGCGGACAGTGCCGGCGCCGTGGCGATGGCGAAGCTCACAGTCACGTCGGGCGCGGCGGCGATCGTCGCATTGCCGCCCTGGCTCGCCTTGATGGTGCACGTGCCGGCCGTGACGATCGTCGCAGTCGTCCCAGCAACCGTGCACACTGCCGCCGTCGTCGACGCAAGCGTCACCGCGAGGCCAGAGCTCGCGCTTGCGCTCAGCGCAACAGTAGCGCCGGCCTTCAACGCGATGTTCGCGGGCTTGGTGAAAGTGATGGTCTGGCTCGCCTTGCCGATGTCGAAGGCCTGCGTGACGTCGGCCGCCGCCGCAAAAGCGACGGTTCCTGCCTGGCTCGCCTTGATCGTGCAGGTTCCCGGCGCGACGATCGTGACCACGCTGCCCGTCACCGTGCACACACCCGTCGACTGCGACGCGAAGGTTAGCGCCAGTTGCGATGTCGCCGTCGCCGAAAGATTCACCTTGGCGCCGCTGGCGAATACGATACCAGCAGGCTTGGCGAAGGTGATGGTCTGGGCCACCTTGCCGATCTCGAAACTGTGCGTGACGTCGGCCGCCGCCGCGTAGTTCGTATTGCCTGCCTGGCTCGCCTTGATCGTGCACGTCCCCGGCGTGACGATCGTGGCCTCGCTGCCAGCAACCGTGCAGACGCCCGTCGTCTGCGACGCGAAGGCCACCACCAGTTGGGATGTCGCGGTCGCCGAAAGATTCACCTTTGCGCCGCTGGCGAACACGGTGTCGGCGGGTTTGGCGAACGTTATGGTCTGGCTCACCTTGCCGATCTCGAAGCTGTGCGCAACGTCGGCCGCCGCCGCGTAGTTCGTATTCCCTGCCTGGCTCGCCTTGATCGTGCACGTCCCCGGCGTGACGATCGTGGCCTCGCTGCCAGCAACCGTGCAGACGCCCGTCGTCTGCGACGCGAAGGCCACCGCCAGTCGCGATGTCGCGGTCGCCGAAAGATTCACCTTTGCGCCGCTGGCGAACACGGTGTCGGCGGGCTTGGCGAAGGTTATGGTCTGGCTCCCCCTGTCGACAACGATCGACTGCTGAGACTGTGGAGCTGCGTCATAGTTGGTATTGCCGGCTTGGTTGGCGGCGATGAAGCACGTGCCGACACCGGCGAAGCTGACTTGCGAGCCCGAAATCGCACAGGCGTTCGCAGTCGAGCCCGCGGCGATCGAGAACGCAACAGCATTGCCGGACATGCCGCCGTTAGCGGCAATCGAATAGCTGCCGCCGACGCTCGCGGGTGAAGGTGGGCTCGACGAAAATGCGATGGTCTGGCCGGCCCTGGCGATGCTGATCGAGTGGCTGACGGGCGTGGCGAAACCATAGTTGCCGTTGCCCGCTTGCTGCGCTTCGAGCACGCACGCTCCCGCGCCGAGGAGTGTCAACGTGCGATCGGAGACCGTGCAGACGGAAGGCGTAGACGAAACGATCGTTACGTAGAGGCCCGATGTACTGCTCGCCGTGAGCGGAACTGTTGCGCCGGGCGCATATGGCGTATCGGCAGGTTTCGGGAACGAAATGGTCTGCCCTGAGATCAAAATCCCGAATTGTCCGACCAGAACCTCAGCCACACCAAAGTAGCGATCGTTCTCCGGCAACGACGCATAGATGATGCAGGAGCTGCTGTTGGCCCCAATCATACTGATGACGTTGCCAGACACGGTGCAGTACTGCGTCGCACTCGAGCGGAATGTTGGTTGCCGGCCCGATACAGTCGTCGCCTGAATTACCAATTGACTGTTGAGGGCGTAGGTTCCCGACATTGGGAACAGCAGCTCGCTTGTGCCGAGCTGCGTATAGCGATCCTGGTAGTCGGACGTGACGTACCTGGTGATGTTGTCGACACGCTTCGTGACCTCCAACGAGAACGTCGTGGTGTAGGTATCTCCGTATGGCGTTGGAAAAGTGGTGATCGTGTATGTCGTGCGCGGCGATAATGTCGAAGCCGTGCCGATAATGAAGCCCTGGTGAAACGAGAGCCCCGCCGGCAGGCTGGGGGATACCGTTCCGCCAACGACATAATCAATGCCGGACCCCGCAAACAGGCAGCCGTATTCGGGGCAGAATCCGATCGAGATCACTGCCACTTGGTTGAAGACGGCGTCACCGAAGTAATACGTCGCATTTGGATTGGTGACCGACAACTCTGCCCGCGCCTGCCCCGCAGAGCATACCAGTGCCAGCCCCCACACCAGCGCCGCAAAAAAAACCGCTCGGAACGTCCCCGCATTCATCGCTCTTCGCTCTCCTGACGGCGCGCCGCCGCTTTCCCGCACACCTTTCATGGCAGTGCCCCCGCGTAGGTGTAGGTGAGTTGCGGGGTGATGCTGATCTTGCCGGTGGAGAGGTCGGCAGAGGTGGTGAGGGTGGTGCCCTGGCAGGAGAGCTTGCCGCCGGCCGCGAGCGTGGTTGCAGCGCAGGCGAGATCGGGCAGGCGCGCTTCGACCAGCTTGATGCCCGTTGCGGTGACGCCGCCGCTGTTGGTCAGCGTGATCTGGAACGTCAGCCGCTCGCCGGACCGTGAGAATGTCGTCGGCGTCACGGTGGCGGAAGCGGACAGTGTCGGCGCGCCAGAAACCGCGAAGCTGAGCGTCACGTCGGGCGCGGCGGCGATCGTCGCATTGCCGGCCTGCGATGCCTTGATGGTGCACGTGCCTGTCGCGAGGATCGTGGCGGTCGTGCCGGACACGGTGCACACGGCCGGCGTCGTCGAAGCGAACGTGACGGCGAGGCCGGAAGTCGAGGTCGCCTTCAGCGCCACCGTCCCGCCGGCCTTGAAGACGACGGCGGCGGGTTGCGTGAACGTGATCGTCTGCGCGGTCATGCCGGCGGGCACGATCGAGAGCGACAGCGACGCCGCGAGCGAGGTGATCTGAGACGGCGACGAGGAATCCCTCGCGGTTATGCCGACGGTGAAATTGCCGGTCTGCTTCGGCGTGCCGGTGATGCTCGCGCCCGAGACGGCGAGGCCGGCCGGCAGACCAGTGGCGGTGAACGTGTAGGGCGTCGTTCCGCCCGCGGCGGCGAGCGGGGCGGTGTAGGACTGGCCTACGTTACCGGCGGGAAGCGATGACGTGGTGACGGAGACCGGCGAATTGACCACGAGCGAGAATGTACGGTTGGCGGTCGAGGTGACGACGTCGGAATAGTCAGTGACCGAGACGGTCACCTCGAATACTCCAGCCTGCGTCGGCGTCCCAGCGATAAGGCCACTGCCTTGAATTGAGACGCCGCTCGGCAAGCCTGCCGCACCGAAATCCGCCCGAGCATTGTTCTCGATGCCCCGCCAATTGTAGAAACCGTCGGCCGTCATGATCTGCGCAGAGTAGGGCGCTCCAATCGCGGCGGCTGGCAAGCTCGTCGTCGTTATTCTGATCGGCGGGGCAATGAAGCGGAATGGCGCCGCGGCATACCCGGCGGGATTGTTGACCCGAATTTGAATAGCAAAGCCATCTCCCGCTAGCGGCCGGGTGGGAGCGCTTGGAGTGACGCGGAGCTCTTCGCTGCTCACGATTGTGAAGGGTTGGTCGCGAAGCGCAAAGGGTGGCGACAAGTACCACGTCGTGACCGAAGTGACGGTGGCGAGGTTGCGGCCACGGATCACAACCTCGCCGCCGGTGTATGGTACAAATGAGGTCGATAAAGAGGTGATTTCGGGCAGCAACGAGGTGCTGCCTATCGCGAAGGACGGGATCGTGTTGCTGTGGGCGGCGACGTCGATCGTGCCGCTCGTTCCGTCCGCGAAAGTGAACGTAACCCGGCAGCCGGGCGTAGTGATATAGTTGGTTATGCAGGGCGCAAGCGTGGTCGTACCATTGCCGAAGCCATAATCGAAGACCAACCCGGTCAAGGTAACCGTCGAGCCCTCGGCAACATCCGCGTCGAACGGTTCCATGCCTCCGTTGCTGGGGTTGAACCGGAGGCACGCCCCAATGCAATTCACGGCCGGTTGCTCGTTGCCACTGCTTCCGATGCGCCGGAACGATAGGCCCATCCGGTAGGTTCCACTGAAGGCGTCTGGGTAGGCCCATTCGGTCAGCGCGTTGAGGATCTCGATCCCCGTGGTCGCGAAAGACGTGCCGATGTTGGTGCAGGTGGTAGCGCCGCCCGCCGTGACGATGTTGAGCTTCTCGCCCGGCCCGGCCGAAGGACACGTCACCGCATGTGCCGCATCACCTGGCGCGAGTGCCGCCAGCACCCACACCAGCGCCGCCAGCAGCCCCGCCCTGATTGTTCCCGCTTTCATCGCGCTTCCGTCATCCCCGATACGCGCATGCCAGATCCAATTCGTTCCGTAAGCTCCTCACCGGAACCTGTTCACGATCCAGAGCGCTATCGAACTCCCGGCGATGACGCCGACCAGCACGCTGGCGAGGCCGACGACCATGATCAACGTGGGATCGGTGGACTTGGGCGGATTCCATGCCGTCATCGCCAACATCGGCAGCATCATGCCAACAGTGACGCCGCCGACCACCGACGCCGCGATGCTGACGATCCAGCCGAACACGCCACGCTTGTTGGCGTAGGCGTCGTAGAGCCCCATCGCGGCAGCCAGTGCCGCCCCCGCCAGCAGAAGTGTGATCGTCATCATGACTTTGCCCTCGCCGAGTCGTGTCCCCAACGGATCTGCCACGTTCGAAAAGCAGGTGTTGTGTCAAAAACCGGGTGGATCTGGACGCCGGTCACCAAAATGTTGCAGAGAGGCAACACGGGCTGCGGCTGCCGCAGGTCGGTGCTGAGCGCAATTGGCGCGAAGCCCGACACGACCGGGCGCGTGCGTCGGGCTTCACGAGAGTTCAGCCCGACCTGCGGAGCGCGACGGGACGCGAGGCCGTGGGATCTCGTCAAAATTCGACATCATTGTCTGACGGTGCTGGCCAACGCGCGGGCCGGCCGGTAAATTTCAACGCCGTTCAATGGTAAGGCCGGACTGGAAACCGGAACGAAAGATGACTGAATTGCTGAGGCTCGATGGCTTCGATCACGAGTTCGCCGCACGCACGACGGAGCAGGACTGGCGCCGCATCCTCGTCCTGCGCGACCATCCGCGCATGCTCGACGGCGTGCTGAGCTATGACGCCCTGATCCCGGACTATTTCGCCGACAACGTGATCCTGAACCGCGTCGTGATCGAGCTTCGGCGCTTCCAGATGATCGTCTACACTCTTCATCTGCACGATACGCGCGCCCCCGACGATCCGCGCTCCGGCCTGACGCACTCGCGGCTGCAGAAGCTCGCCCTCGCGCACGATCTGGCGAGCCCCGGAGGCGTCACCACGTTCATGGGGCTGATGCTGCTCGCCGGCTATCTCAGGCGGAAGAGATCACGCGAGGACCGGCGCGTCGTGCACTACGAGCCGACCGAGAAGTTCATCGGAATCGTGGAGGGCTGGAACGTCGCGATCCTGCGATCGATCGATGCGATCGATCCCGACGCGCGGCTCGAACAATGCCACGCTGCCCACCCCAGATTCGGCTGGACGATGCGCGAGCACGGCGCGCAATCGCTGCTCGCGGGGTGGAAGCCTCTCGATCCGTTCCCCGAGGCCTATCATTTCATCTCGAGCCAAGGCGGCTTCATGCTGCTGCTGCGGATCGTGGCCGAGACGATCCGGCAGGGCGGCCGGCGGGAGATTGTACCTGTTTCGGTCGACCTCGCCCCGTTCGGCAAGCGGTTCGGCGTGTCGCGCTCGCAGTTGCGGCAGTTGCTCGTTTCGGCGCACGAGCGGGGCCTGCTCAACGCACCGCCGAAGAATGGGACACACATTCTGGCCTCACCCCGGCTGATCGCCTCGTTCGTGAACTGGCAGGCATCGGAGCTGGGCCACTACCGGCTGTGGGGCCTGGCGGCGAAGGCGGAGCTTGGCCTGTGACGCTCCGGAGATTGGTCGACGTTGTCTACTCGCGAGCCGCCCCCGCGACTCGGCGCGCCAGAACGCAGCCTTTTCGAGCACTGGAAATGGGGCGCGCGATGATGGGCGGACGCTGACGACGGGCAACCAAGGTCAGTCGCGCAAAGTCCGCTTCCGAGCGAAGCCGACGTAGCAGCGGACGACGCGCTGCATAGCAGGTCTGGGTCAGATTCGCTCTTCCCTCGTGTCGCCGGCACTCATCGTTCGGGAGGTATAGCCGACGTCCAGCACCCGGTCGAGAGGCGGGCGTGGCGCAGAATCGATTGGCGATCTCCAATCTGGGAGGCCCGGTGATCACGCAGCCGCAACAATGTCGGTGTGGACGAAGTCGTTGCCCTTGAACAGCAACGGCGCGCCGAGGCTCTTGGCGAGCGCATAAGAGCAGCAGTCCCCGAGGTTGAGCCGGGCTGCCGGGTTGAGCCCCTTGCCGTAGCGCTCGAACGCGACGAGTGCCAGCGCCAGATGTCCAGAATCGAACGGGACAACCTCGATCTCGGCTTGCTCGATGATGGCCTGCATCGCGGTGAGGCCTGCTGCACCGCGCCTGCCGCGCGCCACCATCCCGGCTTCGAGAAGGGTGACCGTCGACACCAGCCGCCGGTCGGCATTGGCAATGATCGAGCTGAACTGCTGACACTCCGGCTCGTCCTCAAACACGGCTATCAGAGCCGATGCATCGACGACAATCACCTGGGCACTCCGAACTCGTCGTAGCCGATGATCGCGTCAGCGCTGCGGTTGTCCAGGACTGGCATGGCGGAGACACGCGCGACGATCTCGTTGAGGCTGCGCTCGATCTCCGCGGGCGTGCGTCGGCGGGCCCCGACCGGCACACCCGCTGCGCGGGCGCGCTCCTCGATCGCTTCCTTGACGACGTCGTCGAGGTTCTTGCCGGTCTTGGTGGCGAGCAGGCGAGCCAGGCGCTCGACCTCGCTGGACAGCTGTATGGTCATCATCAACTCCCGTTGTCGGGAGTTATTCTAGCACAAGCACCCGGTAAGACGCACTTAACAGGTGCTCACTCGGTCCGGCACCCCAAGCCGTACGGCTATCCCGACCCACCGCCCAAGATTTCCACCATGCTTCGCTGGATCGTCGCGACCGACGGCAGCTCGGCCTCGGAGAACTCGCGGCGGGCGAGCTGCCACGCCTCGTAGGCCAGCCGCTTCTTCTGCCACTCGGGGTTGGTGTCGCGCAGCTCGCGCACGAGTTGGACGATGCGAGGCCACGCCGGCTTGTGCGGGCGGCCGGGTGGTCGTGTCGAGATGTCCTCGCCGATAACCGGCGCGACGGGCGTCGATCCGCTCGTCTGTGGCTTGTCCACGAGGAACGCCGGGAGGTCCTCGCCCTGCGCCTCGAACCATCCTTTGAGCTTGACCTTCGGCACGACGAGCGCCTCGAACTCGAGGCGGCCGCGGTCGGGGAATTCGCGGAACGGGATGGCCGCCAGCACGCGGGGCGCTTCGTCCGGCGTGCAGACGCGCCCACGCGGGTCGATCAGCTCGGACCATTGCTCGGCTTTGCCCGGCAACGCGTCACTCGTGTACAGCACGCTCACGATCGTCTCGCGGCCGACACCATAAAACCGCTTCGGCCGTGGCTCCAACTCGGCCTGCGCCTGGATCAGCTCGCACCTGGGGATCACGATCTCCAAGTGCAGCCAGTTGACCGGGTTGTCGCGATCCGGCGTGAAGATGTGCGGCGGCTCGAACTCGCCGGCGAACACCGCGCGCTTGAAGCGATCCATGATGTCCTCGTACGCGCGCTGCTCGTTCTCCTCGGCCATGAGCATCGCGGCATGGCCGAGGCGCATGAAGCCGTCGTCGAGGGGTGAGATGCTGTCGGTTATGGCCATGGCCAACTCGCCGAATCTTTGATCCTAGAACGTTCCGGAGGGCTCGACCGCTGCTCCCGCAGCGGCGGCTCGCAGTCGAGCGACGAAACGAGATCGCAGAATTTTGAGCGAACAAAGGCGGATCGAGGGCGAAACATGGCGCCTCTCAGATCGGGATTATCAGCGAGTTATGACAAAAGTGGTTGCGGGGGCAGGATTTGAACCTGCGACCTTCAGGTTATGAGCCTGACGAGCTACCGGGCTGCTCCACCCCGC
>JAIESI010000017.1 GCA_019746135.1 Xanthobacteraceae bacterium
GAGCCGGACCCGCAGGCGCACCGTTCCTGCCTCTGCCAACAGGAGCCACCCGGATGGCGCCCCTCAACAAGCAGGATTAGAGAACAAATAAAGAACAAAGCGACGGAGTCAACCCCGCGCCCGCGGCGGCCTGCCCGCTCTTATTTCAATTTGCCTTGAAACAATATTGACCCCAACTTTTATTTCAGCAATCATTGAAATATGGAAAACCCCGACGCCCTCGCCGCGCTGGCCGCACTTTCGCAAGAGCACCGCCTCGCCGTGTTTCGGCTGCTCGTGCAAGCCGGCCGCGACGGACTGCCCGCGGGCCAGGTTGCGGAGACGCTCGACATCGCGCCGAACGCACTGACCTTCCACTTCGACCGGCTGCGCTCGGCGGGTCTGGTGACGGTCCGGCGCGAGGGGCGCTCGATGATCTACACGGCGCAATTCGAGACGATGAACGCGCTGCTCTCCTTCCTCACCGAGAACTGCTGCCAAGGCGCGCCGGAAAAATGCGCGCCCGCCACCTGCAAGCCGGCGAAGGCGAGGCCCATGCGCGCCAAGGTCACAGCCTAGAACCGTTCCCGTTCCGGGAACGGTTCTAGATTCTTTATTTGAACGCATTTTCTACGGCGAACCGCTGCACACTTCGCCGGAAAATGCTCCAGGGGACCGACCATGAAACGCATGCATGTTCACGTCGCCGTCGAGAGCATCGAACAATCGATCGGCTTCTATTCGGCGCTGTTCGCGGCAAACCCGGTGGTGGTGAAGAGCGACTATGCGAAATGGATGCTGGACGATCCCCGCGTCAATTTCGCCATCTCGACACGCGGCCGCCAGCCCGGCCTGGACCATCTGGGCATTCAGGCCGAAAGCGGCGATGAGCTGCAGGAGGTCTACGCGCGCTTGCACCACGCGGGCGGCGATGTCCTCGAACAGGGACAAACAACCTGCTGCTACGCCCAATCCGAGAAATCGTGGATCACTGATCCTGCGGGCATCTCGTGGGAGACGTTTCACACGACCGGCGAGTCCACCGACTACGGCACGAGCGTGCAGCGCGGCGCCCAGATCGCACACGCAAAGGCCTGCTGCGCACCCGAGCCGAAAACCGACAGCGCCTCGAACTGCTGCGTGGCCTGAGCCATGTCCGACCACATGTCCGACCGCCGGTTCAACGCCCTGTTCCTCTGCACCGGCAATTCGGCGCGCTCGATCATTGCCGAAGCCATCCTCAACAGGCTCGGCGCCGGGCGCTTCCGGGCATACTCCGCGGGCAGCCAGCCCAAAGGACAGGTCAATCCCAACACCATCGAACTGCTGAAAGGGCTCGGCTACGACACATCGGGCTTCCGCTCGAAGTCCTGGAACGAGTTCGCCAAGCCGGGCGCTCCCGCGCTCGATTTCGTGTTCACCGTCTGCGACAACGCCGCGGGCGAAACCTGTCCGTTCTGGCCGGGTCAGCCCATGACGGCGCATTGGGGCGTTCCCGATCCGGCCGAAGCCACGGGCTCGCCGGCCGAGATCGGCCTCGCCTTCAAGGATGCCTACCGGATGCTGCATCAGCGGATCGCGGTATTCTCATCGCTGCCGATCCGCTCGCTGGACCAGCTCAGCCTTCAGGCCAGGCTGAAGGAGATCGGCCAGATGGACGGCGCGACCGCGAACGCGGTTGAGCCCTCCTGATGCCTTCGCTCGCGCGGCGGATCACGGCGGAGGCGCTGGGCACAGCGCTGCTGCTCGCCACGGTCGTCGGGTCCGGCATCATGGCCCAGCGGCTGGCGGGCGGAAACGTCGCCTTGGCGCTTCTCGGCAACACGCTGCCGACCGCGGCGATCCTGGTGGTGCTGATCCTGATTTTTGGGCCACTGTCCGGCGCGCATTTCAATCCGGTGGTCAGCGCGGCGTTCGCCGCTCGCGGCGATCTCGCCTGGCCTGACGCCGCGCTCTACATCGCCGCACAGGTCGGCGGCGGCATTGCCGGCGTTTGGCTGGCACACCTGATGTTCGATCTCGTGCCGCTACAAATTTCCCAAACGATCCGTTCCGGCCCAGGCCAGTGGCTGTCCGAAGCCGTGGCAACGTTCGGGCTGCTGCTTACGATCTTTGGATGCCTTGCCGGTACGCCGAGTTCCGTCCCCTACGCGGTGGGGCTGTATATCGCCGCGGCCTACTGGTTCACGGCCTCGACCTCATTCGCAAATCCTGCCGTGACGGTGGCGCGTTCGCTGTCCGACACATTCGCCGGGATTGCGCCGGCTGACGTGTTCGGCTTCATTGTGGCCCAAGGTCTTGGCGCGGTTGTCGCGATGCTGCTTTTCGGCTGGCTGTGGCGATCGCGCAAATTGCAATCGGACGCCTAGCACTCAACATGGATCAGCCCAACCCGGTCGCAGGGGTTCGCGTATCCGGCGCGGGCCTGGTTGCCATCCTTTGCATCGCCCAGGTGCTGACGCAGATTGGCGCTTCGGTTTGGCCTGCTTTGCTGCCGAACATGATGCAACTGTGGGGGCTGACGTTCAGCGAATCGGCATGGATCACAGCCATCTTCCTGGCGGCGTACATGGTCGCGGTGCCTGTGCTCGTGCCGCTGACCGACCGTTTCGACCCTCGCGCCGTCTACTTGCTCGGCGTCGGCCTGACATGCATCGGCCACCTGCTGTTCGGATTGTTTGCGGACGGATTCTGGACGGCGTTTTTCGCTCGCGCGCTGACCGGCATCGGCTGGGCCGGCACATACATGACCGGGCTCAAGCTGCTTGCCGACAAGGTTGAAGGGCGGCTGATGTCGCGCGCGACCGCGGGCCACGCTGCCAGCATCAGCATATCCGGCGCATTGTCATTTTCGTTTGCCGACGTGCTTGCCAGCAACCTTGGCTGGACCGCGCCGTTTCTGGTGGCCTCGGCCAGTGCCGCCACCGCCTGGCTGCTGGTCCTGTGCACCGTTCCGGGCGGCGCGCCACCGCATCACGAAAGCAAGAACGGCAGCTTGTTCGACTTCCGCCCCGTGCTGCGCAACCGGTCAGCGATGGCCTATGCGCTGACGTATTGCGTTCATACGCTCGAGTACCATGCCATTCGCGGTTGGGGCGTGGCATTTCTCGGGTTCGTTGCGGGCAGCGCCGGTGTGGCCGGTTCAATCGTTTCTCCGGCCACCGTGCTCACGGTCCTCGGCATTCTGGCCACCGTCGCCACCGTCATGGGAAACGAATTGTCGATCCGGCTTGGACGGCGGCGTTTGATTGCCGGCGCGCTGATCGCTTGTATCGCCTGTGCCGGCCTGCTCGGCCTGGCCGCCCCGCAATCGTATTGGCTCGCGATCGCGCTGATCCTCGTTTACGGCTTCATGATCTCGCTGGATTCATCGTCGCTGACGGCAGGCACAGCGGGCAGCGCAGAACCCTCGCGGCGCGGCGCGACCCTGGCGGTCCATTCCAGCCTCGGGTATTTCGGCGGCTTCATGGGACCGCTCATCATCGGCTGGACGCTCGATCTCTCCGGCGGCATGTCACAGGGCAGCTGGGCGCTGGCCTTCGCAATCGTCGGGCTTTGCGTGCTTGGCTCGCTGATCGTCTTTTCGATCATGAAGCCGCGTGAGTTGGCCGGCGACCGCTTCCAATGACGCTGCACGGCGACGCTCGCATGCCGACCGCTACTCAATCACCTCGTCGGCCTGCGCGAGCAGTGTCGGCGGAACGACGAGACCGAGCTGCTTCGCGGTCCTCGCGTTGATCACCAGTTCGAGCTTGGTCGGCACCTCGACCGGCAGGTCGGCCGGCCTGGTGCCGCGCAGAGGCCAAGGATCTCCGCGGTCAGCGCGCTGATGACGAACTCGAACCGACCCCGGGCTCAGGATGCGGCATCGTACCTCCTCGCGGCAACGTTCGGGAGAGGCCGACGAGTCGCACCCAATGCGGTAGCCCGGCGCTTTCGGGGATGGAAAGCTTGGGCCATGCCGGCGACTGCGCAAACGGCCGCCGGAGCGCCCCCCTCCTTCCGCTCCGTTCACTGCATGCATCGACACGCTGGTGATCCGGCGTTGGTTCGGCGTCCCGCAGAATCTGACTTCAGGCAAGCCGTCCAGACATGCGGCGTCACCGCCGAGTCATCAAAGCAACTGTTGCCAGGTTGGCGCGGCACGCAGGCGGGCGATGTCCTGGGCAGGCGGGGCTCCAAAGGTTCGCTTGTACTCCCTGCTGAATTGAGAGGGACTTTCGTAGCCGACCGAATGGCTCGCCGTAGCCGCGTCGAGCGACTGTGACAGGATGAGGCGCCTCGCTTCCTGCAGCCGCAACTGCTTCTGGTATTGCAGGGGGCTCATCGACGTCACGGCCTTGAAGTGCTCGTGCAGTGTCGATGAGCTCATGCGCGCCTCCGCCGACACGGCATCGATGCTGAAGGGCTTGCGGTAATTCCGCTTGATCCAGCCGATGGCGCGGTTGATCTGCTGCAGCTTGCTTTCGGCGAACGCAATCTGCCGCAGTTTCGATGCCTGGTCGCCGAGCAGCAGCCGATACAGGATTTCCCGTTCCGCAAGCGGCGCGAGGATCGGGATGTCGCGCGGGGAGGCCAGCAGCCGCACCAGCCGGATGGCGGCGTCCAGCAGTTCGGGCGTGACGCTGCTGAGCGACAGAGCCGGTCCCGGGGCATCGCCCGCTCCTCCCGGCGCCTTGATGGTCAAAGCTTTGGCTTCGAGCATCAGGGCGCCGATGACCGCCGGGTCGAGGTCAAGGCGCATGCACAGGTAAGGCGCCGCAGGGCTGGCTTCGAGAATCTGGCCGACAATCGGAACGTCGACCGACGCGATCAGGTACTTGGCGCGGTCGTAGACGTAGACCGATGGCCCCGCCAGGACGCGCTTGCGGCCCTGGGCAACGAAGCATACGGCCGGCTCCTGGACCGCATGAAGCTCGTCAGTCGGATGCGACGAACGGAGCAGAAAGACACGCGGGATCGGCGTGGCATGAACGCCATCAGCCCCGGCGAATTGTTCAATCAAGCGTCCGAGTTCGCCGGCCGCCGTCGCATTCAGGTCGTCAGAAATTTGCAAGGATTTCTACCTTTCCGGCCGCCAGCCACAGACGGGAACATAGACGAACACTGCCCGTGAGCCGAGACCGCCCCACCCGCTTTCGGAGGATCAGGCAAGAACCGGCGAGTTCCGGTCTACCGGCCCAACGGTCTGCGCGCTCATCTTCCTCTCACATACGGCGGGCCATCACGGCCTGCCAAGCAAGCAAGAGGAACATTCCATGCCGAGCATCGAGAGCAAAGTTGTCGTCATCACCGGCGCCTCCAGCGGCATCGGCGAGGCCACGGCCCGCCTGCTCGCCGAGCGCGGCGCCCGTGTGGTGCTGGGCGCGCGTCGCACCGACCGCCTCGAGACGCTGGTTGCCGACATCACGAAAAAGGGCGGCTCCGCGCGCTTCCGCGCGGTCGACGTCACCAGGCGCGCGGACGCGCAGGCCCTGGTCGATTTCGCCAAGGCCGAGTTCGGCCGGGTCGACGTGCTGATCAACAACGCCGGCGTGATGCCGCTGTCTCCGCTGGACGCTCTCAAGGTCGAGGAGTGGGACCAGATGATCGACGTCAACATCCGCGGCGTGCTCTACGGCATCGCTGCCGTGCTGCCGGACATGAAGGCGCGGGGCGACGGCCAGATCATCAACATTGCCTCCATCGGCGCCTACAGGGTGGTGCCGACCGCCGCGGTCTATTGCGCCACGAAATACGCGGTGTGGGCGATCTCGGACGGCTTGCGTCAGGAGCACATGGATTTGCGCGTGACGGTCATTTCGCCCGGCGTGGTCGAGTCGGAGCTTGCCCACACGATTTCCGATGCCGCTACGGCCAAGGCGATGGAGACCTGGCGTGAGGTTGCCATTTCGCCGGACGCCATCGCGCGCGCCATCGCGTTCGCGATCGAACAACCGGCCGACGTGGACGTCAGCGAGATCGTCGTCCGTCCGACCGCAAGCCCGAACTGACGCGGTCGAAAGTCAGCGGCAGGCCAACGAAATTCAAAACTGATCCCGACAGTAGACATTTATGCCAAACGTTGCATCCTCATTGAACGAAGTTGAAGGCAAGGTCGCTCTGGTGACCGGAGCGGCAAGCGGAATCGGCCGTGCGGTCGCAGAACTGCTGCACGCCCGTGGCGCCAAGGTTGTTGCCGAGGACATCGACCCCGCGGTCAAGGAGTTGGAGCGGGATGGACTGATCGCTCTGACGGCTGACGTCACGGCTGACGGTTCGGCCGAGAAGGCGGTAGCGCTCGCCGTCGATCGGTTCGGCACCCTCGACATTCTCGTGAACAACGCCGGCCGCATCATCTACAAAGAGCTCGTCGAGATGACCCGCGACGACTGGAACTGGCAGATGGAGACGAACGTCACCGGCGCCTTTCTCCACTCGCGCGAGGCGGCCAAGGCGATGATCGCAAAGAAATCGGGCGCGATCGTCAACATCGCGTCATACGCCTCCTACTTCGCGTTCCCGGGGATCTCGGCCTACACCGCTTCGAAGGGCGCGCTGGCTCAGTTGACCCGCACGCAGGCGCTCGAGGCGATCAAACACGGCGTGCGCGTCAACGCGATCGGCGTCGGCGACGTCGTGACCAACCTTCTCAACCACTTCAGGAAAGACGGCCGCGAATTCCTTGCCGAACATGGCACGAAGGCGCCGATCGGCCGCGCGGCCGATCCGGCGGAGATCGCCGAAATCGTCGCCTTCCTCGCTTCCGACCGCGCCAGCTTCATCGTCGGATCGGTGGTGATGGCGGATGGCGGCATGAGCGTCGCGATCGGTTGATCCGGATCGGCGGTCCCGCGCATTGCGGGGCCGCCGTCCAAGACGCGGCCGAAAGCCGGCACAAACCGAATAGCAAACGAGGAGAAGCCAATGATATCGCGCAAGACACGGCGCAAGACATCGCGAAAACCCATCGCGGCGGCGGCTGCAGTCTGCACTCTGATGCTGATCGGCGGCGGCGTCTTTGCACAGGACGCCGCCGCCGATCGCCTCCAGCGAGGAGAGGAGGTATTGCGGACGCTGAATGCAGGGAAGCCGCAGGCCACTCTCGAAGGCCTGCGCCAGGAATTTCCATTCCTTGCCGATGCGATCACCGGTTACGCGCTGGGTGAGGTGTGGCGCCGGCCGGTCCTCGACCACCGCACGCGACAGATTGCAGCGGTCGCAGCCTTCGCCGCGCTGGGGCACCGGCCCTTCATGAAAATCCACGCGGGCTACGCGCTCAACCTCGGTGTCACTGCCGAGGAATTGAAGGAGGTTGTCTACCTCACCACGGTCCATGCCGGGTTTCCCCGGGCGATCGAGGCGGCACAGACCCTCGCGGAGCTCTTCAAGGAGCGCGAGCAGCAGACCGGAGGCGCGAAATGACGAGACCGGCCCTTTCTGTCAACCGACCTTGACGAGGTTCTGATTCGGCAATGGGCCTCCCGGAAATTGCGCGAGCTTGCCGCCGACGGTGAGCGATCCGAGATCAATGCCGACGAAACCGATGCGGTCGATGAGCGCCGCCACCTCGGCCTTCGCGGCGCTGTCGTTGCCGGAATAGAACAGCACGCGCCGGCCGCCGTCCGACCTCGGGTCCCCGGCGAGCACTGCGGCGCGGAGGTGATTGAACGCCTTGACGACGCGGGCTCCGGGCACGAGATCGGCGACGACCTCGCTCGATACCCGGCCGTTCAGATCGACCGGCTTGAACAGCGGCGCCTCGATCGGATTGTTGGCGTCGATGACGATGCGGCCGGACCAGTCCGGCAGCCCCGCCAGCGCCGCGGGGAGCTTCGTCCAGTTGACGGCGATGAAGACGATGTCGGCGCGGGCGGCTTCCTCGCGCGTTCCAGCCTTGATCGACGGGCCAAGGTCCTGGACGAGTTCATTCAGCGACTCCGGGCCGCGGCTGTTGGAGATGGTTGCCTCGATGCCGGCGCGAGCCAGCGTCCGTGCAAAGGCTGCGCCGATGGCGCCTGAACCGATGATGCCAATGGTCATGGGACGTTCCTTTCAGAGTTGCAATTGAATGACGATGCGGGATCAGGAGCGAGCCGCCGTTGCGGGTGGCACCCGCCCAGTTGCTGCAGGAGCGAGAACAGGTTGGCGACGCCCCAGTGTTCGGTGATCTTGCCGTCACGAACGCGCATGACATCGACGGTCTCGAATTGAATCTCGCGGCCCGTCGGCGCCACGCCAAGGAATTCTCCCCGGTGCGTCCCGTGATAGGTTTTGTACGTCGTCACGCGATCTCCATCGGCAATCTGCCAATGGATGTCGGCGTGAAAGTCGGGAAACGCCGCCCGGAGGATTTTATAGAGCTGCCGCGCGCCGTCCTTGTCGGGCGTGCGTCCCGGCTGCGGCGTGTGATCGAGAAAGTCGTCGGCGAACAGTTGCTCGAACACTTCGAAATTGCCGCCTCCCTGCACCTCCTCGGTGTTGCGGCGGATGACGGCCTTCGCGGCTTCGCTGATGTTGCTGGTGGTCATGACGTTCTCCAAATGGCTTGAGTGTTGATCTTCGGTCGTGGTGCCGAGCTACGCGGCGGCAGCCTTCTGACCGAGAAGCTGAAGCTCCCACGCGAGCGCAATGCCGGTGCCGCCGCCATGCTCGAGGAAAACTCCGGCCATCGCGGCCGCCTGTTCCTGGCGTGCCCAGTCGCGCTGCAACTCACCCGCCACCGCCATCCAGGTGATCGGTACGACGCCGGCCATCACCATGCGGCGGATGGCCATCTCGTGGGCTTCGGCACTGACGCCGCCGGAGGCATCGGTGACGGCATAAACCTCGTAGCCTTCGCCGGCCGCCTGGATCGCCGGCATGGCAAGGCAGATCTCCGACCAGAGCGCCGCCATGATGATCTTCTTGCGGCCGGTCTTCTTCACCGCTTCGACGACCCGCGAATCTTCCCACGTGTTGATGAAGGTGCGGTCGATCGGCTTCTGCTCGGGGAACACGTCCTGCAGCGGCTTGATGAGCTTGCCGCCGCGGTCCTCCAGCACCGTGGTGAGGATCGTCGGCACGTTGAAAACCTTGGCGGTCTTCGCCAGCGCGACGACGTTGTTCACGATCATCGTCGGCTCGTGGCTGTGCAGGTTGGCGAACTGAAAGGCCTGGTGGTCGATCAGGACCAGCACGGACTCTTCCGGGGTCAGCAGGGCGCTCAGGCCGTTCTTGAGGACGGGGGACTGGGTCATGGCGTTCACTCCGGTTTGGTTGGGGTGTTGTTTCCGAAGCCAATATCGCCAGTTTTATTGCTGCGCGATTAGCCGGTAATGGCTAGTATTACTTTCAATCAATGCTTGAAGATGGTTGATGGAAACACTCGCGAACCTCGAATCCTTTGTCCGCAGCGCGGAAACCGGCGGGTTTTCGGCCGCGGCGCGGCGGCTGTCGCTGACGCCTGCCGCGGTGAGCCGCAACGTTGCGATTCTGGAGCGGAATCTCGGAATTCGCCTTTTTCAGCGCAGCACGCGGAAACTCACGCTGACGGAAGCCGGCGAGCGCTTCCTCCTCTCAATCCGCGATCATCTCGACGGATTGCAGTCGTCGATCGCGAACGTCGCCACGGATCGCGGCGAACCGGCCGGCGTGCTCAAGGTCAGCATGGGCATGACCTTCGGAGTCGAATACATCCTGCCGCTGCTGCCGGATTTCCTGAAACATTATCCGCGCGTTCGCCCCGACTGGCAGTTCGAGAACCGGCAAGTCGATCTGATCGCCGAAGGTTTCGACGCTGCGATCGGCGGCGGATTCGATCTTGCGCCCGGCCTGGTATCGCGCGTGCTGGCGCCCGCTCACATCATCGCGGTGGCGTCGCCGTCCTATTTGAAGGGACGCACACCGCCCGCCGACCCCTCGGGCCTTGCCGCGTTCGACGGCATCGTCATGCGTTCGTCGAGTACGCGGAGGCTTCGTGAACGGCCGATGCGCAACGCCGCGGGCGAAGAGATGACAGTGCCGCTGAAAGCCAGCCTCACGTTCGATGATCCGGAGGCGATGTGCCAGGCGGCGGTGCTGGGCATGGGCGTCACGCAGATCGTGGTGGCACACGCGCTGCGGCACCTGGAGAGCGGTGCGCTCGTGCGGCTGGTGCCGCAGTGGTACGCCGATGCGGGATCGATCTCGATCTACTACGCCAGCCGCAGGCACGTGCCGGCCAAGACACGCATCTTTGTCGACTTCGTCGCGGAGGCATTTAGACGTCAGCGGCTTGCCGAACGGTTTGCCGGCAGCATTGGTTAAGTTGGCGCGTCTGTCGGCTGGTGATAGCGGAACGTCGGCCGCGCGGAATTCACGGTCCGAGCTTGACGAACTTGTGGGTCTTGCCGATCGAGCGGCGCAGATTGTCGAGCGACTCCTGCGCGTCGCGCGTCCACGGCACCGCCATGAACACGGCGGGGCCGTTGGCCGCCCGGAATGCGTGGCTGACGATTTGTCCGCTGGTCCGGCGGAGTCCCGGCCCCGCACGTTCATGATGCCGCCGTTTGAAACCGCCCAGCTGCCCGGCCCAGGTGTTGATGCCGAGACTGTACCGGCGGCCGCGATGGCGGGCGTCCACGCGTCTGCGCCCGGTCGATCCACACCTTGACCCCGTCCGACAGGAACGCATGCGCCGGATCGAAGATGTCGAGAAACGCGAGGTAGTCGGGACCGGGGATGTCGGCATTGCCGCGCCCCCCGGCGCGATGCACCAGCAGCTCTTCGACCGTCACGTCGTTGAGCCGCTCGTCGGCCGGCGCGCCGAACTGCTTGAAGAGCCGCGACGGCGGGTCGCCTGGTCCGCCCCCGTCACACCGCGCGGAAGGCACCGTTCTCGACAAGCACTTCGGCGGGTGGCGGATGGCCGAGAAAGCGGCCCGGGCTCGCCGACGCGCCATAGGCGCCGGACTGCAGGACAGCGATCAAATCGCCGGCCTTGAGGTCAGGCAGCAGCGCCTCGCGCGCCAGGACATCGAGCGGCGTACAAAGCGGCCCGGCGACGGCGACATGCCGATCGTGCTCGGAATCCATGCGCGCGGGCGCGACGATGGGATAGTCGCGCTTGATGATCTGGCCGAGGTTGCCCGACGCCGCGAGATGGTGATGCATGCCGCCATCGGTCACCAGAAAGCGCGCCCCCCGCGACTGCTTCACCGCATTGACTTCAACGACATAGACACCGGCGGGCCCGGCCAGAAAGCGGCCGGGCTCGACCACGATGCGCGCCTGCGTCAGCCGTGCATGCGCGCGCAACGCGGCCCTCAGGGATGGAACGGCTTCGGCGACTTTGGCCAGATCGAGCGGCTTGTCGCCTGCGTGATAGGGAATGCCGAGCCCACCGCCGAGATCGATGGTCGCAAGCGGCCCATCGATCAGGTCTGCCACGACTCCGGCGAGCATGATCGCATGACGCCACTGCGCAACGAGCGCGTCGGCATCGAGGATTTGCGTGCCCGCATAGACGTGAATGCCGGCCAGCCGGAGCGTTCCCGTGCTCACCACAGCCTGAACCGCTTGCGCGAGGTCTTCCTCGTCGAAGCCGAAAGCCGTCGGCTTGCCGCCCATGCGCATCGCGCCGGCCTGGACCGCGGGAACAGGGTTGATGCGAAGGGCGACCTTGGCGGGCCGGTTCAACCGCTGCGCCACGGCAGCGACGCGCTGGATTTCCTCATAGCTCTCGAGATGGATTTCGCCGATGCCGCCCGCGAGCACCTCCTCGAGCTCGCGCAGCCGCTTGCCCGGGCCGGCAAACAGAATTCGCTCGGAGGCAGCCCCGGCCTCGCGCGCCGTCCGGTATTCACCGAGCGAGGCGACCTCCGCACCCGCGCCTTCCTCAATGAACAGGCGCACCACGGCAGCCGCGGGATTGGCCTTCACCGAATAATGAATGTCCGCGAAGCCCTGCAAAGCGTCGGACAGCGTCCGGTACGCTTTCCGCATGCGAGCCCCGTCATAGGCATAAAACGGCGTCCCGGCGCCGGCGGCGATGTCGCGAGCCCGAACGCCGCCGATGATGAGATCGGCGCCGTCGATACAAAAGTGCTCGCGGGCGAGCTGGAGGCCGAGGTTCAGCGCGCCTCGATCACGCGGCAGCATGTGTGGTCCGCTGGGATACCAGCTCCCGATAATCGATTTTGCCGTTGCCTGTCGTCGGCAACCGGTCGACGAGCTCGATCTGGCGCGGAAGCATGTAGGCCGGCAGCCGCTCGGCGACGAGGCGCAAGGCTGCCGCCGGATCGACAGGCTCCGAAGCCGGTACGGCGACCGCGTGCACGCGCTGTCCGGCGAAGGGGTCCGGCAGACCGATGATCGCGGCTTGCCGGAACAGCCCGGTCGCCATCACGGCCTCTTCGACCTCGGTCGGGCTGATGCGATAGCCCGAGGATTTGATCATGGCATCGCTGCGCCCGATGAAGCTGAAGAAGCCATCCTCGTCCTGGACCACGAGGTCGCCCGAATAGCACACGGTTTCGCCGCCCTGGGTCGCATCGCGGAAGGGGTGCGGCCGCAGGACGCGCGCCGTGTCGTCCGGACGGTTCCAGTATCCCAGCGATACGGTCGGGCCGCGATGCACGAGAATGCCGGGCTCGCCGGGCTTCGCGCGTCGGCCCTCGGCGGTTACCGCAAACACTTCGCATTCCGGGATCGCTTTGCCGATCGAGGTCGGCCGCCGGTCGATTTCCTCGGGTGGAAGGAAGGTGGAGCGGAAGGCCTCGGTCAGCCCGTACATCAGAAAGATGCGCGTGCCGCCGAGCAGCGTCCGCAAACGCTTGACCGTCTCCGACGGTACCGCCCCACCGGAGTTGGTGATGTAGCGCAGCGCAGGCAGCGGCGTCTTCGCCAGCAGCGGAGCCGCCTTGGTCAGAACGGCCCAGATCGTCGGCACACCCGCGAGCCCGGTGATGGCGTGGTCCCGCAGCGCACGCACGATATCGTCGCCGAGCTTGAAGGAGAAGATGACCGTGACCGCCTGTTGCTCGACGGCTGTGAGAAGCTGGTTGAGCCCGTAATCGAAGCTAAACGGCAAAATCGACAGGATGCGATCGTCGCCGGTGATCCCGAGATAGGTACGCACGATGCGCGTGCCGGCCAGCAAATTGCGATGCGAGAGCATGACGCCCTTGGGTGACCCGGTCGACCCCGACGTATAAAGAATCGCCGCGAGATCCTCGCCGATGCACGCGCTGTCGACATGATGCCGGACTGCGCCGCGCGCCCCTTTCATGATCTCTTCGGCGAGAAGGACCCGCACGTCGAGGTCGCGGACGGCTTCCGCAAGCGTTGCGGAGAACGCCGCGCTGGTGATGATGATCCGCGCACCGGAGTCCACGATGATATGGCGCACCTGTGGAGCACGCAGCAGCGCGTTTACGGGGATGAACACGCCGGACGCGCGGCTGACGCCAAAGATCGCCCAGCATTCCTCGATGCCGCGCGGCAGAAAAATGACGACGCGGTCACCGCGGCCAATTCCGGCGTCGCGCAACGCCGTCGCGCACGCACCGGCGGCGGCATCGAAGCCGCCATAGGTCATGCGCCGTTCGCCATCGACCAGCGCCGGGCGGTCGGGCGCGGCAGACGCGGCGTCGAGCAAATGATGCAGCAGATAGGGAGACGAGATCACTGCCGCTTCCGCTGAATGAAGGTGACAAGCCGCCCGGGCGTGCCGAGAAATTCGGGATCGAAATCACCATCCTCGAGCGTGATGCCGAAGCGCTCGCCGAGGAATGTCATGAGTTCCAGGATGCCGAGGGAATCGATTGCGCCGCTTTCAAGCAACGGCGTGTCGGCGTGACAGTCTCCGAGCGCGGGAAACCGCGTCGTGAGGTACGGATACAGGACGGTTTCGATGTCGGATCGTCCTTCGGGCATAGCAAGCATCGACGATTTCCTTTTCTCCACTGCGACGGTCAGATGCGAAGGAAAACGAACTCGGAAAACGTCTGATCGAGGCGACCACGTTCCCATTCGCCCCTGACCTGCACCGGGTCCGATTGCTTGCACCACACACCGCCCGGAAGCCGCTGCGCGCCCTCCGGCGTAATGGCCAGCACAAGCGCGCCGCGGCGCAGCAGGAAGCGGGCGATCGCCGCCATGCTCCGCCCGACTCTATGACGGTCGCCCGCAAACACGAGGCGCGCGACCGGCATGCCATACCGGCGCGTCAGCGAGAACAGCAGCGGCTCGCAACGTCCCTCGGTCTCGAGCGCGGCCGCGATGCAGCCGAGATCGCGGTGATGCGCGAGTAGAAGCTGGTCCCCCGGCGACAGCGCGCCGGGAGGGATTCGCTCGAACGGGAGAACGCGGCCGTCTCGCGCGCCCGTGAGCGCCGTCCAGGGCAACGCAAACAGCATCACGCCGTGGCCGACGGTCCTGAAGCCGAGACGCTCGTTGATCTTCTTGGTCTCGGGTGTCGGCGTAAGATCGGTGTAGATCGCCGCATCATCCGCGATGATTTTTTGCAGCATGCGGGGCGCCAGCCATCGGTGCTTTTCGTCGACGTGCCAACTCGACAGATTGATGACGTTGCGCGCCTTGCTGCCTTCCCCGCGGCGGCTGGGGATTGTCAGGATCACGCCGACCGGTGCATCGCCCACCATCATCATCTGGCCGATGGGGCCAGCCTTCGCGACCTCGCCGTATGCCAGCAGGCGCGCAAGCGCCGCCTCCCAGAATGCGGTCGGCCGATCCGGAAATCCACGCGCCAGCAGGGCAGCTGCGGCGGAAGAGCAGGTGTCATCAATCGCCTGCAGTCGCACGGGAGGGAACTCGATCTTGCATGGTCCTGTTGCCGATGGTCTTTACCCAAAATTGCTTAATGGACTTATGGACGGTCCGACGCACTCTGCGGCTGTTGTGCTTGCGTTAACCGTGCTGGTGCGCGATTGCACAACATTCCACGGCAAACGCGGCTTCACCGGCCGCGGACGTGGTCGCGCACGGCGCGGCGAATTGACGCCGTCCCCGTTTTTCTCCGAGGGTTCCCGCGGCGTGAGGCCACTGCCCGCCGCTCCACGCCACGGGAGCCCGCACCGCAACGGTGCGTTCTTTCATTTCAGGTTCCCAATTGCCGGGTGTGTCCGCGCGTGCGGACACGCGCGCTGTGCTGCCGTTCAGGCCTTGGGCGGTCGCTCCGGGCGGTTCGGCGGCGTTGCAGGCCTTGACGCTGCCGGCGATCGCCGCGGCCTCATGCCCGATCCCGAACATGTGCCTGGTCGTCGGCGACGACGTTGACGCGCATGCAAAAAAGGAGAGCGAGCGCGATGAAAGTTCACGCGCCGATCTTGAGTGCTCTCTGACCGACGAGCCCCCTCATCCGCTCTCCTTGCAGACGAGCCCGGTGCAGATCGACCGGCCCTCCGAGAGCGCAAGTCGCGCCTCGTTACCACCGCGCGGCGGCGCCGAATTGTTGCGGCGGCAATTTCACGGTCCCAGCTTGACGAACTTGTGGGTCTCGCCGATCGAGCGGCGCAGCTCGTCGAGCGACTCCTGCGCGTCGCGCGTCCCCGGCACCGCCATGAACACCGACGTACCGTTGGCTGCACGGAACGCGTGGCTGACGATCTGGCCGCTGATCGCCCGCCCGGCGGAGTCCCGGCCCCGCACGTTCATGATGCCACCATGCGAAACCGCCCAGAAGCCCTGCCCGGCCCAAGTGTCGATGCCGAGGCTGTACCAGCGGACGCGATGGCCCGGCGTCCATCGCGTCTGCGCCCGGTCGTTCCGAGCCATCGCGGCACCGAAAACCGTCTGCTGACGGTGCCCGTGGAAACCTCGTGTTGCCGCGACGCTATTCGACGGCAATGCCCGCCTCCCGAATTGTGCGGCCCCAGGTTTCCAGATCCGTCGCAATCATCTCACCGAATTTCTGCCGCGTGAGACTGAGCGGCTGGGCGCCCAATTTCGTCAACGCAGTTTTGACCTCATCCGATGTGACCGCGTTGGTGACCGCCCGGCTCAACCGTTCCACGGTCCCAGCAGGCGTGCGGGCCGGCGCCACGACGCCGAGCCAGGAACTGACGAGCACTTGCTGCAATCCCGCTTCGGGCGCTGCCGGCACTTCGGGAAGATCAACGGTGCGATTCGATGCAAACACCACGAGCCCGCGAACCTTGCCCTGCAGAATAAGCGGCGCAAGAATGGCGCTGGTGTCGAACACCACGTCGATCTGGCCTGCGATCAGGTCGGTATAAGCCTGAGCGAGCGACTTGTAGGGCACCGCGACCATGTCGGCGCCACTCGCCAATTTGAACCATTCACCTGTGAGATGCGGCAGGTTGCGGGTCGGCGCCGCGTAATTGATCTTGCCGGGATTTGCCTTGGCATAAGCTATGAACTCTCCAAGCGTGTTCGCCTTGACCGAAGGTCCCACCGCGAGAATGAACGGCGCAGTGGCGACCGTCGCGATGGGGACGAAATCCTTGATCGGATCGTAACCGGGACTGCGCACCAAGTTGGGGGCGATGGTCAGTGGCGTCGAGGTGGCGAAGAGCAGCGTGTGGCCATCCGGTTCGGCCGTTGCCACCGAGCGCGTGGCGAGAAGCGTGCCGGCGCCCGGCTTATTCTCGACAATCGTCGTGCCAATCGTCCTGGACAAAGACGGTGCGATCAAGCGCGCGACCGCGTCAGGCTGCCCGCCCGCTGCGAAAGGCACGACCAGCCTGATTACGGTGCTCGGAAACGTCTGCGCCAATGCCGCCGAGCCGGCAAGAAAAGCGATGAGGAACGACGCTGCCACAAGCGACCCGACTCTTCTGGCGTTCATCGCAATCCCCCTCTCAGACCGGCGACAAAGGTTTGTCGCCCTGGCGCATCAGATAGCGTTCAGACAATCCGGCTTCTTCAATGATGCGCGCAGCCGACGCCGCGAGCTGCACCGACTTGTTCGCGAGACGGTCTGGCGGATAAAGCAGGCGCCCGTTTCGCTTTCTGACATGGCCGTCGACGATGACGGTATCGACGTTCGCGCCATTCGCCTGCTGGACCACCGAAAGGACCGGATCGTGCACGGGCGCCAGATTGAGATCCGTCGCCCTGAGGCAGATGACGTCAGCCTTCTTTCCTGGCGCGAGCGAGCCGATCTTGTCTTCGAGCCCGAGTGCCCGCGCGCCGCCGATCGTCGCCCAGGTCAGAATGTCACGCGGTCCGACCGGGAGCACCGGAAGAGGCGGCCTTCCCTCCCGATAATTTGTTCGATGCGCGGCCGCGTTCATGAAGAGATAGATCGCCCGCATCTCGTTGAACATGTCGCTGTTGGCAGCCGGAATGCTATCGACACCGAGCGAAGGCATCGCGCCGGCCGCAAGCATGCGGCCGGCAACCGGGTCAGCGGGATGCACGTGCAGCTCGATCAGCGAAGTCACCGTGATCGAGGCGCCGCAATCCAGAATGAGCTGCAACTCCTCGTCACCAATATAATTGCCGTGGACCACGTTGTGATCAGGCCCAAGCGCCCCGACGTCGGCGGCGACGCGGTAACCCTGGTCGCTGAGCCAGTCCGGGGATCTGCGAGAAGCATGCGAGGACGACCGAAGACCGAGCTCTCGTGCCATACGGAAGTCATGGCGCGTCACGTCCGGCGTCGAGAATTGCGGTCCGAGGATTGCCATGGCCAGTGTCACCAGCCGATCAGCCGACGCAAAGCGGCCGTGGCGGAGCGCCACGATCCTGTCACGCGGATGCGGTCGATGGGTGAAGGGAAGTTCGTCGCTCGCGTGGCGCGGCTTTGCCGTTCCATGACCGAACACAGCGCGAATTCCCGATTCCTCCAGGCCGTCCACCGCGCGTTCGGCATGCGCCAGCGTGGTGATGTTGTGGCACCAGTCGAAAATGGTGGTCACACCGGCATTGATCTGCTCAAGGGCGCCGAGCAGGTTGCCGATATAGTTGTCGTCGGGCAGAAAACGGGTCGCCAGGTTGCCGTGCATATCGCGGTGATAATCCGGCCCGGTCCAGTGCGCGGCGACCGCACGCAGGCCGGTTTGCCAAGTGTGCAGATGCGCGTTGACGAGCCCCGGCAGCACGATCATGCCGCGCGCATCGATCACCTCACCAGCGTCGGCCTCGAGGTTGGGCGCAACCGCGGCGATTCGGCTTCCTTCAATCAAGACGTCCGCAGAATGGAAGTCGCCGATCTCCGGCGCCATGCTGACGACACAGCCATTCCTGATGAGCAGCCTGTCCATGTCTCTTCGCTGTCGGCGGCCAAGCGGTCCGGAGGCGCATTCCACCTCGCTCGAAATATTCTGTAAAATGAAATATCAATATCGATTATGCGGAAATTGGCATGAATGTAACCGTAAAGCAGCTGCGCGCCTTCCTCGCGGTCGCGCGACTCGGCAGTTTCACGAGGGCGAGCGCCGCCCTTCACGCGACGCAATCCTCCCTGTCCGTGCTGGTGCGCGAACTCGAAACGGAGCTCGCGACCAAGATTCTCGATCGGACAACGCGCAAGGTGGAACTCACCGAAGCGGGTGAGCAGCTTTATCACGATGCAGCCGGTGTCCTTGCCGGTCTTGAGCAGGCGATACAGAAGACACGTAATCTCAGCATCATGAAAGGCGGCCATGTTTCGATCGCCGCAACGCCGCTCTGCGCCGCAGCGTTTCTGCCGCGTGCCGTGGCCGCGTTCCGGGCAAAATATCCGGATGTTGAAATTGCGTTGACAGACATGCGCGTGGAGCAGATCGCGGCGAGCGTCAGCGACAGGCAATTCAATTGCGGCGTAGGAGTATTCGGCCCGGAAAAGGGGGTCGTGGCCACTCCGCTTCTCGAGCCACGCCTGATGCTCGCTTGCCCGCGCTCGCATGCTTTTGCCAGACGAAAAAAGGTCAACTGGAAGGATCTCGACGGACAGATCCTGATCACGGTCAAGGGGAACAACATCGTGCGCCGCGAATTCGATCGCTGCGTGCAGCAAGCGAGCGTCGAGCCGCAAAAGATCATTGAAGTCCAGCAGATGATGACAGCGCTCGGTCTGGTCGATGCCGGTTTTGGTTTGGCAGTCTGGCCGGCCTGGGCGGCATCGGTGGCGTCGCTCTATGCCGTCGAGCTGATCCCGCTGGATCGGCCTGCCTTGACCCATCCCTTGTCGGTCATCGTCGCCGAGGGCCGCTCGCCTTCAGCAGCGACACAGGCTTTCATTCAGGCGTTGCAGGATTATGTGCACGTCCATCGTTCATACTTTGCGCACATCAAAAGGCAGCGGAAGCGGCGACGGCCAATCGACAGTGACACTTCACGCGTGCCGCTGCTTGGTCTGCGTTCTCTTGCGTGACCGCCGTCAGCGCAAACTGCTTCGTCGGGATGGCGGCCCATCGCGTCGTCAATGAATGAGCAGGCGAACGCCGGGAAGGCTCACAGGAAGGCTCACCGCCCAGGCTGTCACGGTCAAAAGCGACCGACAGCCGCCGCGCCGAAATCACGGCCCAAGCTTGACGAACTTGTGGGTCTCGCCGATCGCGCGGCGGAGATCGTCGAGCGACTCCTGCGCGTCGCGCGTCCACGGCACCGCCATGAACACCGACGTGCCGTTGGCCGCCCGGAACGCGTGGCTGACGATCTGTCCGCTGATCGCGCGTCCGGCGGAGTCGCGGCCCCGCACGTTCATGATGCCGCCGTGCGAAACCGCCCAGCGGCCCTGCCCGGCCCAGGTGTTGATGCCGAGGCTGTACCAGCGGCCGCGATGGCCGGGCGTCCACCGCGTCTGCGCCCGGTCGATCCACTCCTTGACCCCGTCCGACAGGAACGGATGGGCCGGATCGAGGATGTCGAGAAACGCGAGGTAGTCGGGACCGGGGATGTACCAGCCGCCCGCGCCCGACAGCATCTGCCAGTCCGAATGCAATTTCGGCTTCTCGAGGCCGAGCTTGCCGAACACGGCTTCGCCGCAATAGTCCTCATAGGAACGCCCGCTCTGCTCCTCGATGATCGCGGTGAGGATCTCGTAGCCGGTGTTGCTGTAGGAGTAGCGGCCGCCGGGATGGCGCGCGAGCCGCTCCTTCATCATGTATTCGGCGAGCACGGGCTTGGCCTCGGCGAGCACGCCCGCGCCGCCAAAGGCGCGCCGGGTGAACACGCCGAAAATCGGATCGTCGTCGGCATTGCCGCGAAGCCCGGCGCGGTGCACCAGCAGCTCTTCGACCGTCACGTCGTTGAGCCGCTCGTCGGCCGGCGCGCCGAACTGCTTGAAGAACTGGCCCAGCACGTCGCGCAGCGGCGTGGTGAAGGTCAGCTTGCCGTTGCGGATCAATGTCGCAATGCAGGCGCCGGTGATCGGCTTCGACAGGCTCGCGATCAGCGTGGGCCGCCGCGGGTCGACGTTATGTCCCCTGGCGGAAACGGTCTCGCCGTTGCGGCGGACCGCCAGGATCGCAGTCGCGGGCTTCCGCCGCGCGACCCACTGATCGAAGACGATGCCATAAGCGCCGGGCGTCGCCGGCAGGTTGCGGTGCTCGGGCGGCCGCGGCAGCGCCTGCGCCGCCGCCGGATCGGTCAGCCCGCACGTCGTCCAAGCGGCAACCCAAGCCGCAGCAACAATGAAAACCAGTGCTCGCAAAGCCCGCCCGGCCGACCTGTCTTGTCCCTTGCGACAGCATACCCGGATCGACGCCGGGCGTACCGAGAAAATCGCCGCACGCTCAAACCGCGTTTAGAGCGCATCCCGGTCAAGATGAACCGGGATGCGCTCTGGATTCCCGTGTTGCGCATGTCCTGTTCGGAAAACCGGTGTCCCCCGGCTCAAGCCGGGGCAGGCTTTTTCCGGGACAGGCGCTATTGCGGTATGGCGCCACCGGCGCGGATCGCGGCGCCCCACTTGTCCCATTCCGCCCTGACGAAGCCCGTGGCGTAGGCCGAGGTCCGCCGCTCCGGCGCCACGAGCGTCGCCGCGAGCGCATCGAGCTGTTCCCGCAAGCCCGCGCCTTCCATGGCGGCTGTGGCTGCGGCGTTGAGCTTCGCCACCACCGGCGCCGGGGTGGCCTTCGGTGCAAACAGCGCGGTCCAGGTGTAGGCCGCAACCGACGGCAGGCCCTTTTCCGCGGCGGTCGGCAGATCGGGCAGCACCGGCGAGCGGGTGCCGGAGAGATTGGCCAGCGCCTTCACGTTGCCGCCCTTGATGCTCTGCACCGCGGTCACCGCGATGTCGCAGATGATATCGAGACGGCCCGCGATCAGGTCCTGCATCGCCGGTCCGGTCCCGCGATACGGCACATGCTGGAACGGCACGCCCACCGCCTGCTCCAGCATCACGCAGCCGAGATGCGCCGCGGAGCCGACGCCCGCCGATCCGTAGTTCAGCTTTCCCGGATTGGCCTTGGCGTAGGCGACGAATTCCTCGAAGGTGTTCGCGGGCAGGTCCTTGCGCGCGATCAGGATCAGCGGGATTTCCGCCATCAGCGCGACCGGCTCGAAATCCTTGAGCGGATCGTAGAGCGGCTTGTCGCTGTAGAGCTGCGGGTTGGCATGCGTCGCGATCGTGCCGAGCAGTGTGGTGTAGCCGTCCGGCTCCGCGCGGACGACGCGCTGGCCGCCGAGCGTCCCGCCGCCGCCGCCGACGTTCTCGACCACCACCCTCTGGCCCAGCGAGGGCGACATGCGCTCGGCCATGATACGCGCGAACACGTCGATCGGCCCGCCGGCCGCGGCCGCCACCACCATGCTGACCGGGCGCGAAGGATAGGCTTGCGCCTGCGCCGCGACAGGCACCACGATCAGGGCGGCGGCAACCAGCAAATTCAAGCGAAACATCAAAACGGCTCCTATTCTCTGCACCTGTCTAAGCGCACTTGTTGAAGCGCGTCAAAAACCCGTGCAGCTTGCATGACAAAGGGAGTGCAAAGGGACCGCCATGCGCCCCTCAAGGCTCGATCCGCTGTTTGCCGCGCTGACGACGCTTCCGGGCATCGGCCCGAAGCTCGGCAAGCTTTATCAGCGGTTGTTCGGACGCGAGGATGCACCGGCCCGCGTGCTCGACCTGCTGTTGCACCTGCCGAGCAGCACGATCGACCGGCGTTCACGGCCCGACATTCGCGATGTGGTGCCGGGCAGCGTCGCGACGCTCGCCGTGACCGTGGACCGCCACCGGCCGCCGCCGCCGAACCGGCCGCGGCTGCCGTACCGGATCGAAACCTATGACGACAGCGGCACGCTGACAGTCACCTACTTCCACGCCAAGCGGGACTACCTCGAACAGCTCTTCCCGGTCGGCGAGCTGCGCTACGTGTCCGGCACCACCGCGCTCTACGACGGCATGCTGCAGATGGTGCATCCCGACCGCGTGGTGAGCGAGGCCGATCTCGAAAAGCTGCCGATGGTCGAGCCGGTCTATCCGCTGACCGAAGGGCTCTCGCTCAACGTCGTGCGCAAGGCGGTCGACGCGGCGCTGACGAAAATCCCCCACCTGCCGGAATGGCAGGATGACGCCTGGCTGGAGCGCAACGGTTTTCCCGCGTTTACCGATGCGCTCACCGCCCTGCATCGCCCCGCAGACCCTGCGGGCGTGCTGCCGGAAAGCGCCGCCTGGTCGCGGCTCGCCTATGACGAATTCCTCGCCGGCCAGCTTGCGCTCGCCCTGGTCCGGGCGCATCAGCGCACCCTGCCCGGCCGCGGCAGCTCCGGCGAAGGCATCCTGCGCGCGAAGGTGATCAAGGCGCTGCCCTACGCGCTGACGCCGTCGCAGGGCCGCGCGGTCGACGACATCGTCACCGACCTCGCCCGGCCGCAGCGCATGGTGCGGCTGCTGCAAGGCGACGTCGGCTCGGGCAAGACCGTGGTGGCGCTGCTGGCCGCCGCGACCGTGATCGAGGCCGGCCGCCAGGCCGCGCTGATGGCACCGACCGAGATCCTGGCGCGGCAGCATCTCGCCACCATTGCGCCGCTGGCCGAGAAGGCCGGCATCCGCGTCGCGATCCTGACCGGCCGCGAGCGCGGCAAGGAGCGCGAGGAGATGCTCGGCCGGCTCGCCATCGGCGAACTCGACCTCCTGGTCGGCACGCACGCGCTGTTTCAGGACGACGTCGCGTTCCGCGATCTCGCGCTCGCCATCATCGACGAGCAGCACCGCTTCGGCGTGCACCAGCGGCTCGCGCTCGCCCGCAAGGGCGAGGCGGTCGACATGCTGGTGCTGACCGCAACGCCGATCCCGCGCACGCTGGTGCTGACTTACTTCGGCGACATGGAGATCTCGGAGCTGCGCGAAAAGCCCGCCGGCCGCCAGCCGATCGACACCCGCGCCGTGGCGCTCGAGCGCCTCAACGAGGTGGTCGCCGCGGTCGGCCGCGCGGTCGACGAAGGCAAGCGCGTCTACTGGGTCTGCCCGCTGGTTGAAGAATCCGAGATGAGCGATCTCGCGGCGGCCGAGGACCGTTTCGCCGCCCTGAAGAAGCAGTTCGGCGAGCGGGTCGGCATCGTCCACGGCCAGATGAAAGGCGCGGACAAGGACCGCGCGATGGCGCGCTTCGCCGCGGGCGAGACCCAGCTTCTGGTCGCGACCACCGTGATCGAGGTCGGCGTCGACGTGCCGGCGGCGACCGTGATGGTGATCGAGCACGCCGAGCGGTTCGGGCTCGCGCAACTGCACCAGCTTCGCGGCCGCATCGGCCGCGGCCAGGAGCGCTCGACCTGCCTGCTGCTCTACCGCGCCCCGTTGAGCGAAACCGCCAAGGCCCGGCTCGCCATCATGCGCGACACCGAGGACGGCTTCCGTATCGCCGAGGAGGACCTGCGCCTGCGCGGCGAAGGCGACCTGCTCGGAACGAAGCAGAGCGGCATGCCGGGCTTCAAGGTCGCCCGGATCGAGGTGCACGGAAGGCTGCTGGCCGCGGCGCGCGACGACGCGGCGCTGATCCTGTCGCGCGACCCGGGTCTCGCCACCCCGCGCGGCGAGGCGCTGCGGCACCTGCTGTATCTGTTCGAGCGCGACGAGGCGATCCGGCTGCTGCGGGCGGGATAGCAAGGCCGGCGAGGCTCGAGACCTGACACCGCGGAAAGCCGGAGTTTTTCGCCCCGTCACCGCACCCGCGGCTGGTTCGGGCGCAGGTCGCGGGCTTTGTCAGCCCGCTCGCGTCGTGTGGCGGTTCGGGCGTTGGCCCGAATCCCAGGCTCTCCCGAAGCCAGCAGCCGGGCCGAAGCGACACCGCAAACGCGTCATTTGACAGGCCGATTTCGGCTGGCCGGCCAAATGGTTCGGGCAGTCCCCGGGCACCCAGCCAAATCCCGTGAACAGGTCCCGAATTCATGTGGCATGTGCCTTTTGAACACTTGCGCGAGCATTGGCGATATGGATGGTGTGGAACCCTGGGGGCCAGGACGGTCCGCAAAAAACAGGGGGAGCTTCATGAAGAAGGTCGCACTGGCATTGGCTTTGGTGGTTGCAGGCTTGAGCCTCGGTGGTTGCTTTGTCGGCAAGGGCAAGGCTCCGGCTCCGGTCGTCACCAAGGGCTGATGATCCTGACTGACTAAGGGTCTGGAGGGCCGCTCCGGCGGCCCTCCCGCCTCTGTCCACGCTCCTGTTTGTCCACGCGGCGGCCACGCCATGCGCGCGTATTATGAAGCAGTGGAAGACCAAGCTCCGGTTCGGGAGCGAGCGCTCCGTGGCCGATTGGCCGTAACGGTCGCTGCGCTGGTTTTGGCAACCGGCCTTTCCGTTGCGCCGGCAGCGTCGCAGGCGTCCGACCCGGCCGCACCGGCCAAGCCCGCTCCAGCCGTTCGCCAGAACGTTCGCGCCGCCGGCTATTACGTCGAATTTCGCACAGCCCGAATCGGCCTTTACGGCCACAGCTACGCCGCCTATGGCCGCCTCGACGGTCGCGGCAATCCGGCGAGCGCCGCATATGCCGACCTGCACCCGATGGGAAATTACGGGATGATGGCGCTCGGCCACTTCGTTCCGGTCCCGGCGAACATGGAGTGGAATCCGGAGGTGCTGACGCTGCCGATCGCGCACCGCTACCGGCGCAACCTCACGGCCGAGCAATACAAGAACCTGACGGCGACGGTCGAACGCCTCAGGGCGGCCAACACGCGCTACTGGAACGCCGTCACCAACAACTGCAATCACTTCATCGGCGAACTGGCGCAGTCGGTCGGGCTGAAGGTGCCGATGCAATTTCACCTGTCGTACGGGTTCGTCGAGGACCTGCGGGTGATCAACGAAACAAACCCGCCCGCCGCAGAGGCGGAACAGCGGTCGCCACGCCGGACCGCCAATGCTTCGGCATCGCCGCCCGCCCCGTCGGCGAGCACTACGCCGCGCCAGTAGATCGCGTCCGCCGCGACGACACGCTGCACCGCGAGCGCTGTCCGGATCGAGCGGCCGCGACGGCGATGGATCATCAGCGTGGTGCGGAGGTCCGCCCGACCGGGCCCATCGCCTCTACCTGATGACCGGGCCGGCCGCGCCACCACCGGCCGGCGGCGCCACCGGCGTGCCGGTCGGAGACGGAGCGTTCGGGGCAAAGCTGCCGCCGGTGGTGCCGAGCAGGCCGGCGCCGGGCGGGCCCTTCGGGCGGCCGCCTCGCGCGGGACGATAGCTCGTGACCATGGCGTCCTGCATCCTGATGGTCATGTACTGTTCGCCGCCGCCTTTCGTGCCGCCCTTGCCCTTCTTCTTTTTCGCAGCACACAAGCTCGTTCCCGGCATCAGGTGCTTCGGCTTTGCTTGCGATGTCGAAGCGCCGGTGCCGGTCGGTGCATTGGAAACGTTGCCGGGCAGCTTCAAGCCGTCGGTGGCGTGAGCCGGCGCGACACCCCAAACCAGAGCTGCGGTGGCAAGGATCGCGAGGTGCTTTCCAGTCATAGCTCCCTCCGCTGCGAGACAAACGCGATGTCTCGACTGCTCAAAATATACCTCGTCTTCGACACCGCAAAGATCGGTCCCCTCACCCCGGTACCGGGCCTGCCCCCGGTGCCGCGATCAGCCGCTGCGGGTCAGCGGATGGTGGCGCGCCTGTCCATGGCGGCGCGTCCGCCATCTGCGTCAAAAACGCACAGTTCGTGTGCTCGCCGTGCAACATCCGACCGACGAAATATCCAGATGGCAATTGGCTTTGGAAGGAGCCGGCCGGCGGGGTTGCATCACCGGGACCTATCAGAAATAGTTTCATCGCAACCGGGGCGAGCAGTCATGCAGCGGCTTGGGGCGACCGTGCTGGGCGTCGTTTTCGCCGTGCCGTCGGCGTGGGCCGCCGACATGCCGACCAAGGCCCCGCCGGCAGCTCCGGCCGAGGTGGTGCGAGAGGCCTCGAACGTCCAGTTCGCGAGCGAGGCCCGCTATTACTCCTGGAAGGGCGACCGCGGCTCGCCGCCGAACTTCAACGGCGCGCCCGGTAGCGGCTCGCAATGGTATGTGCCGTTCGCGCTGCAGGTGACCGGCAAGCCGGTCGATGTCGTCAAGGCGCAGTTCCTGGTGCGCAGCGGCTGGGTGCGGTCGAGCCAGACCACCCCTGGCCAATCGGGCACGGTGGAGACCATCACCGACACGGTGCTGTCGGGGTCCTGGACCTATCTCGGCATCGGCGGCGTGCAGCCGTTCGTTGCGCTCAGCGTCAACGCGCCGACCGGAAAATCGGCGCTGTTCGGCACGCAGGCCAACGCGCGGATGGATCCGGACCTGGTCGAGC
The DNA here is from genome assembly GCA_019746135.1 of Xanthobacteraceae bacterium. Lineage (GTDB taxonomy): Bacteria > Pseudomonadota > Alphaproteobacteria > Rhizobiales > Xanthobacteraceae > Z2-YC6860. The sequence goes on from JAIESI010000017.1 coordinate 26,601, forward strand.
TCAGCACTTTCGGCGAAGGGTGGAATATCGGCCCCACCGCCGGCGTGAACATCGCGATCACCGGGTCGCTGATGTTCACGGCAAGCGTCGGCTACACCTGGCGCGGACCGTTCGATCGCGAGCGGTCGAGCGCGGAGGTCAATCCGGCGGTCCAGACCGCGACCAGCCTCGATCCGGGCGACGTGCTCACCGGAACGCTGTCACTCGGCTATCAGGATCCGGAATGGTCATGGAACGCGACCGGCACGGTTTCGGAGGAGACCAAGACCACCGAGAACGGCGTCGATCTCTACAAGGCCGGACGGCGCTACGTCGCGAGCGCGACGGTGGCGCGCAACTGGCCCGGCCAATGGGGCCAGACCACGGTCAATGCAAGCTACGCCCATTCCAACCGCAACGAGGTGCTGTTCCTCGGCGCGCCGGCGCTGATCCAGGAGACCGTGAACACCAACTCCGATCTCTACCGGGTGGGCGTGCAGCACCTGTTCCTGGTCGACGACACGCTCGCGCTCGGACCGACCGGGAGCTATCTGCACCGCAACAACAACAGCTATGGCGCCGGCACGCTGCAGTTCGTGCCGGCGAAGGAACGCTGGGCGGTCGGCGGGCTGGCGCGCAAGGCGTTGACGCCGAACGTGACGTTCAACATCCGCGGCGAATATGTCTGGGTCGACGAGGACGAGCGGCCGGCGTCGAACGGCCAGATGTTCAGCCAGCTGGCCAACGCGTTCGTTGCGGGGTCGGCGGTTCCGATCGTGTCGAGCACCGGCTGGATGGTGGCTGCCGGCATCAACGTTTCACGCTAGAATAAGGCGCCTTGAACCTGCTCGCCGGGTGGAGCGACAAAACATCAGGCGGCAGTGGGGCATGAGGAGAGACCACATGACACGGCTTGCACCCGCTGCGCTGCTGGCACTGGCCGTTTCGATCGCGCCTGGCGCGGCTCAGGCGCAGGGCGCCTGCCCGGACGGCCGCACCGCCAGCGGCCAGTGCATCAATCCGCAGTTCGCGGAAGCGATGCGCCAGAACGCCATCATCTTCTCGCAGCCGAAGATTTCGTACACCCACTACCCGGTGCTGCCGTCGCTCGACTGGAAGTATCGCTATCCGAATTCGCTCAATCCCGACCCGCTGAGGCCGAGCCCGACGGGCGGCGTGGGCACGTCGGCGCCGATTGTCATTCCCTGATCGGGAGGTCCGCTCGGCTATTGCCGCTGTCGCGGAAGGAGCGCGCCTACGCCGCACGCTCGGTGTCACCCCCGTGCTTGACGCGGGGGTCGATGCGGTGTCGCCCCAAGTACGTTCTTACGATCTGAACTCGCTGCATCGGCCCATGGATTGCCGGGCCTTCGCCGCGCCGAAGCGGCTTCGGCCGCGCAGACGGGTCACGGCGCTTTCGCGAGCAGGCGAGCGAAGCGACGCCGTCTTTCGGACGGCCATGCCCGGCAACAATAGCCGAGAGACCCAGCTCAGAGCTGCTTCACCGGCTTCGGATCGAGGTTGAAGATCCGCGCGGCGTTGAGCCCGAGGATGTTCCTCTTCGACTGCTCCGAGATGAACGGCAGGTCGGTGATCTCGCTCGGCAGGTCGAAGTCGAAGTGCGGCCAGTCCGACGCATAGAGCAACTGCGTGTCGGCCTTGATCATCTCGAAGGTGCACTCCAGCGCCTTGAGGTTGTTCGCCTCCATCGGCTGCGTCGTGTACCAGCAGTGATCGCGCATGTATTCGGACGGCAGCCGCTTCAGGTGCGGCGCCTCCGACGGACGCATCAGGAACTGGTCGTCGAGCCGCTGCATCACGAACGGCGCCCAGGCGATGCCGGACTCGATCCAGATCACCTTCAGCTTCGGAAAGCGCTCCGGGATGCCGTTCAGGATCCAGTTCGTGCAATGCACGATGTTGGGCCAGGCGAAGCCCAGCGCGTGCATGCCGAGGAAGCGGTTGACGGTTTTCAGCGAGGGATCGTCCCAGTGATAGCCGGCGTGGAACGACACCGGCATGCCGGTCTCCTCGATCATGCGGTAGAGCCGCATGTACTTGTTGTGGTGCACCGGCGCGTGCCGCGTCGACGGAATGGCGAAGCCGATGATGCCCTTCTTGCCGGCGGTTTCCTTGACGACGCGCTCGCACTCCTCCGGCGTGTTGTAGGGCAGCACGGCGAGGAACTTGATGCGGTCGTCGGCGGAGAGAAGCTTCTCCTGCATCCACTTGTTGTAGGCGCGCGACAGCCACACCTCCATCTCGGGCTGCGGATGCAGGCCCAAGAACAGCATCGGCGTCGGAAACACCACCATGTTGTCGACGCCGAGCGAATCCATCGCGCGGCGGGTCAGCGTCACGTCGCGGTGCACGCTCAGGTCCTCGACCTTCTCGCGCAGCCCGTCCTGGTGCGGGATGCGGCCGCCGACGCTCTGGTAGCGCAGGCCGAGATCGCCGTTGAGGCCGTAGGGCGGCGCGCCGATGCGGTCGCGGTGGAAGTAGATCGCCTGATCGCGGATCACCGGATCCTCGATGTACTGCACGACCTCGCTCCACGACACCGTCTCGACATGGTGCGCGTCGACGTCGACCACGAACCAGTCCTGCAGCTTGCGCCGCCGCGCCGCGATCTTGGCGTGCCGGAGGATTTCGCGGCTGTCGGTCGAGGTGTCGATCACCTGGGCCGGCAGCATCTGCGGCATAGCCGTCCGAAGGACGGCGTCGCTTCGCTCGCCTAGGCCGACGACGGGCTGGTTCATGGCTTGCTCCTTGCGGTATTCCCTGAATGGTTGCTGTTGCTCTCGTCCGGATGGTTCTCGCCGGGCCGTCTGCGGAACCAGAGGCCGAGCTCCATCGGCCCGAGCCCCACGTCCCGCAGCATCTCGGAGACCGCGACCAGCATCTCGGTCGCGGTCAGCGTCTCCGCGCCCTCCTGCACGATGGCCGGCACCGGGCGCTCCTCGAGCTCCGACTTGGCGTAGTACAGCCGCACCGCGGCGGTGATGATCTGGGCGATCGCTTCGTCGGAGACGCGCGCGGCCTCGCCCTTCTCCACCAGTTCCTTGGCCGAGCGGTGAAGGTCGGCGGCGTAGCCGTCGATCCAGCCGTATTCGTCGTTCGGACGATCCGCCTTCGCGCTGCGCGCTGCGGCGGACAAGTCGGCAGGCCGCAATGTCTTAGACGACGACATAGACGTTGCCGTCCTTCTCCTCGAGTTTCACCCGGCGCAGCTTGATCTTGTCGTAGCCCTGGTTGAGCCCGGTCTTCAGATCGAACTCGTAGCCGTGCCACGAGCAGACGATGTTGGTCGTGTTCTCGTCGTAGGCCAATTCCCTCACCGTGCCGTCGGCGGCGACCGGCTCGAGCACGCGCTTATAGATGCGGCCCTGGCACACCGGGCCCGAGCGATGCGGGCACTCGTTGTGCCAGGCGACGAGCTGTCCGTCGACCTTGAACACGCCGACCTCGGTGCCGTCGCACGACATCACCCGGCGGTCGCCGTCCTTCAGCTCGTCCGAGCGGCACACGAGATACGATTGCGGCATTTCCTCTTCCTCACTTCATTCTTGTTCCACCGGCGGAACCGGCGGCGGCGGATCCCTCGACCTCAACACGCTTCGAACATAGGCGAATCGAGGTCCGTTTCCAATTATTCGAACTTGATGTTTGCGGTCTTCACGACCGACGACCAGCGCTGCACCTCGGCTTTCATTTGCGCGGTGAGCTCTTCCGCACTGCTGCCGACCGGCGTGCCCGACAGGCTTTTCAGCTTGGCCTTGTAGTCGTCGGATGCGCCGATCTGCCGCGCCGCGGCTTCAAGCCTCCTGACAATCGGCGCAGGCGTGCCCGCAGGTGCCAGCAACGCGAACCAGGTGGTTGCGATCACATCCTGCACGCCGGCCTCGGCCAGCGTCGGCACATTGGCCAGCTCGGGAATGCGAGACGTCACCGTCACCGCCAAGGCCCGCAGGTTGCCCTGCGTGACCTGAGGCATCGCGGCCGGAGTTTCGACGAAGCCGAACGAGGTCTGCCCGCCGAGCAGGCTGGTGATCGACTCGTTGCTGCTGCGATAGGAGATCGCGGTCGCCGGCGCGCCGGTCTTGATCTTGAAGTGCTCGATCGGCAGCGTGAACACCGGCGACGGCGTCGGATAGTTCGCCTTGTCGGGATTGGCCTTGAGCCAGGCGACCAGCTCGGCGACGGTCTTGGCGGGATGATCCTTGTTGACGAGCACCAGCATCGGATAGTCGGCCATCATCGAGATCGGCGCGAAGTCCTTGAAGACGTCGTAGGGGATGTTCGGCCAGATGGCGGTGCCGATGGTCATGGCGCCGGCTGCGGCGCCGAGCAGCGTGTAGCCGTCGGGCGTGGACTTCGCGACCGTGTCCGGCGCGAGCCGTCCGCCGCCGCCCGGCTTGTTCTCGATCAGGAACGTGCCGCCGAGCGCGTCCGTGAGCTTCTGCGCAACGATGCGCGCGACGGTGTCGGTGCCGCCGCCGGCCCCGAAGCCGATGACGATCCTGACCGTGCGCGCCGGATAGTCGGTTTGCTGTGCACGGACGGCCAGCGGGCCGGAAACCGCGCCGGCCGCCGCTCCGCCCACCAGAGAAAGAAACTCACGCCGCTTCATGCCCACCCTCCATGCGTCCGGCGGGCCGGATCGTAGCGGCCCGCCCAACACCCCGGATAGGGGGCTACTTCATCGCAGGCATGCGTTTGCTCTCGCGGCGACGGCAAGCCGCCGCATCGACCGCCTTCCGGATCGACCGGGCGCGGACCGTCGGCCGCAGTTACTGGTGCGTCAGGCCCGACCCACCCAGCGGATCGGGGCCGAACCGGTTCGGACCGGTCGTGCCTTTCACGCAGGCCCAGTAAAGCAGCAGGAAGATGCCGATGACGGTGAACGCGATCAGCCACCACCAGGCGGTGCGGTCGATGTCGTGAAGCCTCCGAAAGCCCATCGCAAGGCTCGGCAGGAACGTCGCGAGACTAAAGATCGAATTGACCGGACCGTATTCGCTGTCGCCGAACGCGGCGTAGTCGATGATCCCGGTGATGATCGAGAGAATGATCATCGCCAGGACCCAATACCAGTACTCCGAGCGGCAGGCGCGGCCGCTGAAGCCGACGTAGTTCTTGAAGCCCGATACGATCGCTTGCCAAAAGTCCATGGCTCACCCCGGCCGTTTTGAAGTGCCGTGAAGCCTACGTCCGGGAACTCGGCTGCGACAATACGCCCTGCCCGGTCATCCACCGCCACCGACCGGGGCGGTCGGCGGCGCGGGGGCCGCGGCCGGCGCAGCGACTTGCGCCGGACGGCCGGCGCGGCCGTTCTCGATCAGCGCGCCAAGCTTTTTCTGCGCGTCGCCGTTGGGCTGCGCCATGCCGGCCGACATGATCAGCGTCATCGCCTGCTCGACGGTGATGTCGAGCTCGATGACGCGGCTGCGCGGGGCATAAAAGAAAAACCCGGTGGTCGGGTTCGGCGTGCACGGCAGGAAGCACGAGACGAAGTCCTTGCCCGGCAGTCGCGATGCGATCTCCGCGCTCGGCGTCGAGGCGAGAAACACCACCGACCACATGCCGGTCGGAAACTCCGCCAGCGCCACCTTGCCGAAGCCCGGTCCGGACTTCGAGAACAGCGTCTCGAAAATCTGCTTCATGGTCTTGTAGATCGGCCGCACGATCGGCATGCGGTTCAGCAGGTTCTCGCTGAACTCCACCAGCGTCCGGCCGACGAGGTTGGCGGTGAGGAAGCCGAGCAGCGTCAGCGCGAACAGCGCGATGATCACGCCGTAGCCCGGCACCTTGAACGGCAGGTAGGTCTCGGCGCGCAGGCTCACCGGAATGAACGGCCGCATCGCGTCGTCCACCCAGTTCACGAACCACCAGGTGAGATTGATGGTGATGTAGATCGGCCCGACCAGGATCAGGCCGGTCAGGAAATAGTTGCGCAACCGCGACATCGCGCCGTGATGCACCGGCTCGGGCGGGATGACGTCCGCCGCAGTCACCGTCGGGGGCAGTCCGGTTTTTTCGTCAGCCATGATCGTGGATCGGCTCGTACCCCTGCGCGTACCTGCGCGCCATCACTCGACCGTCACCGACTTCGCGAGGTTGCGCGGCTGGTCGACGTCGGTGCCCATGTTCACCGCGGTATGATAGGCGATGAGCTGCACCGGAATCGCATAGACGATAGGCGTAACCGTGGTCGCCATGTCCGGCAACACCAGCGTCGAAAGCGACAGCGCCGCGGCCTCCTTCGCGCCCTTCGGGTCGGTGACCAGAATGATCCTGCCGCCGCGGGCCGCGACCTCCTGCATGTTCGACACCGTCTTCTCGAACACGCCCTCGCGCCGCACGCTCTTGTCGAACGGCGCAACCACCACCACCGGCATGGTCTCGTCAATCAGGGCGATGGGGCCGTGCTTGAGCTCGCCCGCGGCATAGCCTTCGGCGTGGATATAGGAGATTTCCTTGAGCTTCAAAGCGCCTTCCAGCGCCAGCGGATAGGCGGTGCCGCGGCCGAGATACAGCACGTCGCGGGCCTTGGCGAGGTCGCGCGCCAGTTCCTCGATCTGCGGCTCGAGCCGCAGCGCCTCGGAGACGTGCCGCGGCACCTCGATCATGGCGCGGACGAGATTGCGCTCGTCCTCGTCGGAGATGACGCCGCGGACGCGGCCGGCGGCGATGGCAAGGCAGAGCAGCGCCGCGAGCTGGCAGGTGAACGCCTTGGTCGAAGCGACGCCGATCTCGGGGCCCGCCAGCGTCGGCATCACCACGTCGCTCTCGCGGGCGATGGTCGACGTCGGCACGTTGACGATGGAAAGGATGTGCTGCTTGTGCTCCTTGGCATAGCGGAGCGTGGCGAGCGTATCGGCGGTTTCGCCCGACTGCGAGACGAACAGCGCGAGGTTGCCCGGCGAGAACGGCGCCTCGCGGTAGCGGAACTCGGAGGCGACGTCGATCTCGACCGGCAGCCGGGCAAAGCGCTCGAACCAGTATTTGGCGACCAGACCCGCGTAGTAGGCGGTGCCGCAGGCCGAGATCGCCACCCGCTCGATCTTCCTGAAGTCGAACGGCAGCGTCATCGGCAGCGCGACGCGCTCGGCGGCCATGTCGAGATAGTGCGACAGCGTATGGCCGACGACCTCGGGCTGCTCGTGGATTTCCTTCGCCATGAAATGGCGGTGGTTGCCCTTGTCGACCAGGAACGCCGAGGCATTCGACTTCAGCACCGGACGCTCGACGACCTTGCCGCTGACGTCGCGCACCTCGACGCCCTTGCGCGTCACCACCGCCCAGTCGCCATCCTCGAGATAGCTGATGGTGTCGGTGAACGGCGCGAGCGCGATCGCGTCGGAGCCCAGATACATCTCGCCGTCGCCGTGGCCGACCGCGAGCGGTGAGCCCTTGCGTGCGCCGATCAGCAGGTCTTCCTCGCCGGCAAACAGAAAGGCGAGCGCGAACGCGCCGCGCAGCCGCGGCAGACAGCTCTGCACCGCTTCGGCAGGCTTCCGGCCCTTCTTCATCTCCGCGGTGACGAGATGGGCGACCACCTCGGTGTCGGTCTCGCTGGCGAACCGCGCGCCGGTCTTTTCCAGCTCGTCGCGCAGCTCGCGGAAGTTCTCGATGATGCCGTTGTGCACCACCGCGATCCGGTCGGTCGCGTGCGGATGCGCGTTGCTTTCGGTCGGCTTGCCGTGGGTCGCCCAGCGGGTGTGGCCGATGCCGATGGTGCCGCTGAGCGGCGCCTCGCGCAGCCGGCTTTCCAGATTGCGAAGCTTGCCCTCGGCACGCCGACGCGTCAGCGCGCCGCTCTCCAGCGTGGCGACGCCCGCCGAGTCGTAGCCGCGATATTCGAGCCGTTTGAGCGCGTCGACGAGTTGCCCCGCCACCGGCTCATGGCCGAGAATCCCAACAATCCCGCACAAAGTGGCCCTACCCCCTGCCGCATCCCGCGGCGCGATGTTTATGCGCCGGGGCCGGTTTCCGGAAAATCAAAATGCATGTCCTGATGTGTCAAATTAAGGCGGACGGCTAAGGAAACAAGAATCTCCTCTGCCGACCGTAGCTTATGCCTTCTTTTTCACCAGCGACTTCAAGTCACGCAGGCGCTTGGCCCAGCCCTCCTTAACGGTTTGTCGGCCACGTCCGATGGCCAGGGCGTCGGCGGGGACATCGGCGGTGATGACCGAGCCGGAACCGACATAGGCGCCGTCGCCGATGGTCACCGGCGCAACCAATGCCGAGTTGGAGCCGATGAACGCGCCCGCGCCGATGTCGGTGCGGTGCTTGGCTGCGCCGTCATAGTTGCAGGTGATGGTGCCGGCGCCGATGTTGGCGCCGGCACCGACCCGGGCATCGCCGAGGTAGGTCAGGTGATTGGCCTTGGCGCCCTGCTCGATCAGCGCCTCCTTCACCTCGACGAAGTTGCCGATGTGCACATCGGCCTCGAGCCTGGCCCCCGGCCGCAGCCGCGCGTAAGGGCCGACGATGGCGTTGCGCCCAACATGCGCGCCTTGAAGATGCGAGAACGAGCGGATCGTGGCGCCGTCCTCGATCGTTACGCCGGTCCCGATCACCACATAGGGCTCGACCGTCACGTCCTTGCCGAACTTCGTATCGGCGCAAAGATGCACGGTCTCCGGCGCAACCAGCGTCACGCCCGCTTCCATCGCCGCCTGCCGCAACCGCTGCTGGATCACCGCCTCGGCTTCCGCCAGCTGCGCCTTGGTGTTGATGCCGCTCACCTCATCCTCCGCCACTTCGAGGGCCACCGTGCGCAGGCTCATCTTGCGCGCGATCGCCACCGCGTCCGTCAGATAGAACTCGCCCTTGCGATTGTCGTTGCCGATCTGGTCGAGAATGGGCAGCGCGTGGGCGCCGTCGAACGCCATCAGCCCGCCGTTGCAGAGCGCGATGCCGCGCTCGGCCTCGGTCGCGTCGGCATGCTCGACGATGGCGAGCAATTCGGCCCCCTTGGTCACCAGCCGGCCGTAGCCGGTCGGATCGGCCGGCTTGAAGCCCAGCACCGCGACGTTGGCGCCGTCCGCCAGCGCCTGCCGGAGCTTCGCGAGCGTCTGCGGCTTGATCAGCGGCGTGTCGCCGAAAATGACCAGAACGTCGTCGGCGCCCTGCTCCAGGGCCGCGCGCGCGGCCAGCACCGCATGCGCGGTGCCACGCCGCTCGCGCTGCACGAAAATCCCTGCACCGGGCATTTCGGCCCGCGCCTCGGCCGCAACGTCTTCGCGGTCCGGCCCGACCACCACGGCCGTCGTGGACCCGCCGGCCGCCCGCAGCGCCGCCAGCACATGGCCCAGCAGCGACTGGCCAGCGACGGCATGCAGCACCTTCGGCCGCGACGACCGCATGCGGGTGCCCTCGCCGGCGGCGAGCACGATGGCAAGGCAAGTCCGTGCGCTCATTGGCGTGCGCTCACTGATTCCCCTTTCGCGTTCCGGGCCGTCATATCCGAGCACACTTCAAGAAAAAAGCGCAGGCGCCGGAAAACTCCGGAGAGGTTCCTTCCGGACGAATCTGCTAATGGATTCAATGAACTGATTCGGACTCCTGCGGGTCTCAACAACGCGGAAAGCGGAGAGGAACGTGGCCGCAAGGGAGATTGGCGCAGTTGCGCCGGTTGAGCGGACGCTTCGGATGCGGGAATTCTTTCGGATCTTCGTCTGGGGCACGGTCGCGGCGGTGTCGCTGACGCTTGCGATCTTTGCCGGCTCCACCGAGGCGGGATCGGACCGCGCCCGGCACGCGGCCCTGCAGCTCCGCGAGGTCGTCATGCCGTCCGGCGTCAAGCCGGCCCGGCCGCTGGACGCCGTCGAAGGCCGCAAGCTGGCCGAAACCGTGCGTGTGCTCACCTCCGACCGCGAACGCCTGCTCGCGCGCATCGCCGCGCTGGAGAACAACCTCGACGACATCACCGGCTCGATCAAGCGCGTCGAACGAGCCGCCCGTCCCGTGCCGACGACGATCGAGCAGCCGTTCTCGCCGGTGACGGCACTGCCGCCGCAACCGCCGCTACCCGCAAAACCGCAACCGGTGCTGGCCGCGGCTCAGCCGGCGCAAGCGCCGCCCGCGGTTGCCGCGCCGCCGCCGTTCCCCGCCGCCGCGGCTGCCTCCCGCCCGCCGGCGGAGCAAGTTACCGCCAGCATCAGCCCGCAGCACGACAGCCGCGACAATGCCCAGGACCAGACACAAGACGCAGCGCCAGCCGCGCCCGAAGCCACGCCAGTGCAAGCCGCCACGCCGCCCAACCGGGTGACCCGGCGGCAGTTCGGGCTCGACCTTGGCGGCGCGTCGTCCGAAGAGGCGCTGCGTCCGGTCTGGACCACGGCGCTCCGGCGTCACAACGCGCTGCTGCAAAGCCTGCGGCCGATGGTCCTGAGCCGCGAGCGTCCGCGCGGCGGTGGCGTTGAATACCGCCTGATTGCCGGGCCGATCGGCAACGCCGCCAAGGCCGCGCGCTATTGCGCGGCGATCACCGGCACCGGCGGCGTCTGCCAGCCGACGATGTACGACGGGCAGAAGCTCGCGAGCCACTGAACCCTGCCGGCGAACTTTCATGGGAGCGCGCTTTGCGGCAAGGTGCGCGGCATGAACCGGCCGCCCTACCGCCCCACCCCGCGCCAGGCCGCAGGCCTTGCCGTCATCGCCATCGCCGCCCTCGCCTATGGCTTCGCCATGCGCTACGGCGTGATCCAGAATTCCGCCATCGGCATCGCCTGCGAGAACTCCGGGACGAGTTGGCTTTGCGCGAGCCGCCGCACCGCGATTGCGCTGTTTCAGCCGCAGGCGTTCGGGATCGTCGCGTTGGGCGCTGCGGTGCTGAACCTGATGCGTCCGTCGTTCATTCCGTTTGCCGTCACGCTGCTCGCCGCCGGCGCCGGCATCGTGCTCTACAACACGGCGCTGTCGTCGCTTGCGGTCGCCGTGCTGATCTTCAGCCTGGCGCGGCCCGCGGCCGCAGAAGGCTGAAGACGAGACCGGCGAGCGTTGCCGCAAACCACAGCGCCTGCCAGTTGGCGGGAGTCTCGTTCCAGACGATGAAGGCCGCGCACAGAGCGAGGACCGCCGCGGCCAAAGTTTCGGCAAGCGGCCGCTCTCTCTTGCGGCGCTGCGCCACCAACGACAGCAAGACGAACGGCACGACCGCCGCCGTCATCGGCGCGAACGGAAAATCGCGATAGCGCGGATCGAACGACAGCGCGAGCGCCGACTGCACCGCGAGGGCCACGAGCGCGACAAACACCAGCCCGAGCGCCAGCGCCGGCCGATCGGGCGTTCGCTGCGATTTCGCACCGATGACCTGATTAAACGCCGGCAAGGTTCGCGAGGTCGCGAGCGCCACCGCGCCTGCGACCGGCGCAAGAACGGCGACGGCGGCAAACGCGAGTGAACGTGTCCAGCCGCCGATGCCGAGGCTTTCCAGCGGGATGTTCTCGACCGTCCAGCCGACAAACACGCCGGCCACGACGGCGTTCAACGCAATGGCGCTCCAAGCGAGCGACCACGCCGCGTTGTCGGGCGCATCCCGATCGGACGCGCGGCGCCGTGCCAGCATCGCCGCGGCAAACACGACCGCCGCGAGCGCAACGCCGCCCGCGGCCTGCCACGGCCAGCCCGGATGGTTCGACACCGGCGCGCCCCAGACGAATTTCTGCCGCCGCGACGCGTCCTCGAACATGCCCCAATGGCCGCCGACGGTGCCTTCGAGAAAGCGCTTCCACGGCTGATCGAACGCCTCGATCAGGTTGACGCGAAATCCATCCTGCTTGCCGCGCCTGAGCACGTCGGCGAGGACGAAGGCCTGCGCGGCCGGCGACGGCAGCGCGCCTTCGCGCATGCGGCCCGCGCTCGGCCAGCCGAATTCGCCGATCACGATGTCCTTGCCGGGAAAAACCTCCGCCACGTGCTTGCGGATCGAGGCGACGTGATCGGCGGCCTTCGTCGCCGCGATCGGATCGTCCTCCCAGTACGGCAGGATGTGCACGGTGACGAAATCGACCGCGCCCGCGAGCTCGCGGTTGCGAACCCAGAACTCCCAGACGTCGGCATAGGTCACCGGCGCCTTCACTTTTGATTTCACGCTCGTGATGTATTCGCGAAGCTTTTCTGCCGACACCTCGCCGCGCAGCAGCGCCTCGTTGCCGACGATCACTGCGCGCACGGTGTCGGGAAACTTGTTCGCCAGCGCAATGCCGGTGGTGAGCTGATACTGCGTGCGGTCGGGGAAGCTCGACACCCAAAGCCCGAGCAGCACTTTCAGGCCATGCCGCTGCGCAATTTCCGGGATCTGGTCGAGGCCCAAGTCGACCGAATAGATGCGGATGCAATCGGTGATCTTGGAGAGCTGCGCCAGGTCCTGGTCGATCTGTTGGGCAGCGATCTTGGTGGAGAGATCAAGCGGCGTCTGGGCGCCGCGAAATGGCGCATAAGACACGCAGTATAGCCGTTCGCCCGGATCGAGCGGCGACGGCGGCATCGAGACGCCGGCGCCCAGCCACCACCACGACACAACGATGACAGCAGCCACCAATGTGAACAGACTGACAGCTTTGCGCATCCAAAAACGGCCCGCGTGTTCCTTGTCGCCGCGCTCCAAACTGGTCAGCACGGTGCGACACTTTAATCAAGCGCGTGTCTGACGCTGGACAAAGCGATAAGATTTGCCAAATTCAACCAAACAAAAATATTCGATCGGCTGAGCCGCAAATCGGACCTATTCGTTGTACAGATAGCGCGACGCTCCAATCGCGAAAACTCAAACAACAAACCGACGCCCATGTTCTCCCTTCCGCGCCTAAGCCTCGCTGCACTGTTCGCAGCCTCGATTCTGCTCGTTCCGGCGCTGGCCCAAATCCAGGCCCAGGAAGCCAAGCCCGCCGACGGCAAAGGCGGCGACAAGCCGGCACAGACCCAGCCCGACGCGGATGCCCAGCGGCGGGTGGACGAGTTCGCCGAGGCGGCCCGCCAGGTCAGCGGCCCGGCCGGCAACGCCGAATGCGTCTGGCTCGGCCGCCGGGTGGTTGGGCTCCTTTACCGCGACGACATGGACACCGCTTTTCGGCATCTCGACCTCTACGACCGGTTCGGCTGTCCGGGACCGCACATTCAATCGGCATTCCGCTGCGTTGTTCGGCAGGGCGCCAGCATCGATCAGAAGAAGCCGGAAACCCTGAACGCCCGCGTTCATACCTGCTGGCTGAACCCCGGCTCAGGAACGGCCACCGCCGCGGCAACGGCACCCGGTGCCGCTTCAGCAGCGGCCGCCCCCGCGGCAACCCAAGGTGCCGCCCCGGCGCCGGCGACCCCGCCGATGCCGCCGAGTGCGAAGCCGCCAGGAACCTCCAACCGTTAAGCACGTTGATGGCACGGTGTGTGCGTTGGGCACGTCATGGGGCGCCGTCATCAATTCGCCATCAGAGTGGGTATATAGTCACATGGCCTCGATAGAGGTGTGCTGCTCCGCAGCTATGGCCCTCCCAGGGGACGGGAAGGCGCCTAGGTTCTCAAGCCCCGCTTGGTTGCTCTGATGCGCTTCGTCGCTTTGGTCGGCGTCGCTGCCGTAGCCTGTCTTCATGCCGGTGTTTGGGCGCTCTCGCGCGACGTCGTCGGTGCGCCGGGCTTCCGCGGTCCGCTCGCCAGCGTCTCCTACACGCCGTTCGACGGCTGCACCTACGATCCGAACCCGAGGCCCGACAGCCCGAAGCGGTGCTCGGCCGAACGGATCCGGGCCGACCTTGCGGCGATCGCGCCCTACACGCGGACGGTCCGCACCTATTCGTCGACCGGCGGCACGGAGATGATCCCGGAGATCGCCCGCGAGTTCGGCCTGCGGGTCTCGATCGGCGCCTGGCTCGACAAAGACGCCGACCGCAACGAGCGCGAGATTGCCGCGGTCATCGATCTGGCCCGCAAGCACCGCAACATCGACAGCATCGTCGTCGGCAACGAAACGATCTATCGAAACGAACAGATTCCGCTCACCAACCTCAAGCTCAGCGGCGAAGAGGAAGACAATCTGCTTCGCGAGGAGGCCCGCCGCATCAGCGAGGCCCAGACCATCGAAGACAAGAAGTGGACCGCGGACGAGAACAACGTTCGCCGGCTCATCAGGCTTATCCAGCGGGTGAAGCGCGAAACCGGCCTGCCGGTGACGACCGGCGAAATTCACAGCGTCTGGAGCTATCACCCGTCGCTCGCCTCGTCGGTCGACTTCATCGGCGCGCACGTCCTGCCCTACTGGGAAGGCATCTCTGAAACCCAGGCCGTCGACCAGGCGGTTCGCATCTACAACCAGCTGCGCCAGGCTTATCCCGGCAAGCGGATCGTGCTGGCCGAGTTCGGCTGGCCGAGCGCGGGCTACAACCGCCACGAAGCGGTGCCGGGCCCGCTGATCCAGGCCGCCGTGCTGCGCGCCTTCGTCACCCGTGCCGAGGCGCTCGGCATCGACTACAACATCATCGAAGCCTACGATCAGCCGTGGAAGACCTTCGAAGGCGGCGTCGGTCCCTATTGGGGCTTCTTCGACACCGCGCGCCAGCCGAAGTTCTCCTGGACCGGGCCGATCGCCAATCCCGACCACGGCAAGCTGACCGCGATCGCGGTGGCGATGGGCATCCTGCTGTCGCTGCCGATCCTCGTGCTGGTCGGCGCCACCTTCACCCAGGCGGCGCTGCTTGCCGGCGCGGCCCACACCGCCGGCGCATGGTTTGCGATCCTGTTCGCCTACTGGAACGGGCACTACTTCGTCCCGGGCGCGGCCTTCGCCTTCGGGCTCGCGCTCGCGCTCTTGATCCCGCTGATCTTCGTGGCGATGACCCGCGTCGAGGAGATCGCCGCGATCGCGTTCGGCCGCAGGCCCTCCCGGCTGATCGCCTCTCCGCCGCTTGCACCCGAGATGTCGGCTCTGCCCAAGGTGTCGATCCACATCCCGGCCTATCGCGAGCCGCCGGAGATGCTGAAGCTCACGCTCGATTCGGTGGCGCGCCTCAACTATCCGAACTTCGAGTGCATTCTCGTCATCAACAACACGCCCGACCCGGCGCTGTGGCAGCCGGTCGAGGAACACTGCAAGACGCTCGGCGAGCGCTTCAAATTCATCCGTGAGGACAAGCTCGAAGGCTTCAAAGCCGGTGCGCTGCGGCTTGCCCTCACCCGCACCGCCGACGACGCCGAGATCATCGGCGTGCTCGACGCCGACTACGTGGTGCATCCCGACTGGCTGAAGGACCTCGCGCCGCTGTTCGCCGATCCGCGCGTCGGCCTCGTCCAGGCGCCGCAGGATCACCGCGATGCGACCCGCAGCCCGATGCACGTGGCGATGAACGGCGAATATGCCGGCTTCTTCGACATCGGCATGGTGCAGCGGAACGAGCACAACGCCATCGTCACGCACGGCACCATGTGCCTGATGCGTCGTTCTGCGCTGATCGCCGCCGGCAACTGGTCGAGCGACACGATCTGCGAGGACACCGACCTGGGCCTCACCATTCTCGAGCTCGGCTGGACCGCGCATTACACCAACCGCCGCTACGGCCACGGCCTGCTGCCGGACAGCTATCAGGCCTACAAGCGCCAGCGCGACCGCTGGGCCTATGGCGGCTTCCAGATCATGAAGAAGCACTGGCGCCGCTTCCTGCCGGGCCGAAGCCTGCTCACGCGCGACCAGAAGCGCGAGTTCCTGCTCGGCTGGATGTCATGGCTCGGCGCCGAGAGCGTCGGCGTGCTGGTCGCGATCCTCAACCTGATCTGGGTGCCGTTCGTCGCGATCCTCGGCATCGCCATTCCGGACAAGGTGCTGACCATCCCCATCCTCGCGGCGTTCGCCGTGGCCGTGCTGCACTTCGTGTCGCTCTACCGGCTGCGGGTCGCCATCACCGGCAGCCAGATGATGGGCGCGGTGGTTGCGGCCATGGCGCTGCAATGGTCGGTGGCGCGCGCGGTCGGCATCGGCATCGTCAAGGACGGCCTGCCGTTCGTTCGCACCGCCAAGGGCGGCGCCGGAAAGCGGCGCGGCGGTGAATTCCCGGCGTTCTGGGAAGCGGTGCTGAGCGCGCTCCTGATCGCGAGCGCGACCTATCTCTACGCCACCAATTACGAGCGGGTCACCGAGATCAACCTGTTCGCGATCGCGCTTGCGGTGCAGTCGCTGCCGTTCCTCGCCTCGACCGCGCTAGCCTTGCTGGACGGTTCGCGTGTCAACGACTTCGCCTTCTGGCGCACCGTCGAAGGCCGCTTCGCCGAACTGCTGGCGCGGCGTCCGGCGGCCGTCGCGGCCGTGACTGCGGTGACAGCGGCGCCTCCGCCGCCCGCCCCCGCACCGATCGCGGTGACGGTCGAGGAACGCGTCGAGACTTCGGCTCCGTAACGGCACGCAGCTCTCGCGTTTGCGCATGTCCTTTTCTGAAACCGGTGCCCGCCCCGCATCAGGCTTTGTCCGAGACATAGGCGAGCCATCAGCGCGTTTACGCGCGTCTTCGACGCGCCATGGCGACGCCGTCTTTCGGACGGCTATGCGCTAGCCGCGCAGCGCGGTCTCGACGAGCTTCACCCAGTACGACGTCCCGACCGGGATCACGTCATCGTTGAAGTTGTACTGCGGGTGGTGCAGGCCGGCGCTGTCGCCGTTGCCGACGAAGATGAAGGCGCCCGGCCGCGCCTCCAGCATGAACGAGAAATCCTCCGCGCCCATCACCGGCGGCACGCTGGTGTCCACGCGGTTCTTGCCGACCACTTCGGTTGCGACCTGTGCGGCAAACTCGGTCTGCCGGGCATGGTTCACGGTGACCGGATAGTCGCGCTTGTAGGTCAGCGTGGCCTTGGCGCCGTAGAGCTTCGCCGTGCCCTCGACCACCTCGCGCACCCGCTTCTCGACCAGATCGCGGGTGTCGGGCGTCAGGCTTCGGGCGGTGCCGCGCAGATGCCCGGTCTGCGGGATGATGTTGTCGGCGGTGCCGGCATGAAACTGGGTGATCGACACCACCGCCGATTCCAGCGGGTCGACGTTGCGCGAGACGATCGACTGCAGCGCCTGGATCATCGCCGAGCCGACGACGATGGTGTCGATCGAGGTGTGCGGGCGCGCCGCGTGCCCGCCGAGCCCTTCGATGTCGATGTAGATGCGGTCGGCCGCCGCCATCATCGGACCGGGCCGGATCGCGAATTCGCCGACCGGAAAACCCGGATAGTTGTGCATGCCGTAGACCTCTTCGATCTTGAAGCGGTCCATCATGCCGTCCTTGACCATCTCGCGGCCGCCGCCGCCGCCCTCCTCCGCGGGCTGGAAGATCACCACCGCGGTGCCGTCGAAGTTGCGCGTCTCGGCGAGATACTTGGCCGCACCCAACAGCATCGCGGTGTGGCCGTCGTGGCCGCAGGCGTGCATCTTGCCGGGGTTCTGCGACTGATAGCTGAGCCCGGTCGCTTCCTCGATCGGCAGCGCGTCCATGTCGGCGCGCAGCCCGATGGTGCGCGTGGCGGAACCTTTCTTGCCGCGGATCACGCCGACCACGCCGGTGCGGCCGATGCCGGTGACGACCTCGTCGCAGCCGAACGCCTTGAGCTTGTCGGCGACCACGCCTGCGGTGCGGTGCACGTCGAAC
Source organism: Xanthobacteraceae bacterium (assembly GCA_019746135.1). Taxonomy (GTDB): domain Bacteria; phylum Pseudomonadota; class Alphaproteobacteria; order Rhizobiales; family Xanthobacteraceae; genus Z2-YC6860. The sequence continues at coordinate 44,201 of JAIESI010000017.1, forward strand.
ATCAGCTCCGGATGGGCGTGAATATCCTGCCGCCAGGCCTTGATCTCGTCGTGCAGGTCGGCGACGCGATTGACGATCGGCATGGCAACTCTCCTTCGGCGCGAACGGCGCCTCTGACAGGTCTTCCCCGGCCCGGATGACCTAGCAAATCGGACGGGTGACCGAAGGTCAACTGCCGGCCTCCACGGCGCCGTGCCGCTGCCAGCGTCGGATGCCCCAGATCAAACCGGCAAGCGCAATCAGCCCGACGATCAACGGCAGCATCACATGCCCGCCGAGCGCGCCGGCGCGGTGCCATGCGCTGCCGGCAAGCATTCCCGGCACGATATGCGCCGGCGCCCAGCAGGCGATGGCGGCGAGATTGAACGGAAAGAATCGCCCGGGCGGCATGCCGAGGGACCCGGCCGTCACCGGCACGAAGGCCCGCACCGGCGGCAGGAACCGCGCCAGGAACACGGCGACGGATCCGCGTTGCCTGAAAAATTCCTCGCTCTTCCGGATCACGTCGGGATAGCGGCTCAACGGCCAGAGCCGGTGCGGCCAGTCGGGATGGCTGCGGCCGAGCATGTAGGCTGCGCCATCGCCAAGCGCCGCGCCGCAGATCGTTGCCGCCAGCACACCCGCGAGGCTCAGGTCGCCGGCGCCGATCAGCGCGCTGAGACTCAGGATGATGGTGGAGCCCGGCACGAACGAGCCGACAACCGGCACCGCCTCCAACCACGCCGCCAGAAACAGCACCGCGTAGGCCCATTGCGGGTGCGCGGCCACCATATGAACCAGTTCGTGGATGGCCTGCTCCATGTCGGCGGCCGGGATGCTCTCTCAGGAGGCGGTCAGATTCGGCCTCCGAGAGTGCGAAATCCAGCGGCTTCGGTAAATGCAGCAGCGGACATCCCGACCGAGGCGACTGCCGTTGCAGCATGTTGCCGCACCACTTGCGATTGCAGTACTATTTCCGCGCTCGATGGTTCTGCGGGAGCCTGACGAGCTTGGGGGGCCGACGATGCGTGACGTGATCCGCAGACCTGCCATCAGTGCGCTTTGCGTTGCGTTTGGTCTGATAGCGCACGCCGTGCCTGCTTCGGCCCAGCACAATCCGCAAGTGATCCTGCAAGGGGTCATTCAGCAGCTGAGCACAGGCACTCCCAACCCCACGTGGTATGGCGCGACGTTGTGGCAAACGATCGCAATACAGACAGGCAACACCGGCTATTACCCGCAGCTCGGAACGGCAGGTCCGGTAACGAACATCCAGGTGGTGGGGCAGCAGGCGCTGCCTCAAGGCACGGTGTATTTGCTCAGGTCGCAACATCAAAGCGGCATCGCTTACAATTGGAATCTCGGAATTAGCTCGATAACCAATCGCATCGAGTACATGAACGTCAATCCAGCGGCCGCTGGCGGCCCCGGCGGGCCAAGTGGACCAGGTGGACCAAGTGGACCAGGTGGACCAAGCGGCCTGCCTCAAGGACCCGGTGGAGGTGGCGGCGGTACCGGTGGTGGCGCTGGTGGCGGAGGCGGTGGTGGTGGCGGAGGCGGTGGCACCGCCTGCCAGCGTTATCCAAATCTCTGCTGATGGGGAGAAAGCCATGCTTCGTCGGGAGGTCATCCTTGGTGGCGCTCTCACCATTCTGTGGGGCGTCGCGTGTTGTCCCTGTTATGCCCAGACACCAGCCAAAAGAAGACCGGGCTGCACGGTGGACGCAGACGAAGCTCCGCGTTTCTTTCAAAAAGCAAACTCGGAAATCCTGACCGCCACCGGAAACGAGCCGATCGTTCCGAGCTCCGGTGACCGCGACTTCGATTACGCATTGGCTCACACGCTGTCGAGAATGACAGACGTGTTCGGGTCCTGCCCGGCTTCGGATATTATGACGACGGCGGATCGCCGAACGCATATGCAACACCGGCGGTCAGGATGAAGTCCGCCGATGGTACCGTGCTGTTCGGCCGCAGTCTTTTGAAAGCAACGCTTGCGGAGCGTGAGGACCCGGACGTCGCGGTGTCGGCGGTTTGCGCCCATGAGTACGCCCACATCCTGCAATACAAAAAGCAGCTCATGAACCGCCTGCAAGGCGGCCAACCAACCGTGAAACGCATCGAGCTTCACGCCGATTATCTGGCCGGCTTCTTCGCAGGGGCCCGCAAGCTGCAGAAGGCGGACTACCCGGCCGCCGTGTACGCGACCAAGGCGCATTCCATCGGCGACTACATGTTCACCGATCGCAATCACCACGGCACGCCTGATGAGCGGGCCGCCGCGATCGTTGCCGGATTCAACGCTTCATATCGAGAGAGAAAGACACTCGCTCAGGGGATCGAGACGGGGATCGGTTACGTCCAGTCTCGATGACCGTGGGGGCTTCTGTCCAGGCTTGCTCGACGATGCCCTCGCCGGCCTCCCCTGAACACGTCATTCTCGTTCACGGCACGGGCGCCGGCGATCCCGCCGATCGCGGCGACAAGTGGTGGCAACTCGGCAGCACGTTTGCGCAGCGGCTTGCGGAAGCGCTGTCCGCGGCAACCGTCGAGAAGCCGTTTCACTGGAGTGGTGCAAACTCCGAGCAGGCGCGCCGCGCGGCGGCGAATGCATTGCTGTCTCGTCTTGCCGAATATGAACACGCGGGCGAGAGCGTCCAGCCATATCCAAAATGAGCGCACGATCGATTTGCTCCGAAGCCGCGGCGATGTTGTTGCTGTCTTCTGCTGCTGCCAGCATGAGCTTCGCTGCGTGCTGCCAGTGCTGGCGCGCGCTTGTCGTCGGACGGCAAGGCAGCACGCTTGGTCGCGGAGCAGCAGCAACGCCTCCGGCTGCGTGATCGCGGGGGGATTTTGTCAACCGGAGGCGCGCGCGGATACCCCCTACCGGCATTTCCGCCCGACCGCTTTATCCGAGTCGTCGCCCGGATAAGCGGTACCGGATGCCGGAGGCGAACTTGTGCTGCATCCCTTGCCGCCGGTCCATCACAGCGTTGCCGCGGCGGCGCGCGTGCGTGAACGCGTCCCAGGGTGCTAGAGTCGCCTTGGCGCCCGCCGTGGCCCGGGAGGGACTGATGCGTGCCGTGGTGCTTCTGACCGTAGGCCTTGCGCTGTCGTCGTGCGCCGGGGCGAAGGTCGACGACAATCCGCCCGCCGAGTGGCGGTCGAGCACGCGCGTCTATCGAGCGAGCGAGACACCGCGCGGCGCGCGCGTTCTTGGCCAAATCGCCGCCACGAGTTGCAAGAGCAAGCCCTGGGACCCTGAGCCGACCGACGAGGACGCCACACGTCAGCTCCAGGTCGATTCCCGCGGCATGGGCGGAAACGCAGTCGGTAACGTCACGTGCGGGATCGGCAACGCCCTTGCGACAAACTGCCTGTCGTCCATCGTTTGCCGCGGCACGGCGATCCAACTGAACGAGAGGTAACAGAGCCTCGCATGGTCACCGACGTTAAACGCACTGAAAGCGCGGCGGGGCCCAACGCCATCTCGTGATCCACAGCAGTATCCATCGCACGACCGGCGCGCCAACCGGCGGGCCGATCGGCCAGCGCCGGATATCGGTGCAAATATTTGATGCTGTTGGTGAGCGCGCTGGGACTCGAACCCAGGACCCCGTGATTAAAAGTCACGTGCTCTACCGGCTGAGCTACGCGCTCCCGGGCGCACACTTAGGGCAACGGCGGCAGCTTTCCAAGCCAAAATCGCTGCCTCCGGCACCCCGGCCACGGCAAATTCCACCGCAATTTGAGCCACTTCCCGCGGCCGCGAGGCAATCGGTCTTTTTGTGATGGCCAACACATCGGCCGGGGCCGGCCTCCCCTAGGATCGTTTCATTGATTTGAACCGCAGCGCCCACCTCGACGACCAACTACGGGGCTTCGGGCTCGTTAGGAGGCTCAGATGCTGAAGACAGCCGGTAGCATTTTCGCAGTCGTGGCCGTCGGCACCGTGGCCATCGCCTGGACGCAGACGCACAAGCAGACGCCGCAGCCTGCCCCCCTTGCCGAGACGATCTCGCCGGAAAAGCTCATGTTGAGCGGCGGACCGCTTCCCGAGCAGCAATTCAAAGACCTGTCGTTCGTCTTCGCCGACGACAACTGACGCAACACCGATCGCTTCCTCCGGTCCTGGTCGACCCAATCCCCCACAGTCCCCCCTTGGGTCCCGGGGCCGGAAGGAGGCGTCAAATTCGACGACTCAGGCACGAAACGTCGAACGGCCGCCGTATCGGGGCTCAGTCCTGGTCCGGCGGCCTTTTCCTATCGCGAAAACGGCGGCGCAGCGCGGGCTTCACCGGCATGCGCCAGACGGCAAAGGCGATGATGGCAAGCGACAGCGCCAGGTAGCGCATGGCGGCTTCGGCGGAATGAAGCTGTCCGATCAGGCCGATGATCCAGAGCGCGGTCAAGAACGCCAGCAAAACGACGGTCCGCACTCGCATACGCAACGCTCCAGCCCGAGGATGCGCTCAAGTGATGTTATCAGCCCACTTCTCGGTCAAATTGTGTTTCGGCGATTAACACTACTCTAGCAGCATTTTGCGCAGACTCGCGCAGGAAATCCTGCGGCCTCGTCCCAACATCGACCCCAACATCGGCCCCAAGATCGGCCCAGGAGTACCGCTGGTGCGTCACTGAAGTTTCATCGCCCGGACGTGCTGTCGCCACAGACGTCCGCCAGTTTGCCGGCCATCGGGGACAGGCTCTGGCCCTCCAGGAGAGGGCCATGCAGGAAGACAGGAGGACGTGCATGACGCCGAACGCCACCCCCGTAATAGTATCGTTTGCGCGCTATTTCAGCCGCCCGTTTTGCCCCGAATGCGGCCGCGAGCAGTTTGTTCCGGAGCAATCGTCGTTTGTCGACGATGGCTGTATCCGCCACGCCTGGCTGTGCGAAGCCTGCGGCAACGCGTTCAACACCCACATCGAGTTCGACGAGCTCTCGCTCTGACGCGGGGGGCCAGCCGAAAATGATCCGGGCCGCCCATGGCGGCCCGGTTTTGTTTGCGTTGCGCCCCAGGGCTTGATTCAACTTCGTGAATCAAGCCCTGGGATCATCATGCTCTAGGCCAGCGCCTTCTTCACCCGGTCGGGCAGGAACGGCGTGTGCCGCAGCCGCACGCCGGCGAGTTCTGCCACCGCGTTGGAGATGCACGGCGCGACCAGCGGGCTCGCCATCTGGCCGGCACCGGTCGGATGGTTGTCCGTCTTGATCAGCTCGATGTGCATCTCCGGCACCTCGTTCATCCGCGGCAGCGCGTAGTCGTAGAAGTTCGACTGCTCCACCACGCCGTCCTTGATCGAGATCAGCTCGCTCATCGTCACGCCGAGACCATAGACGATGCTGCTTTCGGTCTGGGCAACGACGTTGTCCGGCTGCACCGCGACGCCGCAGTCGAGGGTGCACCAGAAATTGTGCACCTTGACCTGGCCGCTGCCGCGGTCGAGCGAGATCTCGGCGATGCCGGCGACCTGGCTGCCGGAGTAGTCGATGTAGGACAGCCCGAGCGCGCGGCCGTCGCGCTTCTTGCCCCACTCCGCCATCTGCGCGACACGCTCTACCGCCTTGTGGGCGCGCGGCGTGCCCTTCAAAAGCTCGAGGCGGTACGCCAGCGGATCGACGCCGCGCTTGCGCGCCATCTCGTCGATGAAGGCCTCGGCCGCGAACTTGTTGGCGAGGAAGCTGATGCCGCGCAGCGGATTGGTCCGCACCCCGGTGTCGCGGTAGAGATGCTCGACCAGCTGATGCGGGACGTCATAGCCGCGGGGCTCGCCGCCCAGCATGGCGATGAAGTCCCTGCCGCCGGTCGCCTGGAAGCGCACCGGATCCATGTAGGGCCCGACCCGGTCCACCGCGATCCGGTGATGCCACGCCGTGATCTTGCCCGAGGCATCGAATCCGGCGCGCAGATAGTGCGCCGAGATCGGCCGGAACCGGCCGTTGTGCACGTCGTCCTCGCGCGTCCACATCACCTTGACCGGGCGGCCCGCCTCCTTCGACAGCATCACCGCGTCCATGATGAAGTCGACGTCGCGGTTGCCGCGGCGGCCGAACCCGCCGCCCATCAGCAGGTCATGCAGCTTCACCTTGTCGCGTGGGATGCCGAGGAACTTGGCCGGCGCCTCGGTCGCCGTGGTCTGGCTCTGGGTGCCGGCCCAGATCTCGGCCGATTGTCCATCGGACGCAACCGACGCCACCGCGTTCAGCGGCTCCATCTGTGCGTGATAGGCATAGTCGCAGCGGTACTCGGCTTCCATGGTGCTCGCGGCACCCTGGAATGCGGCCCGCGCGTTGCCCTGCGAGCTCCAGTCGCGCGCCGCCCGGTTGAGGTTCTTCGCGTCGGCAGCAAAGGCGTCGAGGCCCTTGTCGCTGTCGAAGCCCCAGGCGGTGCCGGTCCGCGTCCAGGTGACGGCGCCGATGAGCGCCTGGCGCGCCTTCAGCGCCGCCCATGCGGTGTCCGCGACCACGCCGACGCCGTGCGGCAGCCGGATCACGGAGACGACGCCGGGCACCGCCTTGGCTTTCGCCTCGTCGATCCGGTTGGGGGCCGATCCTTCGACCGGAGCCCGCAGCAACGTGCCGTAGAGCATCCCCGGCACCTGCACGTCGATGCCGTAGGTCGCGCTGCCGTTGACCTTGCTGGGCAGCTCGATCCGCATCACGTCCTTGCCGATCAGGCGGAAGTCGGCGGCCTTCTTGAGCTGATCGGGCTTGATCTCCGGCGCCTTGGCCGGAACCTCGGCGAACTGGGTGATCTCGCCATAACCGAGCTTCCGCCCGGACTTCGCATGCACCACGGTGCTCGGCTCGGTGGTCAGCTCCTCGACCGGAACGCCCCACTTTCGCGCAACATTGTCGAGCAGCACGCGGCGCACCTGCGCGCCGACGACCCGCAGCGGCGTGTAGTAGCTCGTCACCGCGTTGGAGCCCGCGGTGTACATCATCGCCCCGCCAAAGCCCGGATTGCCGTAGATGCTCTCGAGCGGCGGGGCGGGCACGATCCGCACCCGCGCCCAGTCGGCGTCGAGCTCTTCGGCGATGATCAGGGGCAGCGAGGTCATCGACCCCTGCCCCATTTCGGTCGCGGCCGACATGATGGTGATCGTGCCGTCGGGCGCAATGCTGATCCACGGATTGATTGCGGTGCCGGTGCGTTCGCTGGAGAGCACCGCGGCCTCAAGGCTGCCGGGCACCGCGATGGCGAACGACAGTCCGGCCGCGCCGATCATCACCTGACGGCGGGAAACCGGCGTGTTGAGCTTTCCGATGCGCTTGTTCATGTCACGCCTCCCGTGCCGCGCGCTCGACGGCGCGCACGATGCGCTGATAGGTGCCGCAACGGCAGATGTTCGTGCTCATGTGCTCGATGATCTCGGCGCGTGTCGGCTTCGGTTTCTGCTTGAGCAGATCGGCCGCGCTCATGATCTGGCCGGATTGGCAATAGCCGCACTGCGGCACGTTCTCGGCGAGCCAGGCCTTCTGCACCGGATGGCTCGCGTTCGGCGAGAGCCCCTCGATCGTGGTGACCGACTTGCCGGACAATTCCGAGAGCTGCGTCTGGCATGAATAGGCGCGCTTGCCGTCGATGTGCACCATGCAGGCGCCACACAGGCCCGTGCCGCAGCCGAACTTGGTGCCGGTGAGCTTCAGACCTTCGCGCACCACCCAAAGGAGCGGCGTGTCGGGCGGCGCGTCGACCGACACGGCCCTGCCGTTGACCGCAAAATTTGTCGCCATCGCTTTCCTCCCAGCGTCCGCGCGGAGCGCATCCGTCGCGGCTCGATTGACGTTTCGACATCCGCGCGGCCGTCGCCGCCGGATCGCGCCACCAGCGCGTTTACGCGCGTCTTCGACGCGCTAAGGACCGGCGCCTGACCGCGCCTGTTGTGTTTCTGGAATTGGAATAATTCTGCACCCGCGCGGGCGCGCGCGTCATCACGTTCGCGCGATCACAGCCGCAGCCAACCAACAGGCAGCACCACAACGCCGGCGCGATTAGACGCGCCGGCGCAATCCTGATGCAGTCACCCGATCGCGGCCTTCACCTTGCCCGCATCGAGCGGCAGATCGCGCAGCCGCTTGCCGGTCGCATGCGCGACGGCGTTGACGATCGCGGCACCCGCAGGCCCCTGCGATCCCTCGCCCGAGCCGAGCGGACGCTCGTTCGGCCGGTTGATCAGTTCCACCGTAACCTTCGGCACCTCCGGCATGGTCATCATCGGATAGCTCGCCCAGTCGCGCGTGTGGATGCCGTTCCGGTCGAACCGCACATGCTCGTAGAGCGTCCAGCTTGCCGCCTGGATGGCGCCACCCTCGATCTGGTTCTTCAGCCCATCCGGGTTGATGACCTGTCCGGAATCGGTCGCGGCCCAGATGTGGGACACGCGCACCTTGCCGGTCGCCCGGTCGATCTCGACGTCGGCGACGCAGGCGACGTAGCAGGCGAGGTTCTTGTACTTGGAGAAGGCGATGCCGCGGCCGCGGGCGAGGCTCCCCGCCTCTCCGGCCTTCCAGTCGGCCATCTGCGCGACCTTCTCGATCACCGCCCGCGCCCGCGGCTCCTTCATGTGCGCCAGCCGGAACGCCACCGGATCGGCTTTGGCGAGCGCCGCCATCTCGTCCATGAAGCATTCCGACGCCACCACGTTGCTGTAGGCGCCGAGCGTGCGGAGCGCCGAGGCGCGCAGCGGCATCTCCGCGATCAGGTTGTTGGTGACGCGCTGATTTGGGAAGTCGTAGAGCGGCACCGCGTTGCGGTCGGCCCCGCCACCGAACTGGATCGGCACCCCGCGCGGCGTGCCGTGCTTCTGCGGCTCGGCGAGATACCAGCTGGCCAGCAGATTGTTGCCGTCCGGATCGTTGGGACGCATGCTGTGGGTGTTGCTCCACAGCTCGTAGTCCCAATCGGCGATGCGTCCCTCGCTGTCGAGCGCAGCCTTCACATGCATCGCCATGGCGCAGCCATAGGGCGCCCAGGCGAACTCGTCGTCGCGCATCCATTGCACGCGCACCGGCCGACCCGGCACAGCACGCGCCAGCAAGGCCGCGTCCATCGCCGCGTCGTCGGCGCCGTTGTGGCCGTAGCAGCCCGAGCCCTCCACATGGATGCAGCGGATCTGCGAAGCCGGCAGCTTCAGCCCCTTCGCCAAATCGTTGCGCATCGGGAACATGCCCTGGCCGTGGCTCCAGACGGTGAACTTGCCGTCCTTGAACTCGGCCAGCGCACACGACGGCCCGATCGAGCCGTGCGACATGTAGGGCTTGGTGTAGGTCGCCTCGTGGACGCGGGCGCCGGCGAGCACCATGCCCTTCTTCTCGTTGACCACCGCGGTCTGAGCCGGGCGCGACTTGAGATACTCGTAGATCTTGTCGGGGTCGGGCAGCTCCGGCCCGGCCTTCCACTTCGCACTCTTGATGAGCGCTTCGCGCGCCTTGATCGCCTGTTCCTCGCGTTCGGCAATCACGCCGAGGAACGAGCCGTCGCGCACCACCGCGAGCACGCCGGGCATCGACTTCACCGCGCCCTCGTCCACGCTCTCGAGCGTCGAGCCGTAGCGCGGCGGGCGGACCGCCCGGCCATGCACCATGCCGGCCGGCCGCATGTCCTGCACGTAGGCTGCGCCGCCGAACACCTTCGCCGGAATGTCGATGCGCGGCACCGACTGGCCGACGATCTTGTGCGATGCCGGGTCCTTCGGCTTCACCTGGGCGGTGGCCTCGCGCTTGAGATTGGCACCCGCGGCGAGCTCGCCATAGCCGACCTTGCGGCCGTCCGCGGCGCTGATGACGCCGTCCGAAACCTTCAGGGTGTCGGCGGCGACGCCGAGCTTTTCGGCGGCAAGGCCGATCAGGATCGACCGCACCTCGGCGCCGGCGAGTCGCAGCGCCACGCCGCTGTTCTCGATCGACTGGCTGCCGAAGGTGAAGGTCTCGTTCGGCGACCGCGCCGTGTCGTTGGTCATCAGCGTGACGCGCGCGAGCGGCAGGTCGAGCTCCTCCGCGGCCATCTGCCAGAGCGCGGTGAGGATGCCCTGCCCGAGCTCCACCTTGCCGGTGAAGACGGTCGCGGTGCCGTCGGCGTTGATGCGGATCCACGCATCCAGCATGCGGTTGGTCTGCAGGCTGCCGGGAAGTCTCGGGGCCTGCGGGGCGGCCTGCGCCAGAAGCTCGGTCGGGTCGAGCGAGAAGGCGAGCACGATGCCCGCGCCGAGGCCCTTCGTGAACGAACGGCGGCTGAGAGTGGGAGCGTTCATGGTCAGGTCCTCCCGCTCGCGCTGCCGGTCATTGAGCGCGCGGCGCGCAGCACCGCGCCGACGATCCGGTTGTGGGTGCCGCAGCGGCAGAGATTGCCGGCGAGCGCATCCTTGACGTCGGCTTCGGTCGCGTTCGGCTTGCGGTCCAGCAGTTCCTTGGCCGACATGATCATGCCGTTGATGCAGTAGCCGCACTGCACCGCCTGCTCGTCGATGAACGCCTTCTGCAGGGCGTGCGGCTTGTCCGGCGTGCCGAGCCCCTCGATGGTGGTGATCTCGGCGCTGCCGAGCGAGCCCACCGGGGTGACGCAGGAGCGCGTGGGCTTGCCGTTCACCAGCACCGTGCAGGCACCGCACTGGGCGAGGCCGCAGCCGAACTTGGCGCCGTTCAGCGCCAGGTCATTGCGAAGCACGTAGAGCAAGGGGGTGTCCGGCTCGGCCGGAACGCTGTGGCTTGCGCCATTGACCTTGAGATTGACGGCCATCGGGCCTCTCCCTGGGAAGGCGTCGGCAAGGCTTGCGGGCACACCGCCGCCTCGGCTTGTTGGAATTGTCCCATTCTGCCTCCCTGCCCACGGCAGGTCGAGACCCCCGGCGGAACCCGTCCAGAGCCCATGCGAAAGTCTGAACGGAACCAGATCGAAAGGCTCGCGAACCGCGTTACAATTCTGTAATATCCGACCGACATCGACCGGCGGGGGCCGCCCATGAAGTTGCTGATCGCAACGTTTCTGCTTGCCGTGCTGAGCACTGTCGCCGTGGGTATCGGTTTTGCGCTGTGGGACGGCCATTACCGCCACCGCGATCCGCAGCTTCGGGCGATCCACTACGACACCAAGTACGACATGAGCGCCCAGCGCCGGATGCCGGCCGAGTCGTTCCGCTAGACCGGCGCAAGATCGCCTTTGGCCCAGCCTTCCTGAACCTCCGCACAGTAGGCGGCGTAGCGCCCCTGCTCGATGGCTTTGCGCGCGCCCGCCATCAACTCCTGGTAGTAGCTGAGATTGATGGTCGATAGCACGATCGCGCCGAGCATCTCGTTCACCCGCACCAGATGATGCAGGTAGGCGCGTGAATAGGTTCGCGCCGCCTCGCACCGGCTCTGCGCGTCGAGCGGCCGCGGATCGTCGCGATGGCGGGCGTTGTCGAGATTGATCTGGCCCATGCGGGTGAACACCGCGCCGTGACGGCCGTTGCGGGTCGGCATCACGCAGTCGAACATGTCGATGCCGCGCGCCACGGCCTTGAGCAGATCGTCCGGCGTGCCGACGCCCATCAGGTAGCGCGGCCGGTCGGCCGGCAGTTGCGGCGCCGTCTCCTCGACCACCTTGAGCATGGTCGCCTGCGGCTCGCCGACCGCGAGCCCGCCGATGGCGTAGCCGTGAAAGCCGATCTCCACCAGGGCGCGCGCGCTCTCGCCGCGCAGCGCCATGTCGTCGCCGCCCTGCACGATGCCGAACAGCGCCCTGCCCTTCGCCGCGCTCTCGAACGCGCGCTTGCAGCGCTCGGCCCAGGCGAGCGACAGGCGCATGGCGCGCTCGAGCTCGGTCCGCGTGTTCGGCAGCTTGATGCACTCGTCGAGCTGCATGGAAATGTCGGCGCCGAGCAGCGACTGGATCTCGATGGCCCGCTCGGGCGAGAGATCCACCATGGTGCCGTCGATATGCGAGCGAAAGATCACGCCCTTGTCGGAAATCTTGCGAAGCTCCGACAGCGACATGACCTGAAAGCCGCCGGAGTCGGTCAGGATCGGGCCGTTCCAGTTCATGAATTTGTGCAGGCCGCCGAGCGCCGCGATCCGCTCGGCGCCGGGCCGCAGCATCAGGTGGTAGGTGTTGCCCAGAAGAATTTCCGCGCCGGTCGCGCGCACCGCCTCGGGCGCGAGCCCCTTCACCGTGGCCTGCGTGCCGACCGGCATGAAGGCCGGCGTCTGCACCGCCCCGTGCGGCGTTGCGAACTCGCCGCGGCGCGCGGTGCCATCGGTGCCGATCAGGCGAAAGGAAAATGGCTCGGTCATTGCGCCCGGAATAGCAGGGACGCATCCCCATAGGAATAGAACCGATACCCTGCGGCAATGGCGTGCGCGTAGGCGCGCTTCATGGTGTCGAGGCCACAGAACGCCGACACCAGCATGAACAGGGTCGAGCGCGGCAGGTGGAAGTTGGTCAGCATCACGTCCACCGCCTTGAAGCGGTAACCCGGCGTGATGAACAGCGCGGTGTCGCCCGAGAACGGCCGGATCCGGCCGTCGTCGTCCGTCGCGCTCTCGACCGTCCGCAGCGCCGTCGAGCCCACCGCGACGATCCGCCCGCCATGGCGGTGAACCGCGTTGAGCGCTTCCGCGGTCTCGGCCGTCAGCACCGCATGCTCCGCATGCATCTTATGCCCGGTCGTGTCGTCGGCATGCACCGGCAGGAACGTGCCCGGCCCGACATGCAGCGTCACCTTGTGCACGGTTATGCCGCGCGCGGCCAGCCTCGCCAGCAGGCCATCGGTGAAATGCAGCCCCGCGGTCGGCGCGGCAACGGATCCTTCCTCACGCGCAAAGTACGTCTGGTAGTCGGCGCGGTCCTGCTCGTCGGGCTTCCGCTTGCCCGCGATATACGGCGGCAGCGGCATGTCGCCCCGCTCGGCGATGGCCTGATCGAGCACCGCGCCGTGAAACGCGAACGACAGCGTGATCTCGCCGCCGTCGCCTTTGCCTTCGACCGTCGCGTCGAGCTGGCCGAGGAAGCAGACCTTGCCCTCCTCGCCGAACCGGATCACGTCGCCCGGCGCAAGCTTCTTGCCCGGCTTGGCAAAGGCGCGCCAGCGCGAGCCGTCGATCCGCTCGGTCAACGTCGCCTCGATCTTCGCATCCGTACCGCGGCCGATGCGGCGGCCGACGAGCCGCGCCGGGATCACCTTGGTGTCGTTGACCACCAGCGCGTCGCCGGGATTGAGCAGGTCCGGCAGGTCGCGCACAGCCCTGTCCTCGAACTCCGGCGTTACGCCTGGCCGCACCACAAACAGCCGTGCCGAGTCGCGCGGCACGGCGGGCCGCAGCGCGATCCTGTCGTTAGGAAGCTCGAAATCGAACAGATCAGTGCGCATACGATGCAACGTCGTGCCAAACAACCGGTGTCATCGCCCGCCAACAGGCCCGGCCGCAGGCCGGCCCGACGGTAAGCTCCGGCGGGCGATCCAGTATCCACTCACGGGTTGCTTAAACAAAGACTGGATGACCCGCTTTCGCGGGCACGACAGCGGAGTGTGGTTCGGCCGTCGAGGACCGTCGCATCGTCGCAACAGATGAAGAACTGGCCGGTTTCCAAGCCTTTTATTTTTTTCGAGTGTGATTTCGAGTGTCGTGGAGGGTGAAAACAAACGGCTGGCCGGCGATACCCTCGCCAAGAGCCGGCGAGATCGGCAGCGGCGAGCAGGCCTTGATCGCGTCGCTGAGGGCCGCGGAGTACTTGGCCCGCTCCTCGGCAGATAACTTTTGATCCATGTAGGTAATGCGCCCGCCAAGAATTTCGCCATCACGCCTAAAGCTGAGGATGAACCTCAGCACCATTCCACTATGCGCCTCGCTTTCGGACGGCCATTTCCAGCAAGCGAAAATTGCGTCTTGAACCTCATCAAGCGTCTCGAGCGAACCTTTGGGCCTGCCCGCTCCCACCTCCGACTCGGCGGAGGTTGCGAGCGGCGACGCAAGTGCCGTCGCCGATCCGAGCATCGCCACGAACGCGGCCCAGCGCATCGCCGGCTCCTGCGCTACTCCAGGTGTCGCGGTTCGCAAGTCCGCCAACTTCGGGGCCGGGACACCGGATCGTCGCCCCCTGCCCCTTGCTAGATAGGCATTGCTTTCGCTTTGGGTACGGCCGAGCCGGCCGCAGCCACAGGTTTCTGGGGGCGCCAGGCCGACCCGGGGGCCGCTCCGGAATGCTCAATGTGGCTGCGACATCAAGGCTGGGTACCCCGCTTTCGTGGGGCATCCACCCGAACGTGGTGCGGCCGCCGGGGCCATGGCGGTGCGCTCAAGCCCCCATCGTCGCCCGGATGATCTTGTCGGGCTGGTTGACCGGCTCGCCGCGCTTGATCTTGTCGACGTTCTCCATGCCCTCGATCACCTTGCCCCACACCGTGTACTGGCCGTCGAGGAAGGTCGCGTCGTCGAAGCAGATGAAGAACTGGCTGTCGCCGGAGTCCGGGTTCTGCGCGCGGGCCATCGACACGGTGCCGCGAACATGCGGCTCCTTGTTGAACTCGGCCTTGAGCTTTTGCCCGGAGCCGCCGGTGCCGGTGCCGTGCGGGCAGCCGGTCTGCGCCATGAAGCCTTCGATCACGCGGTGGAACACGATGCCGTCGTAGAAGCCGGACTTCACCAGCTCCTTGATGCGGGCGACGTGACCGGGCGCGAGGTCGGGACGCATTTCGATGACGACCTTGCCCTTGGTGGTGTCGAGCGTCATCGTGTTTTCGGGTGTAGCCATATGCCTCAAGCCTTTCCTTCTCTTCGGTTGTCTTTGAATCGGAACGTAAACGGCCGGCCGGCGATCGCGCCGCCAAGACTCTCGGAGACCGGAAGCGGCGAGCAAAGCTTCAGCGCCTCCAGCATCACCCCGTAGTAGAGCCTTCGTTCGTCCTCCGAGACGTCGCGCGTCTCGTAGGTCAGGCGCGCGCCGAAAATCTCGCCGCTACGCTTAAAGCTCAGCCGGATCGTCAGTTCCATCCCCTGGCGAACTTCGCTCAGCGGCGGCCATTTCCAGCAGCCCTGGATGGCGTCGCGGATGTCGACCAGCGTGTTGAGCGGCCCTTTGGGGGCGACGCCGCGGCCGGGCTGGGCGGCGAGCGGCGACGCCATGATTGCCGTGACCACCGCCGCAACGCCCAGAGCCTCGACGCCGATCAGAACCGCAGGCCGCATCTCCAGCATCACCGCTCGATGGTCGCCTTCTTCACGAAATCGAGCCGGCCGAAGTCGCGCTGAAGGTACGCGTTGCCTTCCATCTGGACGCGCCCCTGATCGGGGCCGCGGCCGCGCGGCGCGCCCTCGCCGTATTCGGCGTTCAGCTTGTCGACCACGTCCATGCCCGAAATGATGCGTCCGAACGGCGAGAAGCCCTGGCCGTCGAGCGAGGCGTTGTCGCCGAAGTTGATGAACACCTGGCTGGTGCGGGTGTTCGGCCCCGCCATCGCATAGGTGATATAGCCGCGCTTGTTGCTCTGCTTCACCGGATCGTCGGCGATGCGCGCCTCGCGCCACGGCGCCGAGACCTTCGGATCGCCGTTGATGCCGAACTGGACCATGAAGCCGGAGATCACGCGGAAGAAGCGGACGTTGTCGTAGAAGCCGTTCTTGACGAGGTTGTAGAAGCGGTCGGCACCGTTCGGCGCCCAGTCGCGCGTCACCTCGACGACGAATACGCCTTTGCTGGTGTCGAATTTCGCCTTGTAGGTGGCCGGGGCCTTCTCGTTGAGGTTCGCCGGAGTTGCCAGATTACCCTGGGCTGAAGCCGGGACGGCGAGCGCCAAGAGCGCAAAGGCGGACACAAGCGTGGCGAGCGTTCGGCGCATCATCGTTCAAGCTCCTCGATGTTGGATTAATTCGCGCCGGACTTTCCGGCGAACTTCTTGTTCAGGCGGGCCAGCACCGGCGCGGGCACGAAGCCCGACACGTCGCCGCCCATCGCCGAAATCTGCCGCACCAAAGTGGCGGTGATGTGCCGCACGCCCGGCGAGGCCGGCAGGAACACGGTCTGCACGCCGGGGGCCATATGGCCGTTCATGCCGGCCATCTGCATTTCGTAGTCGAAATCGGTGCCGTCACGCAGCCCGCGGATCAGCATGCCGGCGCCCGCGCGCTGCGCCGCCGTGACCACCAGATCGTCGAAGGTCGTGCATTCGAGCTGGCAGTTCGCCTTCTTGGCGACCGGCGCGCAGGTCTCCTCGAGCATCGCCAGCCGCTCCTTGACGTCGAACATCGGCATCTTGCCAGGATGGACGCCGACCGCGAGCACAAGCTTGTCGGCGAGGCTCGCGGCCTGGCGGACGACATCGAGGTGGCCGTTGGTCACCG
Source organism: Xanthobacteraceae bacterium (assembly GCA_019746135.1). Lineage (GTDB taxonomy): Bacteria > Pseudomonadota > Alphaproteobacteria > Rhizobiales > Xanthobacteraceae > Z2-YC6860. The sequence continues at coordinate 60,498 of JAIESI010000017.1, forward strand.
GGTCGAACGATCCGGCGTAGAGCGCGATGCGCGGCATGCGGCGGGTCTAGCGTGCCGCAAGGAACCGGGCAACCGCGCCATAGCGCGTCGTAGACGCGCCTGCACGCGCCGATCGCCACAATCGTTAAAAATCTAACGTTTTCAATAGCTAAAGGCTCATTCCGGCAAGGTATCGGAACCGCCGGATTGTGATCGGCATCACTGAACCCGCCACCCGCCGGTGCGACTAACACGCAAAGGCCCGCTCGTACGGGCCGCTGTTACAGGGACGCGTCATGAAAAATCTGGTCCAGCCGGTGTCGGCCGTTGCGCTCGCCGCGACGATTGCGACCGCCATCAGCATCCTGCCGACCTTCAGCGACCCGGTCGACGCCAGCGCGCCGATCAAGGTTGCGATCGCCGCGGCGCCGGTTCCGGTGTCGAGCAAATGCAGCGAGCAGGCCTGGCCGAACATCGATGCCGATTGCCTGCGCGACAGCCGCCGGTCGGAAGGCCTGGCCAAGCCGGTTGCACGGACCGTCGGCATCGACCGCAAGGCCGAGCACAGGCCAGCGCAAGACTTGGCGTCGATCCACGCGCCGATGTTGGCGCTTACGAAAACCGCTTCGCCGCCAGCACGGCGTTGAGCCCGCCGAACGCAAACGAATTCGACAGCGCGGCGTCCACCTTCATCTGCCGCGCCTCGTTCGGCACGCAGTCGATATCGCAGGCCGGGTCCGGGCCGAGATAGTTGATGGTCGGCGGGACGATGCCGTCCTTGATCGTCATCAGCGTCGCGACCATTTCCAGCGCGCCCGCAGCGCCAAGCGCATGGCCGATCATCGACTTGTTCGACGACATCACGAGCCGCTTGGCGTGATCGCCGAACGCGCGTTTGAGCGCATCGGTCTCGGTCTCGTCGTTGGCCGCGGTGCCGGTGCCGTGCGCGTTGACGTACTGCACCTCTGATGCGTTCAGCCCGCCGTCCGTGAGTGCACCGTTGATCGCGCGCAGCATGCCGCCCGCATCGGGGCTCAGGAGATCGCCCGCATCCGCGGACTGGCCGAAGCCCACGATCTCGCCGAGGATGTTCGCCGAGCGCTTCGTCGCGTGCTCCAGGCTCTCGATCACGATCATCGCCGCGCCCTCGCCGATCACCAGGCCCTTGCGGTCGCGTGAGAACGGCCGGCAGGTGTCGGGGGCAAGCACCCGCAGCGCCTCCCAGCCCTTCATGGTGCCGAAGGCGATGCAGGCCTCCGCGCCGCCGGTCACCGCCACCGGAACGCTCCCCGCACGCACCATCTGAAAGGCGAGCCCGATGGCGTGCGTGGCGGACGCACAGGCGCTCGCCACCACGAAGGCCGGCCCGCGCAACCCGCAGGTCATGGAAATCTGGCTCGCCGGCGCGTTCACCATCAGCTTCGGGATGGTGAGAGGATGCAGCCGCTTGGCCTTGTCGCCATAGAGCCGCTTGTAGTTCTCGTCCTGGGTCGACTGCCCGCCGACGCCGCAGCCGATGATGGTCGCAGTCTGCTCCGACAGGCCGCCGTCGAACTTAAGCTCCGAATGCCTGATCGCCTCGCGCGCCGCGATCACGCCGAACTGGGCGACCCGGTCCATCGGCGCAGCCAGACGCTCGTCGAAGTGCTTCAGCGGGTCGTAGTCCTTGATCTCGGCCACGACCTTTTGCGCGAGCTGTTCGGTCGGAATGGTGACTGCGGGCGCAATGCCGCAGACGCCCTTGCTCAGGTTCGCCCAAAAGCTCGCCGCGTCATGGCCGATCGACGACAGGACGCCCCAGCCCGTGACGACGACGCGATGGGCCATCTAGAGCGCATCCCGGTTAAGCTGGACCGGGATGCGCTCTGGATTCCTGTATTGGCGCATGTCCTGGTCGGAAAACCGGTGCCCACTTTTCCGGGACATGCGCTAGGCCTTGCCGATCAGTGTCTTGATCGCCGCGGCGATCTCGCCCACGGTCTGGAATTCGAGCCGGGCATCGTTGGAGTTGTAAGGGATCTGGATGTCGAACTTCTCTTCCAGGTCGAAGATCATCTCGACCGCGGCGAACGAATCCAGCCCGAGTTCATCCAGCCGGTCGTCGAGCTGCAGCTCGCGCCCCTTGAGCGTCACCTTTTTCGCAATAATCGCGACCACATCGCGGGTGACGTCATCCATCCCAACCATCGCCTCGCCCAGTTTCGGCCCCCGTCTTTAAGGATTTGATACGGGGTCAGATGCGCTTGCGCAACGCCGCCGTCGCCCGGAGGAACTCGTGCCCAGGCATGGCCGGGAAGCCAAGCCAGCGCTCGCCAGCCGGAATGTTGGAAACCACGCCGCTTTTGGCCCCGATCATCGCGCCCTCGCCGATGGTCAGGTGGTCAGCGATGCCGGCTTGGCCGCCCATGACCACGTGGTCGCCCAGCACCACGCTCCCGGCGAAGCCGCATTGCCCGGCGATGACGCAGTGCCGGCCGACCAGGCAATTGTGGCCGATATGCACGAGGTTATCGATCTTGGTGCCCTCGCCGATCACGGTGTCCCCGGCGCCGCCACGATCGATGGTGGTGTTGGCGCCGATCTCGACGCTGTCCTGGATGATGACGCGGCCGAGCTGCGGGACCTTCACATGGCCCTGGGCGCTTGGATGGTAGCGGAACCCATCCTGGCCGATCCGGCAGCCGGCATGCAGGATGACGTTGTCGCCGATGAACGCGTGCATGATTGAAGCGCCCGGCCCGACCGAGCAGTCGCGGCCGATCTGCACGTCGGGCCCAATCACTGCATTGGGACCGATCACGGTCCCTGCGCCGATCCCCGCCCGCGGGCCGATCACTGCGCCGGGATCGATGGTGACGCCGTCCTCGATTTCCGCGGTCGCGTGGACATGGGCGCCGGGCGCGGTGACCTCGATCCCGAACATCGAGCGCGGCCGAAGCGAATCCGGATAGAGCTTGCGCGCCACCATCACGAAATCGCGGAACGGCTCCTTGGTCAGCAGAACGGTGATGCTCGGCGGCACCCGTCCGGCGAAACGCTCGGTGGTGAGGCAGACGGCGGCGCGCGTCGCCGCGAGTTGGTCGAGATATTTGGTACTTTCGAAGAACGCGAGGTCCGACGCCCGCGCCCGGTCGAGCGCGGCGATGCCGCGGATCGTACGATCGAGCTTTGCGCCCTCGCGCGGCTTGGCGCCGGTCAGCGCGCTGATCTCGCCGACCGTCAGGCCTGCGGGCTCTTTGAAGAATGACTGGGCTGTCATCTCAGTGCGGACCTTAGAGCATGATCCCGAAAAAGCCAGCCCCGCACTAGATGCGGGGTGTGAAGCGGTTTCCCGCCTTCGCGAAGCCCGCTTCGGCGGGCGAAGCAAGGTCGGAAGAGATCATGCTCAAACTTAAAGACGGGCCCCGGTTCGATCAAACCGGGACGCTGGTCGCATCGTACGTAAACAGCCATTCGTAGCGCGCTTTAACCTTGTCCTCCTGCCACTCCCGCGTCACGTAGGCCTCGGCCCCCGCGGCGTGGGCCATTTCCGGATTGTGGAAGCGCTTGGTGTTGTCGATCGCCGCCGCCACGCACCGGTTGGCGCGCTCGCGCCGCACCGCCTCGTAGCGTTGCAACGCCTCCGGATTGACGCCGTACTTCTTGATGCAGCGGGCCAGCACATAGCCGTCCTCCAGCGCCATCACCGCGCCCTGCGCCATCATCGGCAGCATCGAGTGGCAGGCGTCGCCGAGCAGTGTCACCCGCCCTTGGGTCCAGGCCGGCATCGGCGGGCGCGCGAACAGCGCCCACTTGTAGGGCGTGTCGCCCGCGCGGATCGTCTCATGGATATCGGAATGCCAGTTGCGGAAGTCGTTGATGAACTCGTCCTTGCTGCCCTGCACGGTCCAGGACTCGACGCGCCAGTCGTCGCGCTCCAGCAAGCCGACGAAATTCAGGAACTGCCCGCCGCGCACCGGATAGTGCACCACGTGCCCGCCCGGCCCGACCCAGTTGGTGCCGACCTTGAGCCGGATGCCCGCCGGCACGCGCTCGCGCGGCACCAGAATCCGCCAGGCGACGATGCCGGTGAACTCAGGTCTGTCCGCGCCGAAGGTCGCAAGCCGCACGCGCGACTGCACGCCATCGGCCCCGACGACGACCGGCGCGCTCGCCGTCTCGCCGTTCTCGAACGTCATCGTCACCGTGTTGCCGCTCTCGGTGACGCCGGTGCATTTGCGGTTGAGTTGGATCGCGTCGGGCTTCTCGCGCCGGATCGCGTCGAGCAGCATCGCGTGCAGGTCGCCGCGATGAAACATGGTGTAGGGAAAGCCGTAGCGCTCGACGGAAATGGCGCCGAGGTCGAACAGCTTCCAGGTCTGGCCGGTGCTCCAGAGCCGGATTTCCTTGCCGGCGACGATCACCCCGACTTTCTCGCAGACGGCACGAAGGCCGAGCGCGTAAAGCACGCGCGTGCCATTCGAGCTGATCTGTACGCCGGCGCCGAGCTCTTTCAGCTCCGGCGCCTGCTCGTGCACCTCGACGTCGATGCCTTCCCGGATCAACGCCAGCGCCGCGGTGAGCCCGCCGATGCCTCCGCCGACGATCGCCACAGCATCCTTTGCCACCCTTGGACCTCCGCTTGTCTGCCGGCTGTTTTGAGCGCAGGCTTGCGAAAAACACAAGAACGGCAGGGGATGGCAGATGATCGACAGACGCGCGCTGCTTGGATCGGCAGCGCTGACGCTCGCGGCCGGGCCGATGTTTACGGCCGGCCAGGCGCCGGCGCAGGACAAATACCCGAGCAAGCCGATCCGGCTGATCGTATCGTTCCCCCCGGGCGGTCCGCTCGACGTCATGGCGCGACTCACCGCCCAGGCCCTGTCCGGTTCGCTCGGGCAGATGATCGTCGACAACAAGCCTGGAGCCGGCGGCACGCTTGCCGGCCGCGAAGCGGCGCGCGCAGAGCCCGACGGGTACACCCTGCTTTTCGGCAGCTCCGCCGCCCTGGCGATCGGACCCGCGATGTACGGCAACAGCGGCTACGATCCGGTGAGGAGCTTTGCACCGATCGCGATCATATCGAGCGTGCCCTATGTGATGATCGGCGCGACCAACGCACCCTTCAAGACCGTTCCGGAGCTGCTGGCCTATGCCAAAGCCAATCCGGGCAAGGTCAATTTCGGCGTGCCGAACGGCGCACCGCCGCACATGCTCGCCGAAATGTTCAAGATGCAGACCGGCGCGGACATCCAGGTGGTGCCTTACCGCGGTGCGTCCACGCTGATCACCGACATGCTTGCCGGACGCATCCATGGCGGCTTCGAGACCACCTCGGTGATGCTCGCGCACCTGAGCGACGGCCACATCCGGGGTCTTGCCGTGCTGCGCGACAGCCGTCTTCCATCATTGCCCGATGTGCCGACCATGACGGAAAGCGGCGTGAACGGCGTGATGGGTGCATCCTGGTCCGGGCTGCTCGCCCCCGCCGGAACGCCGCAGCCGATCATCGACCGGCTCCGCGCCGACACCCTCGCCGCGCTCAAGACGCCGGATTTCGCCGGCAGGCTCCGCACCATGTCCGCGGACAGCCCGAACATGTCCGCCGGGGAGTTCGGCGCGTTCGTCGCCGCCGAACACCAGCGTATCGGCGCGATCATGAAGGCCGCAGGCCTGAAGGCGCAATGACGGTGCGGCCGGCTTGCCACTCGCCCGGGTGCAAGCCCAGCACCAAGACAGCGCGCCCGCCGGGCGGTACAGTCGCCGGTGCAGTTTGGTTTCGAATGCAGCACGGTTATCGCACGATGCGGCTCCTTCTGCTCTCCCTCGTTCTCGTCTTCATGTCCAATCTTGGCCTGGCGCAGAACGCGCCGACCCGGCAGGAGCTCGCCGTCTATGCCGGGCTGCACGAAGCCGCGGCGAAAGGCGACGTGGCCGAGATCGAGAAGCTTTTGAAGGAAGGCGAAAAGCCGAGCATCCAGGACGCCAAGAGCCGCACGCCGCTGCATGTCGCGGCCTATATGAAGCAGCACGCCGCAGCGAGAGCCCTGATCGCAGGCGGCGCCAATCCGAACGCGCTGGAGATCGACCGCTACGACATCATCACCATCGCTGCGGTCGCAAACGACCTCGAAATGCTGAAGGTTGCGCTCGACGGCGGCGCGAGCGCGCGCAACATCACCAGCCGCTATGACGGCACCGCGCTGATTGCGGCGGCGCACCTCGGCCACGCCGAGGTGGTGAAGATGCTGATCGCCGCCAAGGCCCCGCTCAACCACGTCAACAATCTCGGCTGGACCGCGCTGATGGAGTCGGTCGTGCTCGGCAATGGCGGCGCGAACCACACCGCGACGCTGAAGGCGCTGGTCGAGGCCGGCGCGGACGTCAACATCCCCGACCGCCAGGGGACGACGGCGCTTCAGCACGCACGCCGCCGCGGCTATGTGGAGATGGCGCGGATTCTCGAAAACGCAGGCGCGCGTTGACCCAACAAGCATTCAAATCCGGAGGAAGCCTTGGCCGAAGACCCGATGAATCCACCGCCTCGCGTAGCGTCGCGGGGCAGAAACGCCGGCCAGCTCGAGCTCAGCATCGCACTCTCGGAGAATGAGAACACCCGCGCGATCCTCGACGGGCGTATCGCCCCGGATGCCATCAAACTGCATCCGACCGCGCTGCACCCCTCCGAGATGTTCTGGCGGCAGCTCAAGTTCGCCGAGTTCGACGTGTCGGAAATGTCGATGTCGTCGCTCGCCATCGCAACATCCAAGGGCCCGACCCCGTGGGTGATGATCCCGGTGTTCACCACCCGCGAGTTCTTCCACCTGCGGGCGCTGGTCCGCGTCGCTTCGGGCATCAAGACGCCGGCGGATCTCAAGGGCAAGCGCGTCGGCGTGCCGGAATATCAGCAGACCGCGGCGATCTGGGGCCGCGGCGTGCTGCAGCACGAATTCGGCGTGCATCCGCGCGACATCGAATGGCACATGGAGCGCACGCCGGAGACGAGCCACGGCGGCTCGACCGGCTTCAAGCCGCCGGAAGGCGTCACGGTGCAGCGCATTCCGCTCTCGACCAACATCGGCGAGATGATGGTGAAGGGCGAGCTCGACGCGACGCTGCTCTATCTCACCCACGCCAACCTGGTGGATCGCAGCCGCATCGACCTTTCGAAGGACGACCGCTTCCGGCTGCTGTTCGACCGCAAGGTCGAAGGCCCGCGCTACTACCAGAAAACCGGCATCTACCAGATCAACCACGGCATGGTGATCCGGCGCTCGATCCATGAGCGTTATCCGTGGGCGGCGCTGAATATCTACAGTGCCTTTGCGGAGGCCCGCGCCGACGTGCTGCGTGCCCGCGACAACGCCCTGCACCGTCATTATGAGCCGGGCCTGATCGGCGACGACGTGCGCAAGGCGCTCGCCACCGATCCGATGGTCTACGGCGTCAAGGCCAACCGCCATGTGCTCGAGACCATCACACAGTATGTCCACGAGCAGGGCCTGTCGCAGCGCCGCGTCGCACTCGAGGAGTTGTTCGCGCCCAGCACGATGGATCTTTGAGGCCGGGCGATGCGCGCGATCAATGTCGCCGTTGCAATGGCGATGGCGCCGCAGCTCGTCGCAACCGTTGCAATGGCAGGTCCCGCAGTCGCGACGCGCTACACCGTGCCCGAGCGCTGGAAGAACGCGCCAGCGACGCAGGACGCGTGTCTTACGCGCGCCGAAGCTGCGATCCTCGACACCGGCTTCACCGCGATCGAGCGCACGGAGCAGAGCCGCTACGGCACCATGCGCGAATACACCGCCGCGGTCCGCTGCGTGATGGACAAGCAGATCGTGCTGATCGTCGTGTCCGGCCCGTCGCAGCACCGCTGATCGCGGCGCGGCCGCGCTGTTTCAGAATTTCGAGGCCGGCCGGTAGCGTCCGTTCAGGCCGTTATCCGGGAAATCCACTGCCCCATTCCGGGACATCTGAAGGCCTTGCGTTAACCATATAAGTATCGGAAAGTATTGGCGTTGCTCCACCCAGATGCACCCAGGAGAGGGCAATGCGTAAAGGCATTTTGGCGGCGGCCGGAGGCGCGCTGCTGGCGGCTTTGATTTCGTGGAACGCACAGGCGATGCCGCTCGCGGCGCCGGCTGCGCTGAAGGACGCGAGCGAGAGCCTCGCGCTCACCGACAACGTCTGCTGGGGCTGCGGATACGGCGGCGGCTACGGCTACCGCGGCGGTTACGGTTACGGTGGTGGCTACGGTTACGGTGGTGGCTACGGTTACGGTGGTGGCTACGGTTACGGCGGTGGCTACGGTTACGGCGGTGGCTACGGTTACCGTCGCGCCTACTACGGCTACGGCTATCGCCCGTACTACCGGCCTTATGGCTACGGTTATGGCTATCGCCCGTACTACCGGCCCTACGGCTACGGTTATGGCTACTATCGTCCGTACTACCGGCCGTACGGCTACGGTTACGGCCACTACCCGCGGCCGCGCTTCTACGTCGGCCCGTTTGTCTACGGTTACTGAGAGGCGGACCTGCCCAGAGTGTTCCGAGGCGCCGTGCGGCCTGCCGGCCGCCTCGGAACACGGGGTCCCCTCGCCTCGCTGCGAAGCGCCAAGATATCCAGCGCAATCCTGACGTCCCGCCGTGCTGCGCCGTTGCGCCATCACGCCGCGCGTCCGCGGCCACGCGGGCAACTTACGCCGTCCGCCATGCCCTGATACGATCCGCGCCTCGGCCATAAAAAAAGCCCCGAGAAAATTCAGGGAGGCGGACGTGACGGTCATTCGAACCTTGCTGGCTTCGGCATTCTGCATCGCCGGCGCATTGCACTTCACCGGCGCGGCGCAGGCGCAGGCCTGGCCCACCAAGCAGCCGGTCAAGATCGTCGTGCCGTTCCCGGCCGGCGGACCGACCGACGGCATGGCGCGCATCGTCTCCGACCGCCTCGGCGCGGTGCTCCACCAGAGCATCGTCGTCGAGAACCGCGGCGGCGGCGCGGGCGGCAGCGTCGGCGCCAAGTTCGTCGCAAGCTCCGATCCCGACGGCTACACCATCCTGCTGACGCCGGGCGGCTCGCTCACCACCGGCCCCGCCGTGCACAAGAACATCGGCTACGACCCGGCGAAGGTGTTCACGCCGGTGGCCCAAGTGATGGAGACGCCGCTCATCATCGCCGTGCATCCGGACCTGCCGGTCAAATCGCTGCAGGAGCTCGTCGCCTACGGCAAGGCCAATCCAGGCAAGGTGAGCTGGGGCTCCCAGGGCTTCGGCGTCGCGCCGCATCTCCTGCTCGAGCTGTTCAAGCTCGAGACCAAGGTCAACTTCACGCACGTGCCCTATCGCGGCACGGCGCCCATGCTCACCGCCGTCGTCGCCGGCGAGGTGCAGGTGGTTGCCGATCCGATGACCACGGTCCTGCCGCACATCCAGTCCGGCAAGCTGCGGGCGATCGCCATCGCCGGCCCCACGCGCAGCGACAAGCTGCCGGGCGTGCCGACCACCGGTGAGCAGGGCTATCCGAAGATCGACTCGCCGTTCTGGCTCGGCGTGGTGGTGCCTGCCGGCACGCCGGCGGACGTCGTCACCAAGCTCAATGCCGCGTTCCGCGACGCGCTCAATGATCCGACGACGAAGCAGCGACTGGCCAACCTCGGCGCCGAGATCAAGATCGGCACACCGGACGCCTTCAAGAACATGCTCGCGAAAGAGCTGGCGCTGTGGACCGGCGTGGTGAAGGACGCCAACATCACGGTGGAATAACCGCAGACATGAAAACCGTTCGCACGTTTCTGATGGCGGCAGCGCTCGGCGCTGCTGCGGCTCTGCTCGCCGCAGGTCCGCTCTCTGCGCAGGCTCATGCGCAGTCCTGGCCGGCCAAGCAGCCGATCAAGATCATCGTGCCGTTCCCGCCGGGCGGCCCGACCGACGGCATGGCGCGCATCATCTCCGACCGGCTCGGCGCGGTGCTCGGCCAGACCATCGTCATCGAGAACCGCGGCGGCGGCGCAGGCGGCAGCGTCGGCGCCAAGGCGGTCGCCCAGGCCGAGCCCGACGGCTACACGATGCTGATGACGCCCGGCGGCTCGCTCACCAGCGGCCCCGCGGTGCACCGGAACATCGGCTACGAGCCGCTGAAGGTGTTCGCGCCGGTCGGCCAGCTCATCGTCACGCACCAGTTCATCTGCGTGCATCCGGACGTGCCGGCGAAAACGCTGCCCGAGCTCATTGCCTACGCCAAGGCCAATCCGGGCAAGATCAGCTTCGGCACGCAGGGCTTCGGCACCGGCACCCACCTGCTCAACGAGCTGCTCAAGATCGAGGCCGGCATCAACATCGTGCACGTGCCCTATCGCGGCACCGGCCCGATGCTCGCGGCGCTGATCGCGGGCGAAGTGCAGATGGCGATCGATCCCAGCACCACCGTGTTGCCGCATATCCAGTCCGGCAAGCTGCGCCCGCTCGCGGTGGTCACCAACCAGCGCAGCCCCAAGCTGCCGGACGTGCCGACCACCGCGGAGCTCGGCTATCCGAAGCTCAACTCGCCGTTCTGGCTCGGCGTCGTGGTGCCGGCCGGCACGCCGCCCGAGATCATCGGCAAGCTCAACGCCGCGTTCCGCGAGGCGCTGAACGATCCGGCGACGCGGCAGCGCCTCGACATGCTCGGCGCCGAGATCAGGATCGACACGCCGGAGGCGTTCGGAAAGATGATCGAAAGCCAGCTCGCGCTCTGGCGCAACGTGGTGGAAACGGCGGGCATCAAGGGGGAGTAGCGCTTGCGGCATCGGCGGTGCCATCCCTCCCCGCGAGGGGAGGGTGGACGCGAGCGTGAGCGAGCGGCCGGGTGGGGAGAAGTCAGCCCGAGGCAATCGTCTCAATATCGCGGTGAGTTCTCCCCACCCCCGCGCTCTCGCGCGGACCCTCCCCTCGCGGGGAGGGATGAGACCGCCCGTGTCGCCGGCCTTCGGTCAGCGGCTAATTCCCGCCGTTGTCCTCGCCCTCTTCGCCGATGCGCTCGACCGACACCACCTTCTCGTCGTCGGCGGTGTTGAACACGATCACCCCTTGGGTCGGCCGGCCGGCAATGCGGATGCCGTTCACCGACGTGCGAATGAGCTTGCCGCCGTCGGTGACCAGCATGATCTGGTCGGCCTCCTCCACCGGGAACGAGGCGACGAGCTGGCCTATCTTCTCCTTGATCGTCTCCGCGCCCTTCTTGCCCTCCCAGATCGCCATGGCGACGAGTCCTTTGCCGCCGCGGCCGGTGATCCGGTACTCGTAGGACGACGAGCGCTTGCCGTAGCCGCGCTCGGAGATGGTCAGGATGAACTGCTCGGCCGCCGACATCTCGACATAGCGCTGCTCGCCAAGCTCAATCGCCGGCGCCGCCGCCTCCTCGGCGTCCACCACGACCTCCTCCTCATCGCCCTCGCCGCGGCGCACCGCATTGGCGCGTTTGAGGTAGGCGACACGCTCCTCGGAGCTGACGTCGAGGTGGCGCAGGATCGACTGGGAGATCACCCGGTCGCCTTCGGCGAGACTGATGCCGCGCACGCCCATCGAGGTGCGGCCGGCGAACACCCGCACGTCGGTCACCGCGAAGCGGATGCACTGGCCCTGCGCGGTGGTGAGCAGCACGTCGTCCTTCTCGGTGCAGACCTGCACGTCGAGGATGCCCTCGCCTTCGGCGAGCTTCATGGCGATGATGCCCGAACGCCGGACGTCGACGAAGTCGGACAGCTTGTTCCGCCGCACCGTGCCCTTGGTGGTGGCGAACATCACGTCGAGGTTGGCCCAGGTGCTCTCGTCCTCGGGCAGCGGCAGGATCGAGGTCATGCGCTCGCCCTGCTGGATCGGCAGGATGTTGATCAGTGGCTTGCCGCGTGCCTGCGGCGCCGCAATCGGCAGACGCCAGACCTTTTCCTTGTAGACCCGCCCGAGCGACGAGAAGAACAGCACCGGCGTGTGCGTGGAGGCGACGAACAGCCGCGACACGAAATCCTCGTCGCGCGTCTGCATGCCGGAGCGGCCTTTGCCGCCGCGCCGCTGCATCCGGTAGGTCGAGAGCGGCACGCGCTTGATGTAGCCCTGGTGCGAGACCGTCACCACCATGTCCTCGCGGTGGATCAGATCCTCGTCCTCGACCTCGCCCTCCGCTTCCGCGATCACGGTGCGGCGCGGGGTGGCGAACTCGTCCTTCACCACCGCAAGCTCTTCCTTGACGATCGACTGGATGCGGGCGCGCGAGCGCAGGATATCGAGGTAGTCGGCGATCTCGGCGGCGAGCTTGTCGAGCTCATCCTTGATCTCGTCGCGGCCGAGCGCCGTGAGGCGCTGCAGGCGCAGGTCGAGGATCGCCTTGGCCTGCTCCGCCGACATCCGGTAGGTGCCGTCCGCCGACATCTTGTGGCGCGGGTCGTCGATCAGATTGAGCAGCGCCTCGACGTCGCGCGCCGGCCAGTCGCGCGCCATCAACCCTTCGCGGGCTTCGTTGGCGTCCTTCGACCCGCGGATGAGCTTGATCACCTCGTCGATGTTGGCGACGGCGATGGCGAGGCCCACCAGGATGTGGGCGCGGTCGCGCGCCTTGTTGAGCCGGAACTTGGTGCGCCGCGACACCACCTCCTCGCGGAACGCGACGAACGCCGTCAGCATGTCCCTGAGGTTCATCACCAGCGGACGGCCGCCGTCGAGCGCCACCATGTTGGCGCCGAACGAGGTCTGCAGCGGCGTGAACTTGTAGAGCTGGTTCAGCACCACGTCCGGCATCGCCTCGCGCTTGAGCTCGATCACGACGCGATAGCCGTCGCGGTCGGATTCGTCGCGCAACTCGGCAATGCCTTCGATCTTCTTCTCGCGCACCAGTTCGGCCATGCGCTCGATCATCGTGGCCTTGTTCACCTGGTACGGGATTTCCGAGATGACGATCGCCTCGCGTTCCTTGCGGATGGTCTCGATCTCGACCTTGCCGCGCATGACGATGGAGCCCCGGCCGGTGTGATAGGCACTTTGGATGCCGGCACGGCCAAGGATGATACCGCCGGTCGGGAAGTCCGGCCCCGGCACGATCCTGATCAGGTCGTCGATGGTGAGCGCCGGATCGTTGATCAGCGCGATGCAGGCATCGACCACCTCGCCGAGGTTGTGCGGCGGGATGTTGGTCGCCATGCCGACGGCGATGCCGCCGGCGCCGTTGACCAGCAGGTTCGGAAAGCGCGCCGGCAGGACCACCGGCTCCTGCTCGTTGCCGTCGTAGTTGTCCTGGAAATCGACGGTGTCTTCGTCGATGTCGGTCAGCAACTGCATCGCCGACCGGGCCAGCCGGCATTCGGTGTAACGCATCGCCGCCGCAGCATCGCCGTCGACCGAGCCGAAGTTGCCCTGGCCGTCGATCAGCATCAGGCGCATCGAGAAGTCCTGCGCCATGCGCACCAGCGCGTCGTAGATCGCGCTGTCGCCGTGCGGGTGGTATTTGCCCATCACGTCGCCGACCACGCGGGCCGACTTCACGTATTTCTTGTCGGGCGTGTGGCCCTGCTCGTGCATCGAATAGAGGATGCGGCGATGCACGGGCTTGAGCCCGTCGCGCACGTCCGGCAGCGCGCGCGACACGATCACGCTCATCGCGTAATCGAGGTAGCTGCGCTTCATCTCGTCGGTGATGGAGACGGGACGGACGTCGGACGGCGGCGTCGGACCGGCAGGCGGATTTTCAGCGTCGGCCAATGGAAAAATCCTGATCGGAAGCGGGATGGAAAACTGCGGGATTCAAACGCGAATCTCTGATGTTTTTCATAGCCGATTCAGTGTGGCCGGGCCACCTGAAAGCTTCCGTCACACATAAGATTTCATATTGTGATTTCAATAGCTTGCGAGCGCAAAGAAAGACGCTGCCGCATATGTGGCGGGACGCGCGCAAGCCCGCGTTCCAAGTCCACAACCGGCCACGCAAAAGCTGGACCGGCGCATGCCGTCCGATTCATGCTTGAGCACAGTCCCGAAAACCGCTTCGCACTTTTCGGGACCATGCTCTAGGCTGCGGCCATGCCGTTTGAGTTCCTGATTTCGGCGCTGGTGACGCTGCTGGTCGTGGTCGATCCGGTGGGTCTCGTGCCGACGTTCCTCGGCCTCACCGACGGCGTGTCGGCGAAATTCCGCCGCGGCATCGCGTGGCGCGCCTGCCTGATCGCCGGCGCGATCCTGATCGGCGCGGCGCTGATCGGCGACTGGCTGCTGCGCAACCTCGGCATCACCCTTCCCGCGTTCCGGATCGCCGGCGGCCTGCTGCTGTTCGCGGTCGCCTCGGAAATGGTGCTGGGGCTGCGTCTCAAGCACACCGCGGAGGAGGCCGAACAGGCCGCCGAGGAGCACCTGCACAACATGGCGGCCTTCCCGCTCGCCATTCCGCTGATGGCCGGCCCCGGCGCCATCACCGCGACCATCCTGCTCGCCGGGCAAGCCAACGCCCGCCCGGAGTTGCTTGCGGTGCTGCTCGTGGTGATCGTCGCGGTGATCGGCGCCTGCTTCGTCTGCTTTGCCGCGGGCGATCGGATCGGCAAGCTCCTCGGCGTCACCGGCAACGTGGTGCTGTCGCGGCTGCTCGGGGTGATCCTTGCCGCGCTCGCGGTGCAGTTCGTCGTTGACGGCATCCGCGCGGCGTTCGGGCTCTAGTACCTACTTTTCATAGAACGTGAGTCGTGATTCAAGATCGGGATGATTCCCGAGGCAAGAGAAGTCTGCG
>JAIESI010000176.1 GCA_019746135.1 Xanthobacteraceae bacterium
AAGCGAGAACCCGGTGAAGACGACGACGCAAAAAGGGATTGACCAATCGAGGCCCGTTACAGAAGGGTGGGCAAAGGAGCGAAGCGACGTGCCCACGCAATTCATCCACGAGCGATGAAAAAAGACGTGGGCACGCCGCCTGCGGCGGCTTTGCCCACCCTACGACGCTTTCCGCGCTGCCGCTATTGCGGCCGGTTGTGACCGACCGTCTTCATGTAGCTCAGCGTCTCGTCGAGCCCGACGACATCGGCATACTTCGCGTTGAGATCGAACAGGCTCTGGTCGTGCGCGGACTTTGACCGGTCGCCGACCGCCTCGCGCACCACTATCGGGCGGAAGCCGTTCTGCACGGCGTCGACCGCGGTGGCGCGGACGCAGCCGGACGTGGTGCAGCCGGTGATGATCAGCGTGTCGACGCGCTGGTTCAGAAGGCGCGGCACAAGGTCGGTGCCGAAGAAGCATGACGCGTATTTCTTCACCAGCAGGCTGTCCGACGGGCGCATGTCGAGCCGCGGATCGATCTTGACCGCCTCGGTGCCGGCCTTGAGCGTCAGCGAGCCCTTCATCTTGATCCCCCAGAGGCCCGCGTCCTTCAGGTCGTGGTCGTTGTAGATGACGGTCGAGAAGATCACCGGGATGTTGCGCTGGTGCGCCACGTCGATCAGCGGCTTCTGCGCCTCGAGCTCCTTGTCGAGATTGGCGCCGAGCGGCATCGAGGCGTCGGTGAAGCCCTTGAGCATGTCGATGACGATCAGCGCCGGCCGCTCGCCGAAGCCGATCTTGATGCCGAAGCCGCGCTGCTTGAAGAATTCCTCGTCGTCCTTGCCGCTGGTCATGGTTTCATTCCCTTCCTAATTCCAACGCCACACGCCATAGGCATGGCCGTTCGCCATCTGCGGCGCGATGTAGTTCGGTTTGCGGTTGCCGATGGCACCGAGCATCGCAATCCAGTTCAGCAATTCGCCGCCGACATTGCCGGCCTTCAGCATCTGGTGCTCGGTTGCTTCCTTGAGCAGCGTGTCGATCTGCTGCTGCTCCATCAGCTTGATCACGCGGACGCACCAGTCGGGATCGGGCACGCCGTCGGAGCGGCCGGGCGCCATGCGCGGTCCGCCGACCTCGAGCGAGAAGCTGCCGGAGCCCATGATCACCACGCGCTTGCTGTCCGGCCAGGCCTCGATGGCGCGGCCGACCGCCTGGCCGAGCGCATAGCAGCGTGCGGCGGAGGGCAGCGGCGGGACGTGGCCGCTGATGAAGAACGGGATCACCGGCACGTGCATATCAGGCGTGAGGAAATGCAGCGGCACGGTGACCGAATGGTCGACCGAGAACGCCTGCGTCATGCCGACGTCGAAGCCCGCGGCGATGCCGGCCTGGCGGATATGCGCGGCGAGGTCGGGGGCGGACGGCACCAAGTAATTGGGTACCTCCCGCGGCTCGTCGTTGGGCGCCTTGAAGCTCTTGTCGACGCCCATGGCGAAGATCGGCAGGTTGTCGAGGAAGAAGGTGTTGAGATGGTCGGTGTCGAACATCACGATGACGTCGGGCCGCACCGCAGCAAGCTCGGCCTTCTGCGCGCCGAACAGCCTGGCGATCTCGCAGTCCGGGCCGTCGCGCTTGACGAAGAACGGGAAAATCGGCGTGTGCGGCACCCCGAAGCCGCCGACGATCTGAGCCATTCGAGCGATCTCCTGCCATTCCCGCGTCCGCGGCGGCTATGCCAATATTAGACCGGGCATCGGCGGACCCGCCACAACCATTCGGGAGCACCACATGGCGCGCAAATCGCAAACGAGGAAGCCGGCCAAACGCCGCGCGACACCGGCGCGGAGCGGGCCGGGGCCGGCGACGGCCGCCCCGGCCAAGGTGCCGCGCGCGCACGGCCGCTTCGACTATTCGCCGATCATCGACCGGCCGAAGCTCACCTGGCCGAACGGCGCGCGCGTCGCGGTCTGGGTGATCCCCAACATCGAGCATTTCCTGTTCGACCGGAAGTCGACGTCCATTTCCGAAGCGACCGCGTTTCTGTCGCCGGACGTGCTGAACTATTCCTGGCGCGACTACGGCGTCCGCGTCGGCATCTGGCGGATGATGGAGGTCATGGAGCGGCACGGCGTCCGCGGCACCGTGGCGCTGAACTCCGACGTTTGTCGCGAGTATCCGCGCATCATCGAGGAAGGCCGCAAGCTGAACTGGGAATGGATGGGGCACGGCACCACCAATTCGATCCTGATCTCGCCGCTTGCGGAGACCGAAGAACGGACGCTGATCAAGGAGGTGGTCTCGACCATCACGAAAAGCGTGGGGCGGGCACCCCGCGGCTGGCTCAGTCCGGCGCTGAGCGAAAGCGTGCACACGCTGGATATTCTCGCCGAGAACGGCATCGAATACGTGAGCAACTGGGTCAACGACGAGCAGCCCTATCCGATGAAGGTGAAGAAGGGCTCGATGATCTCGATGCCCTATTCGTCGGAGATCAACGATATCCCGGCGATGCTCAGTCTGCACCAGAGCCCGGAGCGGTTCGGTCAGATGATCAGCGATCAGTTCGACGTGCTGTACGAGGACGGCGCGAAGACCGGCCGCGTCATGTCGATCTGCCTGCATCCGTTCCTGGTTGGGCATCCGCACCGCAGCAAGTATTTCGACAAGGCGCTGGCGCACATCACCTCGCGCCAGGAGGTGTGGCTTGCGACCGGCAGCGAGATCGTCGACTGGTACAAGAAGAATTATCTGCGATAACGAAATCGCTACATGATCGGCTGGCCGCGCAGATCGGCGGCGCGGTCGATCCTGACCAGCACGCCGATGCCGGTGTCGGCACCGACATGCTCCTGCTCGCGCTTGGTGAGCTTGGCGAAGATCGCGTCGTGGATCGGGCCGGACTCGTGCAGTTCGGCGGTGCCCCAGAAGCGCAGGAAGCCCGAGTCGAGCAGCTTGTCGCGCTGCGCCTTGAAGTTGGAATACATCACGACGACGCGGCGGTCCTGCGCGAGATTTTCCAGCGCTTTCTTCTTCGAACGCTCCCAGTAGGCGAGGTGCTTGTCGTCGAACACGACCATGCTGCCCTTGACGCTGATGTTCGGGCCGTCCTTGCCGGTGGTCGCGACCGTGCAGGGATAGCCGTCGTCCCAGGCGTTGTTGATGAGCTTCCTGATGGTGTCGCTCAGCGGCATTCATTCGCTCCGTATTGAATTTCAGTCGACCGGCTCGCCGATCTCGTTGACCTTCACCGCGCGCATGCGCTCGTTGAAGTTTGCCGCATCGAGGCCGCAGACCTCGAAACGCGCGAGATAGTTCATCAGGAAGGCGTTGACGCCCATGCGGAAGAGCGTGCCGACGTCGCCCTTGAGCAGCGCGCTGCGCTCGGCGTCGGTCAGGTCGAGCGGCGCGAGCGCCTTGGCCGGATCGGCCTTCATCGCGGCGCGGAAGGCGTGGTCGCGCAGGACCTCGCGGCAGAGGTGATTGACGGCGAAAACGGACATGGCGCTCTCCGGCTGACCGTTCCAGCCTAGCCGAATTTCTGGCCCATGTGATCGCGGAAAAATTTCGCGAGGTCGCCGATGTCGCGGTCGCCCCAGCCGTTGGCGACAGCGGCCGACAGCGAGGCGAGCACGCCCGACGACAGCGGCATCGGCTGGCCGTCGACTGCGGCGGTGGCGATCACCGACATGACGTCCTTGCGCAGCGTCTTGAGGTCGAGCGTGACGTCGGCGGGCTCGCCTTTGAGCGCGCCCTTCTTGCCCGCGAACCAGCCGTTGGCGGTCGGCGCCTCGCCCAGAATATCGAGCATCTGGTTGAGGTCGAGCCCCTCGCGCACACCGAGCGCAAGCGATTCCGCGGTGGTCTGCACGAAGCTCGCCAGCCCGAGATTGACCGCAAGCTTCATGGCGTAGCCTGCGCCGTTCGGGCCCATGTGTGCGATCTTGTGGGCGAGCTTTTCCAGCACCGGCCGGGCGCGCTCGAGGTCCGCGGCATCGCCGCCGACCATGGCATAGAGCGTGCCCTTGCGGACGTGCGGGATGGTGCCGAACACCGGCGAGTCGATCAGGCGTGCCCCGGCGTTCGCGACCACCGGCGCAAGCTCGCGGCCGGTCATCGGCTGCAGCGTGCTCATCTCGATGAACAGCTTGCCCTTGACGTCGCCCGCGAGAAAACCGTCCGCGCCGTTGAAGACGCCGTGGACGCCGTGGTCCTCGGTGATGGTCGAGATGACGAAGTCGCCGAACGCCGCGGCCGCGCGCGGGCTGTCGGCGAGGCGGACCTGGTGCTCCGACGCCGATTTCATCGCCCGGGCATCCTTGTCCCAGGCGACGACCTCGCAGCCGTTCTCGGTGAGCCGCGCATGGATCGCGCGGCCCATACGGCCCAGTCCGACCAGTCCGACCTTGGTTGCCATGGGATGCGCCTAGCTGCGGCCGGTGGCCTTCTGCGCCGACGTGAAGTGCCCGTAGCTCTGCACCGGCGCCATCATCAGGAAGCGGTAGCCTTCGCTGATGATGCGCTCGACGTTGCCGGTCTCCACGTGCGGGTGGCCGACGATGACATTGTGCTTCTTGCAGGTGTCGACGACGCGCTTCATCCACTTCAGCAATTCGGGATGGTCATACTGCCGCGGAATGCCGAGCTCCTGGCCGAGATCGCCTTCGCCGATCAGGATCGCGCCGATGCCGGGCACCTTGGTCAGCATCGCGTCGAGGTTTTCGACGCCGCGGGTGTCCTCGATCTGCAGGATGACGAAGATCTCACCCTCGGGATTGAGCGGCCAGACGTCGGATTTTTTGTAGTAGTCCTGTTGGGACAGGCCCCAGTAGCGGGCCGCCGCGGTCGGGCCGTCGCCGCGGATGCCGACCGGCTCGTAATACTTGGCGCTCTTCAGCCGCGGATAGCGGCAGGCGCCGACGGCATTGGCGGCTTCCTCGACCGTCGAGATGTGCGGGAAGACGATGCCGAAGCAGCCCACGTCGAGCGCCTGCTTGGCCTGCCATTGCGCCATCTCGACGCCGTTCACCGGAATCCGCACCAGCGGCGTCACCGGCGGGACGAGGCCCGCCTTGGCGATCTGCGCGCGGTTGAGCATGTATTGCAGGCAGTCGCGCAGCCGGCCCGAGTCCCAGGGGTTGTGCTCCATCTCGAACACGCAGCCGTCATACTTCGACGCGCTCATGGCGATCGCCGAATCGACGTGGGCAGGCGCAAAGCAGGTGAGTGCGTGCTGGCCCGCTTCGAGGGCACGGATGATGTTGTTCAGACGCGGCAGATCGGCCATTTTTAGAGCTCTCCCTGAATTCGGGCGGCATCCTATCAGATGCTTCTCCGGGTTTGACAATGCCGCGCCGGGCCGTAGCATCCGGCCGCACAACCCACAAGAACCGCGGGAAATCCATGATCATCGACTGCCACGGGCACTACACCACCGAGCCGAAGGACCTGCACCGCTTCCGCAAGGAGCAGACCGAGGCGGCCAACGCCAAGGACAAGAGCAGGATGCCGCCGCGGTCGGGGCTGCAGATGTCCGACGACGAGATCAGGGAGTCGATCGAGAAGAACCAGCTCAAGCTGCAAAAGGATCGCGGCACGGACCTGACGATCTTCTCGCCCCGCGCCTCGGGCATGGGCCATCACGTCGGCGACGAGAGCGTGTCCCAGGAGTGGTCTGAGATCTGCAATGATCTGATTGCCCGCGTGGTGTCGCTTTACCCCAAGAATTTCATCGGCGTCTGTCAGCTGCCGCAGTCGCCCGGCGTCGACCCGAAGAACTCGGCCAAGGAGCTCGAGCGCTGCGTCAAGATGGGCTTCGTCGGCTGCAACCTGAATCCAGATCCCTCGGGCGGCTACTTCAATTCGCCGCCGATGACCGACAAGTCCTGGTTCCCGCTCTACGAGAAGATGATCGAGCTCGACTGCCCGTGCATGATCCACGTTTCGGGCTGCTGCAATCCGGCGATGCACACCACCGGTTCGTATTACCTCAACGCCGACACCATGGTGTTCATGCAGGTCATCCTGTCGGACCTGTTCAAGCAATTCCCGAAGCTGAAGTTCATCATCCCGCATGGCGGCGGCGCGGTGCCGTTCCACTGGGGCCGGTTCCGCGGCATTGCGCTGAACAACGGCAAGCCGGAGCTCGCCGAGATCATGGGCCAGAACATCTACTTCGACACCTGCGTCTATCACCAGCCGGGCATTGACCTCCTCACCAAGGTGGTGCCGGTCGACAACATCCTGTTCGCCTCGGAGATGGTGGGCGCGGTGAAGGGCAATGACCCGAAGACCGGGTTTGGCTTTGACGATACCAAGCGCTACGTCGACAAGGCCGCGCTGTCGCAGGAGGACAAGGCCAAGATCTTCGAGGGCAACGCCATGAAGGTCTATGGCCGGCTTAAGGCGCAGATCGCCAAGCAGGCCGCCTAGCGACAGCCGTTTCAGGCAGGAGCCCGTTTCGGCAGGCTTTCAGAAAGGCTAACCTGTCGTGGTGCAATCCCACGACAGGGGGCTTTCCATGCGCCTGGTGAATGCAGTTGCGGCTGCGGCCGCTGTCCTTGCCACGCTTGCCGGTTTTTCCAATTCAGCATCGGCGCAGGCCGTCGCCTACGAAGGCGCTCGCCTGATCGTCGGTGACGGCCGCGTCGTCGAGAACGCGACGATTGTCGTCGACGGCGCACGGATTGTGCAGGCCGGCGCAGGTGTGGCCGTGCCCGCGGGCGCGACGCGCGTGAACCTTGCCGGCAAGACCGTGATGCCGATGATCATCGACACGCACGTGCATCTCAGCCCGACCCGCGAGAAGCTGATCATCGACTTGAAGCGGCGCGCCTACTTCGGCGTCGGCGCGGTGATGAGCATGGGCGCCGACCTCTACGACATGCTCCCGATCCGCAGCGAGACCATTCCGGGCGCGGCGCGATATCTCAGCGCAGGACGCGGCATCACCATGCCCGAGCCGGGCCGCATGACGGCGCCACACTGGATCAACACCGAAGCCGAAGCGGTCAAGGCGGTGCAGGAGCTTGCCGAGCGCAAGGTCGATCTGGTCAAGATCTGGGTCGACGACTGGCGCGGCAAGTACAAGAAGCTGACGCCCGAGATCTACGGCGCCATCATCGCCGAGGCGCACAAGAGCAACCTGCGCGTCACGGCACACCTGTTCGAGCTGGAAGACGCCAAGGGATTGATCAAGGCCAATCTCGACGCCTTCGCGCATGGCGTCCGCGACCGTGATATCGATGATGAGTTCATCGCCATGTTCAAGGCGCGGCCCAGCCTGGTGCTGATCCCGAACCTGCCGGAGCGCGGGGTGAAGACCGACCTGAGCTGGATGAAGCCGGGCCTGCCGGCGGAGGAGTTCGAAAGGCTCGAGAAGGCCAACGTCGACAGTGCCCCGGCCCAGGTCTTTCACGCGATCCAGGCGCGCAACCTGAAGCGGCTGAGCGACGCCGGCGTCCGCATCGCCATGGGAACCGACGGCAACCGGCCGTGGGGACCGCACGACGAAATGGAGGACATGGTGCTGGCCGGCATGACGCCGGCGCAGGTGATCGTGGCCGCGACCCGCAACGGTGCCGAATTTCTGCGGCTTGCCGACGCGGGCACGGTGGAGGCCGGCAAGAGCGCGGACTTCATCGTGCTCGACGCCAATCCGCTCGACGACATCAAGAACACGCGCAAGATCTCCGCGGTCTATCTGCGCGGCGCGGCGGTGGACCGGTCGAAGCCGGTTCAATAGACGCAAAAAAAGAGGTCAGCGGCCCTCGCAGGGGAGGGCCGCGCCTGCCAAATCGCGCTGACACGACCGATCCGGATCGATACATTGGCCGGAATCAAACATGGATGCCCGGGATGAAATTCGGATTGTTCGGCAGCGCGCAGGCGCAACGCGGCGGCCCCGACCTCGACAGCGGTCAGGGGTTCCGGGATTACATTGAATACAACGTCGAGGCGGAGGCGCTGGGCTATGACTCGACCTTCGTGGTCGAGCACCACTTCACCGGATTCGGCCAGGTTTCGGCGTCGCTGAACCTTCTGACCTGGGTTGCCGCGAACACGTCGACGTTGCGGCTCGGCACCGCGGTGATCGTGCTGCCCTGGCACAACCCGGTGCTGCTCGCCGAGCAGGCGGCGACCATCGATCTTTTGTCCGGCGGGCGGCTCGAATTCGGCGTCGGCAAGGGCTACCGCCACAACGAATTCGCAAGCTTCTGCATCCCGATCGAGGAGGCCGACGAGCGGTTCGAGGAGGGGCTTGCGCTGATCCTGAAGTCGTGGACCTCGAACGAGCGGTTCTCGCACCACGGCAAGTTCTGGCATTTCGAGAACATCATCGTCGAGCCGCCGACCAGGCAGAAGCCGCATCCGCCGATCTGGATGGCGGCCGGCAATCCGGATTCGATCCGCAAGGTGGCGCGGCGCGGCTGCAAGCTGATGCTCGACCAGCTGGCGTCGACGCAGCTCGCGATCGACCGTTTCAACATCTACAAGGCCGAAGTCGAGGCCATGGGCCGCAAGTTCGATCCGATGGACGTGGCGGTGAGCCGCGCCTTCTTCGTCGCGAAGAACGCCGAGGACAAGGCCAGGGCCATCGAGGCGCGGCTCGCCAACCAGACGCGGCTTGCGAAATTGGCGCAGGTGCCGGGCGGCGACAGCAAGTCGAGCATGCTGTCGTTCGACCAGACGCTCGATGCCGCGGCCGAGAGCGCGATGTTCGGCACGCCGGACGAGATCGCGGAAAAGCTCGCACGGCTGCGGGCGGCGGGCGTCGAGCACATCCTGCTCAACGGGCCTTCGGGCTCGCGCGAGAACCTCCGCGCC
This sequence comes from Xanthobacteraceae bacterium, assembly GCA_019746135.1. Taxonomy (GTDB): domain Bacteria; phylum Pseudomonadota; class Alphaproteobacteria; order Rhizobiales; family Xanthobacteraceae; genus Z2-YC6860. The sequence continues at coordinate 8,809 of JAIESI010000176.1, forward strand.
TTCGCCCGCGATGTGATGCCGGCCTTCTCGGGGCCTGCGCCGAAGGCCGCAGTGCCGCGCCCGCAACCGCAGCTCGTGAACAGCTAACGTGCACAAGCCGGTTGCCCGCGGCAGCGGCATTCCGCCGCTGATCAAACGCAACACCGCGCTGTTTGCGCTGTCGCAGTCGTTCATCGGCGCAGGCACGCAGCTCGCCTACGGCATCGGCCCGCTGATGGTGCTGGCGGTGACCGGCTCGGCGAGCCTTGCCGGGCTGACGGTCGGGCTGTTCGGGGTAAGCCGTTTTCTGGTGTCCTATCCGATCGGCCAGATCACCGACCGGTTCGGCCGCAACCCCGGCATCCTGTTCGGGCAGGGGCTGGCGATGCTCGGCACGCTGCTCACCGGGATCGCGATGCTGCTGAACAGCGCGGTGGGCCTGACGTTCGGTATGATCGTGTTCACCATGGGCGTCAGCGCGGGCCAGCAGCTCCGGGTCGCTGCGGCCGACATGTATCCGCCGCGGATGCGCGGGATGGCGCTGGGCTTCATCGCCACCGGCTCGCTGGTCGGCGTCGCGACAAGCCCGCTGGTGATGGCACTCGCCGAAATGGTGTCGCAGCGGACCGGTTATTCGGCGCTCGGGCTGCCCTGGCTGATGATGCCGGCGCTGATCCTCGCCGGCATGGCGCTGGTGACCTTCGTGCGTCCCGATCCGAAGGAGATCGGGATGAACCTGCAACGTTATTATCCGGACTATACGCCGCCGCCGCAACGCGCCGCAGGCGAGGCGCCCGCGTTCAATTCGTGGGATCTCGTTCGCAACGTGCCGACGCGCCTTGCGATCCTGTCGAACTGCGCGGGACAGGGCAACATGGCGATCGTCATGGTGCTGACCTCGCTGGTGCTGTCGCATCACGGCCATTCGCTGACCGCGATCACCATCTCGCACATGTTCCATTCGGCCGGCATGTTCGCGTTCACCATCCCGATCGGCTGGGCCGCCGATCGCTACGGCCGCGAGCAGGTGATGTATCCGGGCGTGGCGATCGCGCTCGTCGGCGCGTTGTTTGTCGCCTTCGCCGAAGGGTTCGTCTCAGTGACGCTCGGCACGTTCCTCGTCGGCCTCGGCTGGTGCGCCGCCAACGTCGCGTCGACCGCGATGATCGCCGACCATGTCGAAACCCAGCATCGCGGCCGGGCCATCGGCGTCAGCGAGAGCGGCGGAGGGGCGATGACGGTGCTCGCCGCGATCGTGACCGGCCCGCTGGTGGAATGCGCAAGCCTGCCGGCCGCGGGGATCGCGGCGGTGCTGATCGCGGTGGTGCCGCTTGCGGCGCTGGCGTGGGTGAAGCTCGCGCAGCGCAGGGCTGCGTGAACTGAGCCCGCTCCGCGCGGGGGCTTACTTCTTGATCTTGTAGCCCGTCTTGAAAAACCACCAGACGATGCCGAGACAGATCGACAGAAATACCGCGATCATGACGATGCTCACGGTCACGCTCACGTCGGCGACCTCGAAAAAGCTCCAGCGGAAGCCCGAGATCAGGTAGACGATCGGGTTGAACAGGCTGACCGTCTGCCAGAATGGCGGCAGCACGTTGATCGAATAAAAGCTGCCGCCGAGGAAGGTGAGCGGCGTGATGATCAGGAGCGGGATGATCTGCAGCTTCTCGAAGCCCTCGGCCCACAGCCCGATGATGAAGCCGAACAAGCTGAAGGTTACCGAAGTCAGCACCAGGAACATGATCATCAAGGCCGGATGCTCGATACGCAGCGGCACGAAAAATGCCGCGGTCGCGAGCGTGATGAGGCCGAGGATGATCGACTTGGTTGCGGCTGCGCCGACATAGCCCAGCACGATCTCGATCGCCGATATTGGGGCGGAAAGAATTTCGAAGATCGTACCGACGAATCTTGGGAAATAGATGCCGAACGAGGCGTTCATCACGCTCTGCGTCAGCAGCATCATCATGACCAGACCCGGCACGATGAACGCACCGTAATGGACGTTCTCGATCTCCGGGATGCGCGAGCCGATCGCAGCGCCGAACACCACGAAGTAGAGCGCGGTCGAAATGACCGGCGATACGATGCTCTGGAAGATGGTGCGCCCGGTGCGCGCCATCTCGAACCGGTAGATCGCCCAGACGGCGCGATAATTCATGTCTCGCTCCTGACCAGATCGACGAAGATGTCTTCGAGCGAGCTTTGCGTGGTGTGAATGTCTTTCAGGCGGATGCCCTGGCGCAGCAGTTCCTCGATCAGCCGCGTCACGCCGCGGCGGTCGCCCTGCGCCTCGTATGTGTAGATCAGCGCATGCCCGTCGGCGGACAGCTCGAGGTCGTAGCCTTCGAGGCCAGCCGGCACCGCGCCGAGCTTTTGCTGAAGCTCGAGCGTCATCTGCTTCTTGCCGAGCTTGTGCATCAGCTCGATCTTGTCCTCGACCAGGATCAGCTCGTCCTTGTTGATGACACCGACGCGGTCGGCCATCAGCTCGGCCTCCTCGATGTAGTGGGTGGTGAGGATGATGGTGACGCCGGAGGCGCGAAGCTTGCGCACCACCTCCCACATGTCCTTGCGAAGCTCGACATCGACGCCCGCGGTCGGCTCGTCGAGGAACAGGATCTGCGGCTCGTGCACCAGCGCCTTGGCGATCAGCACGCGACGCTTCATGCCGCCGGACAGCGTCATGATCTTGGAGTCTCTCTTGTCCCACAGCGACACGTCGCGCAGCACCTGCTCGACATAGGCCGGATTGGCCGGCTTGCCGAACAGGCCGCGGCTGAAGGTCGTGGTCGCCCAGACCGACTCGAAGGCGTCGGTGTGCAGCTCCTGCGGCACGAGACCGATCAGCGAGCGGGCGGCGCGATAGTCGCGCACATGGTCGTGGCCGTCGACCGTCACGGTGCCGGACGAGGCGTTGACGATGCCGCAGACGATGCCGATCAGCGTGGTCTTGCCGGCACCGTTCGGCCCGAGCAGCGCGAAGATCTCGCCGCGGCGGATGTCGAGATTGATGTTCTTGAGCGCCTTGAAGCCGGTCGCGTAGGTCTTCGACAGGTTGGCGATGGACAGGATGGTTTGCACGGGGAGGGAAGGTCCGGCGATTGGAGGTCGCCGGGATATGAGCGCTGGATGGCGAAAATGCCACCCTCGCGCCGCCCTAAATCGGGCGGCGTGGCGTTCTTGCAACGCTCTATCTTGTGTGCGGTCAGTTCTGCGTGGCGGCCAGATTGCCGTCAGCCACGATCTTGCCGTAGCGGGCGCGGTCGCTTTCGATCAGTTTGGCGAATTCCGCAGGGCCGATGATGTTGAGCTCGGCGCCCAATTCGGCGACGCGATTTTTGAGGGCGCTATCGCCCTGCAATTGCCGGAAGGCCCATGCCAGCCGGTCGATCGCCACTTGCGGCGTCTTGGCGGGCGCGAGATACCCGTACCAGAAGGTGCCGGTCATCTCCGGCCTGCCGAGCTCCGCCATGGTCGGAACCCGGGGCAGGGCGCTGATGCGTGTTGCATTGAGCGTTGCGAGCGCCAGGAGCTTGCCGGTGTCGAGATGGCCCTTGATCGGCGGGATCACCAGAAACATGGCGTCGAGCCGGTCGCCCAGCATATCGACGATCGCGTGAGCCGCGGCATTGTAGAGAACGGGATTGATGCTGATGCCGGCGGTTTTCTTGAACAGCTCCACCGACAGGTGCATCTCGCCGCCAAGACCTTGAACGCCGAACTGCAGCTTGCCGGGATTGTTCTTCGCGTAGGCGATGAGCTCATCGACCGACTTGACGCCGAGCGTGGGGCGCACGACCAGCACGGCCGGTTGCAAGACTGCGACGGATACCGGCCGGAAATCGCGGGCGGGAACGTAATCCATCTTTTGCGGAAAATGCTCGGTGACGACAATCGGCGCCGGCGGGCTGAACAGAAGCGTATAGCCGTCGGGCGTAGCGTTTGCGACCAGCGCCGCAGCGAGGCGGGCGCCCGCACCGGGCTTGTTCTCGATGACAAACTTCTGGTTCAGATGTTTTTCGGCGGCGTCTGCCGTGATCCGGGCCGCGGTATCGACGCCGGCTCCGGCACCGAACGGCACGATCACACGGATCGGACGGTTCGGATAGTCCGCGTCCTGAGCCAATGCCGGCGCGCTCGTGCCGAGCGCGAGCAAAGCGCCGACAATCCACCGCGACGTTCTGTGCATAACGGGCCTCCCTTGCCGAACGATCAAGCGATGTTGGCAGGCTCCGGGCCCGATGCAAAGGCGACATTGTCAGCCGTTGACAGCGCAGCCGCGCTCCCGGTGGAAATGTGACGAAGGATGGACCGTGCGCTATGGCCCGCCCGGATCGGGCGGCGTGGCGTTCCTGCAACGCCTGACCTTGGGTCAGTTCTGGGGTCAGTTCTGCTTGGCGAGATTGCCTTCTTTCACGATCTTGCCGTATCGGGCGCGGTCCCGCTCGATCAGCCGGGCGAATTCGGCCGGACCGATCGGCGCAAGCTCGGCGCCCATCTCGGCGACGCGCGTGGCCAGGGCCGTGTCGGACCGAAGCTGCGCAAATGCGTGCGCAAGCTTGTCGATGATCGGTTTGGGCGTCTTCGAGGGGGCGAAATAGCCGAACCAGATCGTGCCCGTCATTTCGCTGCGGCCGACCTCGGCCATTGTCGGCACATTCGGCAACGCCTCGATCCGCCTGGCGTTGAGCGTGGCCAGCGCGATCAGCTTGCCGCTGTCCACGTGCGCCTTGATCGGCGGCACCACCAGGAACATGGCATCGAGCCGGTCGGCCAGCAGATCGACGATCGCCTGCGCTCCGGCGTTGTAAGGAACGGGCGTAATGTCCATTCCGGCGGTCTTCTTGAAATGCTCGAGCGTCAGGTGCATCTCGCCGCCGATTCCCTGCACGCCGAATGACAGCTTGCCGGGATTTTTCTTGGCGTAGGCAACGAACTCATCGACCGATCTCACGCCGAGCGTCGGCCGCACGATCAGCAGGGCCGGCTGGAACATGCCGTTGGCGACCGGCTGGAAATCCTGCGCCGGATCGAAGTCGGGTTTGGGCGGGAAGAACTCCTGCACCACGATCGGCGAAGGGCTGGTAAACAGGAGCGTGTATCCGTCCGGTGCCGATTTCGCGACCATGGAGGTGCCGACCCTCTGGCTGCCGCCGGGCTTGTTCTCGATGACGAACTTCTGGCCGAGGTGCTTTTCTGCCGCAGCAGCGGTGATCCGTGCCGCATTGTCGATGCCCGCGCCCGCGCCGACGGGCACGATCACGCGGATCGGGCGATTGGGGTAGTCGGCGCTGTCCTGGGCGGCGGTTGGCAGACACGCCGCCAGCAACAGAGCCGCGCCGAGCGCGCAATCCCGCAACGAAGCTTGAGTGAGCATGACGGACTCCTTCCTGAAGGACCGGTCAGCAACATTCGACGGGCATTTGCGTCCTTGATCGTTGAAATTTCCATGAGATCATTGCGAAGTCAACATTGAAATTACAATGAATTCTCGATTATACAGGGCCGATGCCCAAACCTGTTTCCAAGCCTGCCTCACCGTCTCATGCCGGGCCACAGGTGCCGGTCGACCGCCGGTTCGGTTATCGCTTCAACAGGATTGCCGATGCGCTGGCGCAGCAAACCCTGCTGTACAGCCGCCGCGAGTTCGGACTCAATCTCGCCGAGCACCGGATCGTCGCGGTGCTGTCGCAATCCGACGCGCTTTCGATCCGGGAGATCGCCGAGCACACCCAGCTCGACAAGGCGCACGCCACGCGTGCCCTGACCGACCTCATCGACCGCGGGCTGGCGACGCGGGTCGTCGACGCGCAGGACCGGCGGCTGCGGGTGGTCCGCCTCACGCCGGCGGGCCGTTCGATTGCCGATGCGACAGGCCCCTTCATCCGCGAGCGGCAGGAGCGGCTCGAAGGCTGTGTCTCGGCGGCGGATTTCCGCGTGTTCGACGAGGTCCTCGCGCTCATGACCGCGGAAGCGGAGCGGATGCTCGCCGAGGAAATGAACAAGGGCCAGGAGCGCCACAGCGCGAGAGGGTAAAGGTATGCGTCACCGCGAATTCGGACTGCTGCTTCACGACCGGGAGCGGACCACGCCCGGCTATACGCTGTTCTCGCCGTTGAACGGCAAGGCGACCTACATCGTCGGGCTGCACGGCGATGTCGTGCACGAATGGCATCATCCACTGGTCACCGGCACCTATGGATATCTGCTGGAGAACGGCAACCTGCTCTGGGCCGGGCGCCTGAAGGAAGGGCCGCAGCACATGGGCGGGCGCGGCGGGCTCATTCGCGAATACGACTGGAACGGCAAGGTGCTGTGGGAGCACACCCATGTCGGCCAGCACCACGACCTGCGGCGGCTGCCGAACGGCAACACGATTTTCCTCGGCTGGGAGGTGGTGCCGCCGGAGATTGCCAGGCGCATTCCCGGCGGGCTGCCCGGCACCAGCCATCCCGACGGCTGCATGTACGGCGACACGATCCTGGAGATCACACCCGAGGGGAAGACGGTGTGGGAGTGGCAGGCCTGGCGCGACATGGAGGTGGAGAAATACCCTCTCGTGAGCAACCAGCTTCGCGACGAATTCGCCCACGCCAACGCGATCTTTCCGCTGCCGAACGGCGACATCTACATCAGCTTTCGCCGCCTCAACATGATCGGGCTGATCGACAGGCAGACCAAAAAGATGAAGTGGGAGCACCGCGACGAAAGCTTCGGCATGCAGCACGACTGCGTGCTGCTGCCGAACGGCAACCTCACGCTGTTCGCGAACGGCATCAACACCACGACCAATCCGTTCTCGCGGGTGATCGAGATCGATCCCAACACGCACAAGGCGGTGTGGGAGTATCGGGCCAAGCCCGCCTATACCTTCTTCAGCCCGCACATCAGCGGCGCGCAGCGGCTGCCCACCGGCAACACGCTGATATGCGAGGGGCAATGGGGGCGGCTGTTCGAGGTGACGCCTGCGGGCGAGATCGTCTGGGAATATGTCAGCCCGTTCATGGGACCGGACCGGGCGGGCGATCCGTCGAACGAGGTGTTCCGGGCCTATCGCTATCCGGCGGACTCGCCGCAAATCCGGAACCGGGTGAAGTCGGTTTACGCTTGAAACGGGACCAGGGCGGCGCACGGCGGTCTTGGTCCCGTGCCTTATGCAGTCTTGGGTTCCCGTGCTAAAATAGGCTCCGCATCGCAACCGCAATGGGAATGACCATGCACGTCCAAGCCTTGGGATATGTCGGAGTTCGCTGCAAGAGCCTCGAAGACTGGGCGAGCTACGGCCAGAACTTCCTCGGGCTGCAGCGCATCGACAAGTCGCGCGCGACGATGGCGTTCCGCATGGACGACCGCAAGCAGCGCCTCGTGGTCGACGCCGACGGCGGGCAGGGCATCGGCTTCTTCGGCTGGGAGGTGGCGGATGGGGCCGCGCTCGACGCGGTCGCGGCGAAACTCGAGACGCACGGCACCAAGGTGGCGCGCGGCTCCCGGGCGCTGGCCGACGAGCGGCACGTCAAGGACCTGGTCGTGGCGAGCGATCCGGCGGGCAACCGGCTGGAGTTCTTCCATGGTGCCGCGACCGCTTCCGACCCGTTCAAGCCCGGCCGCAACATCTCCGGGTTCCGCACCGGACCGCTGGGCATGGGCCATGTGGTGATGCACTTCGAGCGGCTCGCCGAGGTGATGCCGTTCTACCAGGACATCCTCGAGTTCAAGCTCAGCGACTACTGGATGCGGCCGTTCCCCGGCTATTTCTTCCACGTCAATCCGCGCCATCACAGCTTCGCCATGATGGAGACCGGAAAGAATATGGTCCACCACATGATGGTCGAGCTGTTCAGCTTCGACGACGTGGGACAGGGCTACGATCTCGCGCTCGGCGATCCCGACAAGATCGCAGTCACGCTCGGCCGGCACTCGGGCGACTACGTGACCTCGTTCTACACCTACAACCCGTCGGGCTTCATGGTTGAGTACGGCTGGGGCGGCCAGTGCATCGACGATGCCACCTGGAAGCCGTTCGAGCGCGAGCTTGGGCCGAGTCTCTGGGGCCATGACCGCAAGTGGATGTCACCGGAGAAGCGCGAGGAGTCGCGCCAGCTCTGCATCCAGTCCGCGGAAGCGGGTTTGCGCCAGCCGGTGCAGGTGCTCGACGGCAACTTCAACCAGATGCCGGGCGTCTGTCCGTGGTGGGACAGCATGAAGGCGCAGCAAAAAGCCACCGCCTGAAACGAGATTGGCGCAACTGATATATAAAAATTCGACGCCCTCTCCGTAACGGAGAGGGCGTCGTCGTTTGCCTCAATTCGCAGCGGCCGCGATTACGGCAGGTTCTGCGTGCCATCCGAGAACACCAGATCCTGGACCTGGCTCGCGGTAATCGTCTGGCCATCCGTGAACGTGATGGTGGTCTGTCCGGCGATGGTCTCGATCGAGTCCACGTCGGTCGACGCGCGATCGTTGAAGTCGATGGTGTTGTGACCAACTCCGCCGATGATCGTGCTGTCGCCGGTGTGGCTGGTGATCTCGAACGTATCGTCGCCGCCGCCGCCGAACAGCGTGTTGCCGCCTTCGCCGGCCCAGATGGTGTCGTTGCCGGCGCCGCCATCGGCAAGCTGATTGGCGCCATCGCCCACGGCGATCTGGTCGTTGCCGTCGCCGCCGCTGAGCGTGTTGTTCGCGCCATCGCCGCCGAAGATCGTGTCGGAGCCGGTGCCGCCGAGCAGCAGGTTGCGGTCGCCGTCGCCACCCCAGATCTGGTCGTTCTGATTGCCGCCCTGAAGGACCTGGTTGTCGCCGTCGCCGCCGAACAGGAGGTCACGGCCGTCGCCGCCCGAGAGCGTGTCAAAGTTGCCGTCGCCGCCGAAGATCGTGTCGTTGCCGGCCTGGCCGTCGAACAACTGCTCGTTGCCGGCGCCGCCGACGATCGAGTCGTTGCCGTCACCGGCAAGGATGGTGTCGTTGCCTTCGCCATCGAACACGGTGTCCTGGCCGCTCCCGGTCAGGACGATATCGTCGCCGGAGTTCTGCATGTCGACGAGATTGTCGCCGGTGCCGGTGGCAACCAGAACGTCCTGGTTGCCGGTTACCCGAAGATCGGAGTCGGTCGACACATTCTGGATGATGGCCTCGAGCTTGCCGCCGGTCTCCACCACGCCGTGCTCGTTGTTCAGGACGAGAGCTTCGGCCTTCTTGTCCAGCGGCTGGAAGCCGTCGCTGATCTGGACCGTGATGGTATCATCCGGCGGATTGTTGTGCCCCATTCCCTGCGCCTGACCGAAAGCGCTGTTGCCGGGACTGTTTTCATCGTCGTAGAGGAAATTGAGGACAAAATCTCTGACAGAGGCATCGAGGTTGCCACTGATAACAGCGCTCAACTCGGCTTGGGTAAGATCGTACGTCGCCATTTCAAGTTCCTTTTCTTTCTCTGCCTGGAGATTGATGTTCCCTCTTGGGCTTGCGTTCGTCGCCCAGTCTCACGCGGCCTTGCGCTGCCGGCTTTTTATTCCTCTCACGGTCGCTCGTCTCTGCGTTTTTTCTATGGTCGCAGCGGAAAAAATACACTGCTGTTTCCGACAGCTTGATGGCAGCGGTCTGCAGTTTGTGTGACGTGCCCATGCGTGCAGCGGGACGCACGCGCGCAACGCTGATCGCACCGTGCGAGAAGGTCGATTCTACGGGCGAAATTCTGCGCGCGACCAAGTGAGGAAATGCGGCGAACGGTGGCGCGTGCAGAATCAAATCTTGTTTCAATGAATCGCATCCTGAAAAACTTCGTGTGCGCCGGTACCATGTTATGTGATGCGGCGAGTGAAATGTTTTCGCGAGACGCGCGAACTTGCTTTCGCAGCTTGAATCAAAACGATTTCGTAGAATCAAAACGTCTCGCGCATGCGCGCGCAGCGCGATGCATGTTCCGCTGCAGCAGGCAAGGTGCTGCCGCGGAGATGAGGTGTTCCGCTTCGAGCATTATCATTGTACCGTTCTGCGCATCGTTGAGCGGGGAGGGAGCAAGTCATGAAAGCCGGAGTTGCGTCACCCGAGGGCGTTGTCATCGAGGACGTGCCGCCGCCCAAGCCGAAACCGACCGACATCCTGGTGAAAATCAAGGCGATTGCGCTCAATCGCGCCGATCTGGGTTCCGCGCGCGGCGACACCAGCCATGGCGCGATGGCCGGGCGTCCGGTCGGCAGCGAGTTCGCCGGCGAGGTCGTCGAAGCGGGTGCCGAGGTCCGCGACTTCAAGGCCGGCGACCGGGTGATGTGCCACAGCCCGGGCAGCCATGCGGAATACGCGGTCAGTGACTATGGCCGCGCCATGAAGGTGCCGGACGGCATGAGCTTCGAGCTGGCGGCGACGCTGCCGATCGGTCTCAACACGCTGCACAACGCGTTGGTCACCGCGGGGCGCATGAAGGCCGGCGAATATGTCATGGTGCAGGGTGCGAGTTCCGGCGTCGGTATCATAGGGTTGCAGATCGCCAAGCTGATGGGCGCGAAGCTCGTGGTCGGCACCTCCACCAACGATGAGCGGCGGGCGAAGCTCAAGGAGTTCGGTGCCGACATCGCGGTCGACACGCGCGACCCGAAGTGGCCGGAGCAGGTGCTGGCGGCGACCGACGGCAAGGGGGTGCATCTGACGGTGGACATGCTGTCGGGCCCGACGGTGAGCCAGACCATGCAGGCGACCGCGCTGCTCGGCCGCATCGTCAACATCGGCCGGCTCGCCGGCATGAAGGCCGAGTTCGACTTCGATCTGCACGCGCGAAAGCGCATCGACTATATCGGCGTCACGTTCCGCACCCGCACGGTGGAAGAGGTGCGCGACATCCTGTTCAAGATGCGCACCGACCTCTGGGACGACGTGAAGGCCGGGCGTATCCGTGTACCGATCGACCAGGCCTATCCGCTGTCGGAAGCCCGGGCCGGCCATGACCATATGCGCGCGAACAAGCACTTCGGCAAAATCCTCCTGATTCCTTGAGGATGCGCGAATGACCGTGGCCGGACGGACGATCGTCGACGCCCAGGTGCATCTGTGGCTTCCCGAGACGCCGGACTGGAGGTGGGTGCCGGGCCGCAAGCCGCAGCTTCCCGAGCCGTTCACCATCGACAAGCTGGTGCCGATGATGGACGAGGCCGGTGTCGACCGCGCGGTGATCGTGCCGGCGTCCTGGCCGGGCGACCGCAACGACTACGCCATCGAGGCGGTGAGGCAACACCCGAAGCGGTTCGCCGTCATGGGGCGTATCCCGCTGGACAAGCCTGAGTCGGCGGCGCTGCTGCCGCAATGGAGGGAGCAGCCCGGCATGCTTGGCATCCGGCTGACGTTCCAGCGCGAGCAGGCGGCGCTGCTCGACCGCGCCGATTGGGTTTTCCCGGCGGCGGAGAAGGCGGGGCTGCCGATCATGTTCTTTGCGCCCGACAACATCCCGCGGTTTGCGGCCGTGGCCGAGCGTCATCCCGGGCTGACGCTGATCATCGACCACATGAGCCTCAATTTGGAAATCGCCAAGGAGCGGCGGATCGAGCCCGCGATCGACGAGGTGGTGAAGCTTGCGAAATATCCGAACGTGTCGGTCAAGGTATCGTCGGCGGTGAACTTCACGATGGAGCCCTATCCGTTCCGCGACATGACGGAGCACATCAAGCGCTGCTTCGATGCCTACGGGCCGAAACGCTGCTACTGGGGCACCGACCTGACCAATTCACTGGCCAAGGCGACCTATCGCCAGCGCATCACCCATTTCACCGAGGAGCTCCCGTTCCTGTCGGAAGAGGACAAGGACTGGGTGATGGGGAAGTCGATCCTGGCGCGGCTAAACTGGGCGTAGCTCGCTGGCAGGCGGTGCGGCGGTGAGCCGGATCGCTCCGAGCGCGAGCAGCGTCAGCATCAGGCTGAGCGTGAGCACGCCGGCGCGCAGATCCCATGCGGGGACGGCAAAGCGCAGTGCAATGCAGCCGGCGCAGGCAATCCCGGCCACGATGCGCAGGTTCTTTGGTTGTTGCGAATCGACAAGGGCGGCCACGATCAGCACAAAGGCCGGCAGCATGACGACAGCGTGATAGGGCACGAGCCAGCTGCTGAAGGGCAGCGGCAGCATCAGCATCACGACGACGTCGCTGAGCCGCGCGATGTCGGCATTGCCATTCGGGGAACGGCGCCAAGTCGCGAGAAAATAACCGAGCACCATGGCAAGCCAGAGCGCTTGCGCGCACCGGGCGGCGATTCGTGCGGCATCGCTCGTGGGGTCAACGCCAAGCAAGGTGCCCGTGGCCCTTGGCAATGACAGCGGCGGCTGGGCCGTGCCGACGGGGTGTAACGTATAAAGAATTTCGTTGATCCAGCTCAGGCCGAGCTTGAACGAGTGATCCACGCCGAAGGTCAGGAGCGGCAAGCCAATGGCCAGAACCAGCGCGGCGACAGCGCTGGCGAGCGCCAGCCGATATTCGCCGCGCCAGAGAAAGCCCGGGATCAGGACGGCGCTGTAGAGCTTCAGATTGGCGGTCACCGCGAACAAAATCGCCGTGATCCAGGTCCGCCGTGCAACGAGCCCCAGCATGATGAGGGCGAGATAGATCAGGTTGTTGTTGTGGGCGCGCATGTCCCATTCGATCGGAGCGCTGACGATGAACACGGCGGCGGCCGCAATCGGCAGGCGCAGATGCGAGCGCGCCAGTCCGGCAAGGTGCAGGCTCGCCCAGATCACGACGGCGAAGGACAGACCTTGCAGGATCATCCAGACGACGAACGCCGCAACCTGCGGCATCAGGCTGAGCGGCAGCATCATCGCCACCGCCGAAGGCAGGTAAGGAAACGAGATCAGCCAGTTGCCGCTGACGACCGATGGATAGTCCTGCGCCGCGATTTGCGGCGGCAGCAGGTACCACATGCGGAAATCGACCTGACGGGTATCGCCCGTCACCAACGCTTCGAACCGGAATCCGGTCAGAAAATACAGAACAAAGATCGCGAAGGCGGCAAGAAGGATTTGCTCGATCACGCGCCAGCGCCGGCGCTCCAAATCGTCGAGGTTCACCTGGCCCTCACCCCGCCACTTCGACGCGCCGTTTGCGCACCGCAGGTGCGATCATCATCACGAGAATGAGGAAGGTTGCGATCAGGAAGGCGAGGCTGAGCGGCCGGGTGAAGAACACCGACGGATTGCCCTTCGACATCAGCATGGCGCGGCGCAGGTGCTCCTCCATCATCGGGCCGAGCACGAAGCCGAGCAGCATCGGCGCGGGGCTGCAGCCGAGCTTGATCCAGAGGAAGCCGATGACGCCGAACAGCGCGGTGAGGTAGATCTCGAACGACGAGTTGTTGACGCTGTAGATGCCGATCGCCGAGAACGCCATGATTGCCGGGAAAAGAAGGCGATAGGGCACCCGGAGCAGCTTCACCCAGAGCCCGATCATCGGCAGGTTGAGGATCACCAGCAGCGCGTTGCCGATCCACATGCTGGCGATGAGGCCCCAGAACAGCTCGGGCCGCGTGGTCATCACCTCGGGCCCCGGCTGGATGCCCTGGATGGTGAGCGCGCCGAGCATCAGCGCCATCACGCCCGAAGCGGGAAGCCCGAGCGTCAGCATCGGAATGAACTTGCACTGCGCGTCGGCGTTGTTGGCCGACTCGGGACCGGCGACGCCTTCGATGGCGCCTTTGCCGAAGCGCGACGGATCCTTCGCGAGCTTCTTCTCCAGCATGTAGGAGGAGAACGAGGCGATCGCGGGCCCGGTGCCGGGCAGCACGCCGAAGAACGAGCCGATCACCGTTCCACGGGCGATCGGCCCCGCGGACGCCTTCAGGTCGGCCCGCGTCGGCATCAGGTTCTTCACCTTGTCGGTGAAGATCTTGCGCTCCTCGGGGTTGCCGAGGTTCGCGACGATCTCGCCGACCGCAAACACGCCGACCGCGATGACGATGAAGCCGATGCCGTCCGACAGCTCGGTGATGCCGAAGGAGAAGCGCTGCACGCCGGTGTTGACGTCGGTGCCGACGATGCCCAGCAGCAGGCCCATCACCACCATGGCGAGCGATTTGCCGATGTCGCCCTGTGCCAGCACCGCCGCGGCCACGAGGCCCATCAGCATCAGCGAGAAGTACTCCGGCGCGCCGAATTTCAACGCGATCTCCGCGAGCGGTGGTCCGGCCAGCGCGATCAGCAGGGTGCCGAAGGTGCCCGCGGCAAACGAGCCGATGGCGGCGATGGCAAGCGCCGGCCCGGCGCGGCCCTGCCGCGCCATCTGGTAGCCGTCGATACAGGTGACGACCGCGGAGGTCTCGCCGGGCAGGTTGACGAGAATGGCGGTGGTCGAGCCGCCGTATTGCGCGCCGTAATAGATGCCGGCGAGCATGATCAGCGCGCCGACCGGGGCGACATTGAAGGTGATCGGCAAGAGCATCGCGATGGTGGCAAGCGGGCCGATGCCGGGCAGCACGCCGATCAGCGTGCCGACCGACACGCCGATGATGCAGTAGCCGAGGTTCTGCAGCGTGAAGGCGACGCCGAAGCCGAAGACAAGGTTGTTGAACAGATCCATCGCGTCACCAGCCGGCGAGAAGCGGATAGGGCAGGCCGAGCCCGTAGATGAACAGCGCAACCGAGAATGCGGTCAGTCCGACCGCCAGCAGCAGGACCTCGACGAGCTTGAATTCGGTGCCGGCGGCGGCTGAGCCGAAGATCAGCACCAGCAAGGCCGGAATGAAGCCGGCATGCTCCATCAACAGGCCGAACAGCACCAGCGACAGCGGCAGCACGATCAGCGCGCGCAGCGACCAGCCACCTTCCATCTTCTCGTTGCGCTTGAGGCCCATGACCACGAGATAGAGGCCGAACAGCACCAGGCCGCCGCCGAGCACGGACGGGAAATAGCCGGGTCCCATCCGCAGCGACGTGCCGAAGGCATAGTTGCGCGCGATGATGACCGATCCGGCGCCGACCACGATCAGCATCACGCCGGCCCAGAAGTCGCGGTTGTTGCGGAATTCAAGCTGCATGGACGACGGGCCCTGCTCCGCCCCTTACGCGAGGCCGGTTGGGATTCGGGGGTGGGGGAAGGAAACCACGGTCATTCCGCCTTGATCCCGGCCTCCTTTACCACGCGCTCCCACTTCTTCATTTCGCTTTCGATGAACGCTCCGAACTCCGCCGTGCTCATCTTGCGGGTGGCCGCGCCCTCCTTCTCGAACTGCGACTGGATTTCCGGCGAGTCCTGCGCCTTCTCCAGCGCCTCGTGCAGCTTGGCGATGATCGCCGGCGGCACGCCCGCGGGTGCGATCAGTCCCCACCAGTTCAGCGCCTCGTAGCCGGGCAGGCCCGCTTCCGAAATCGTCGGATATTCCGCCAGCGCCGGCACGCGCGCCGCGCCGCCGGTGCCGAGCGCGCGCAGCCGGCCGGTCTTGATGTGCGGCACGGCCTGAACCAGCGAGGAGAACATCACCTTGTTGTGGCCGCCCAGCACGTCGACCAGCGCCGGGCCGCCGCCGCGGAACGGCACGTGCATCAGCTTCGTCTTCGATTCGAGCTGGAACAGCTCGGCGCCGAGATGCTGGAAGGTGGCGATGCCAGCCGAGGCGTAGCTCACCTCGCCGGGCTTCGACCGCGCGAGATCGAGGAACTCCTTCACCGTGTTGATCGGCAGGCTCGGATGCACCGTGAGCACGTTGGTGCCGGTGCCCATGATGCCGATCGGCGTGAAGGCTTTGATCGGATCGTAGGGCAGCTTGTAGAGCCACGGATTGACCGAGTGCGCGATCGAGATGACGAGGATGGTGTAGCCGTCCGGCGCGGCCTTGGAGGCCGCCTCGCTGCCGACCACGCCGCCGGCACCGCTGCGGTTGTCGATCACGATCTGCTTGCCGAGCCGCTCGCTCATTTGCGCGGCGAGGGCGCGGCCGACGATGTCGTTGCTGCCGCCGGCCGGGAACGGAATGATCATTCGGATCGGCCGGTTCGGATAGTCGGACTGCGCCGCGGCCGGAGCCGCGAGCGAGAAGGCGATCGACAGTCCGACCGCCGCCGTCAGCAGAACGCGCATTTTCGCCATGGCACAACTTCCCCCCGTTGTTGTTGCGTCTCCGGTGGCTATTCGGCCTTGATGCCGCCTTTCTTCACCACCTGCTCCCACTTCTGCATCTCGCTCACCATGAAGGCGCCGAACTCCTTGGGCGACTTCTTGATGACGATCGCGCCTTCGGTCGCGAACTGCTTCTCCACCTCCGGCGAATCCTGCGCCGCGGTCAGCGCCGCGTGCAGCTTGTCGATGATCGGCTGCGGCGTGCCCGCAGGGGCGACGATGCCCCACCAGTTGACCGCCTCGTAGGTCGGCACGCCCGCTTCCGACACCGACGGCACGTCCGGAAGCACCTTGCTGCGCTCCTTGGAGCCGACGCCGAGCGCCTTGAGCTTGCCGGTTTTCAGATGCGGCGTGGTCTGCACCAGCGAGGAGAACACCACCTTGGTGTGGCCGCCGATCACGTCGATCATCGACGGACCGCCGCCCTTGAACGGCACGTGCAGCATGTCGACGCCGGCTTCGAGCTTGAACAGCTCACCGCCGAGATGCTGGAACGAGCCGACGCCGGCGGATGCATACTGAATGTCGCCGGGCTTGCTCTTGGCAAGCGCCAGAAGCTCCTTGATCGAATTGACCGGAAGCGCAGGGTTGACCGCCACGACATTCGGGCCTGAGCCCATCACGCCGATCGGCGCGAAATCCTTGATCGGGTCGTAGGGCAACTTGTAGAGCCAGGGGTTGACCGCGTGCGCGAGTGAAATCACCAGCAGGGTGTAGCCATCCGCCGGCGCCTTGCCGGCGAGCTCGGTGCCGATGACGCCGCCAGCGCCGCCACGGTTGTCGATCACAACCTGCTTGCCGAGTTGCTTGCCGAGCTGCTCGCCGATCATGCGGCCGACCACGTCGTTGCTGCCGCCGGGCGGGAACGGGATGATGAGCCGCACCGGGCGGTTCGGGTAGTCGGACTGGGCTGTGGCGGGCGCAGCCAGCGCCAGCAGCACGCCGGCGGCGGCAAACAGCGTCGAACGAACGGGCATCGGCGTCTCTCCCATTACCGGACTGACAGTTCCAGCGTCGTCATCGTGTCGATGTCGTCGCCGAACCAGGCCTTTATGGCGTCCTTGCGCCTGGCGAGATAGTGAGGCCGCCCTTCCTTCAGGACCATCGGTATATCATGTCCCGGGATGACGATATTGCCCGGCCGCGCTCGCCATAGCGACAAAATTGCCGCAACGGAGGCCGAACTGACGGCCGGGTCATAGGTCATGTCGGTCCGGCCGCAGAGGAATTCGGCGCGGTTTTTCACGGCGTCGCCGGTATAGATCACGTCGTGGTCACGGCCCTTGATGATGTAGCAGAGGTGGCCCGGGGTGTGGCCGGGCGTGACGCGGGCGAAGATGCCGGGCATCACCTCCTCGCCGTCGGCCGCGGCGTGCATGGTTTTCCAGCCTTGAAGCTCGCGGACGTAAAGCTCCGGCACCGGGGTCCGGCCCCAGGGCTCGCCCAGCGCCCAGTTCATCTCCTGGGAGCCGATGACGATGCGGGCGTGGCCGACCATGGTCCAGTTCAGCATGTGGTCGTAGTGGGCATGCGAGAGCAGGAGGTCGGTGACATCCTCGGGCTTAAGCCCGCGCTCCTTCAGCCGCTCCAGCAGCAGGCGGCGCACGCCCATGCCGCCGGTGTCGATCATCGCCACCCGGCCGTGGCCCCGCAGCAGCACGATGGTGCTCCAGCCGAGCCCGCCGTGGCAGACGGTCTTGCCGGGATATCCGACCACCATCACGTCGATGTCGTAGCCGTTGACGGGCGTTTCGATTTTCATGCGTGTTCTTGAGTGTTGCCGATCCGTTCAATTGAATGGTTCGTATTCGTCGTCCCTTGGTCCCCGCTTTCGCGGGGACGAACGGGGAGAGAGTTCGCCGCCCTATCAGCCGTTCGTTCCCGCGAATGCGGGAACCCAGAGCGGCACACTCGATCGAGCGTCATTGATCATGATCCCATCGGCCGGTCCGATAGCACAAGCGGCTGGATCGAGGCCCGCTTGGCTTCGTCCTGCAGCGCTTTCACTTCGCTCGCCGCATAGGGAATGCCCGATCTGCGGCGCTGCGCTTCGATGCGGTCTTCCGGCTCGCCCGGCACCAGCACCTCGGCGAAGCCTTCGGCGATCGGCGCGGATTTCACGCGGTCGATCAACGTGTCGATGCGGGCGCGATACTGATCCTCGGTGACAAAGAGATTGGGCTTCATGGCCAGGAAGAAGTGGCCAACGTCCTGGGCGCGGTCGAATGTCTTGTACTGGTCGCCGACGTCGCCACCGAAATTCGCCCCCGAAATGACGCCGCCGAAGATGTCCATGAACATCGAGATGCCAGAGCCCTTGTGCTCGCCGATCGGCAGCACCACGCCGCCCGCGAGCGCGGCCTTGGGATCGGTGGTCGGGCGGCCTTCGGCGTCGAGCGCATAGCCCAGCGGAATTGTCTCGCCGCGCCGTTCGGCCTTGCGGATTTTTCCCCGCGCGGCGACGGCGGGCGACATGTCGAGGATGATCGGCCGGTGCTTGCCTGCGGGCGCGGCCATGCAGAACGGGTTGGTGCCGAGCAGCATCTGCCTGCTTCCCCACGGCGGCATGGCCTGCGAGGCGTTGGAGAACACCATCGCCATCAGGCCCGCTTCGACCGCGGGCAATGCATAGGACGCCGCCATGCCGAAATGCGTCGAGCGGCGGGCGGAGACGACGCCGATGCCGTATTCGCGCGCCATCGCGATCGCCTCGTTCATCGCCCGCATGCCGATGACGAAGCCGAAGCCGTTCTCGCCGTCGAGAGTTGCCGCGACCGGCGTGATGCGCTGCGGCTTGAGATCGGGCTTCGGATTGATCAATCCGGCGCGCACGCGCTCGAGATAGATCGGCAGGCGGCAGAGGCCGTGGGTGTCGACGCCGCGCAGGTCGGCGCTCACCAGGCAGCCGGCAATGATCGCTGCATCCTCCGGGGCCACCCCATGCGCCTGCAGCAGCGAGCGGGCGAAAGCATCCGCTGCGACCGAACTGGCGTAGACGAGGCCGGCGGTGGATTGCGTCTCCGCCATCAGACCTTGATGTCCTTGATCTGCTTTGCGCGCGCGGTCGCGGCACCCAGCAGAAAGGCGAGGTCGGTCCCGGTCGAGACGTAGCGCGCGCCCATGCGGACGTACTCGGCCATCAGGTCGGGGCGGCTGGCGAGCCCGCCGACGCCGCAATGCTTGCCGTGCCTGCGGCAGGCGGCGATCACGGTCTCATAGATTTCGCGGACTTTGGGATGGTCGTACTGCCCGGCGAGCCCCAGGTCGCCCAGCATGTCGTTGAGCCCGACCAGCACGATGTCGACGCCTTCGACCGCGACGATTTCGTCGGCTTTGGGCAGGCAGTCGGCGGACTCGAACTGCACGATCACCATGGTCGCGTCGTTGATGGTCTTGGCGGTCTCCGGAGCCGGAAACGAGCGGTAGTGCAGGTGGGGGAAGGCGCCGGTGTTGGACCGCTCGCCCTGCGGCGGTAGCTTCGCCGCCTTGACCACCTCGCGCGCTTCCGCGGCCGAGCGCACATGCGGCGCGATGACGCCGAGCGCGCCGGCGTCGAGAATGCGCGAAATATAGTCGGGTGTATTCGCCGGCACCCGCACGGCCGGCATCACCCCGAGGTCCAGGCAGGACATGCAAATCTGACCGGTGGCATCGAGCGTCAACGGCGAGTGCTCCAGGTCGATATAGAGCATGTCGAAGCCCGCGGTTTTCGCGATACGGGCAATCTCGCTCGAGCGCGAAAGCCGCACCGTCATGGAAGAGACCACCTCGCCCCGTGCGAGCTTGTCCTTGAAGGGGTTCCGCAAAATCTCGCTGGCTGCCACTCGAAACACTCCGGCTATGCGGCCAATTCGCTTGGCCTGAACTTGGCGCAAAGGGTATGCTCCGGGCAAAAGCTGCCGCCAACCCCCAGCCATCCTTTATCTGGGCCCGGAGTGTCATGAAGTACGATACCAACTTCAAGTCAGTCAAAGACCAGGTCTCGCCGGAGGAATGGCAGGCCCGGGTCGAGCTTGCCGCCTGCTACCGGCTGATCGATCAGTACGGCATGACCGACCTGATCTACAACCACGTCACCTCGCGTATTCCGGGCACCGAGCACCTGCTGATCAATCTGTACGGCCTCCTTTACAAGGAGATCACCGCGTCGAGCCTGGTGAAGATCGATGTCGAAGGCGACATCATCACCAAGCCCGACACCGACTATGGCATCAACAAATCCGGCTACGTGATCCACGGTGCGATCCACAAGGCGCGGCCGGACGTCAAGTGCGTGCTGCACACCCACACGCGGGCGGGCATCGCGGTGTCGGCGATGAACTGCGGGCTTCTGCCGCTGTCGCAGACCTCGATCCGTTTCCACAATCACATCGGCTATCACGACTTCGAGGGGCCGGCGGTCGATCTCGACGAACGCGAGCGGATCGTCAACGACCTCGGCGAGCACAATGCACTTGTCATGAAGAACCACGGCCTGCTGACCTGCGGGCCATCGGTGCCGGAGGCGTTCAACCTGATGTATCAGCTCGAGCAGTCCTGCCGCTCGCAGGTCGACGCGATGGCGGCGCGCACCGAGCTGAACGTGCCGGGCGAGAACGTGCTCGCGCACACCGCGCATCTCTATCAACCGGGTACCCGGCGGCCCTATGGCGTGCTGGAATGGCCGGCGATGCTGCGGCTCCTTGACGCTGAGCAGAAGAATTCCGGCTATCCGCCGTACTGGCACTAGGCAGCGGATTGTGCCAAGCGTCACGGTATGAAGCCTGCTCCATTCGAATACTCGCGCCCGGCAGACATCGATGAGGCCTGCGCCTTGCTCGCGACCGACGACGGCGCGCGGGTGATCGCCGGCGGGCAAACGCTGGTGCCGCTGATGGCAATGCGGCTCGCCCGGCCGACGCGGCTGGTCGATATCGCGCGCATTCCGGGGCTTTCTTTCATTCGCGAGCAGGGCGCGGCGGTGGTGGTCGGCGCGGCGACAAGGCAGCATGTGGTCGAGAGCGACCCGCTGATCCGGACCAAGGTTCCACTGCTGGCCAAGGTCATGCCCTATGTCGGGCACAGCGCGACGCGCGCACGCGGCACGGTCGGCGGCTCGATCGCCAACGGCGACGCGGCGGCCGAGATCGTGCTGGTTGCGGTGACGCTCGAAGCGACGCTGACCTGGCGGGAGAACGGCGCGGATCATGAAATGTCGGCCGCCGACTTTTTCTTAGGTCCCATGGTGACCTCGCTGCCGCTCGCCGCCTGCCTGAAGTCGGTCAGCTTCCCGGTCTGGCAGGAGCCGCGGGTGGGCACAGGCTTTCACGAGGTCAACGCGCGGCAGAGCGATTTTGCATTCGTGTCCGCCGCGGCGCAGCTCGCGCTCGACGCCGAAGGGTTGTGCACCAGCGCCACGATCGGCCTCGGCGCGGCGACGGCCGTGCCGATGCGGCTCGATGCGGTGGCGGACGCGTTGACGGGCTGCGCTTTCGACGAGGCGAAGGTCAGAGAGGCCGCAACGGCAGCGCTGGCCGACGTCGAAATGCTGGCCGACCTCCACGCCTCGGCCGCCTATCGCCGCCGCGTCGCCGTCACCATGGTGGTCCGCGCCGTCGCCGACGCCTATCAGTCCGCAGCGAGGCGCGCATGAAGGTCGAGCTCGACATCAACAGGCAGCAGCACACGGTCGAGGTCGAGCCGCGCACGAGCCTGCTCGATTGCCTGCGCGACAAGCTTCAGCTCAACGGTGCGCACGCGGGCTGCGAGCACGGCGTCTGCGGCGCCTGCACCGTGCTGATCGACGGCACGGCGGTGCGTTCCTGCCTGATGTTCGCGGTGCAGGCCGACGGCTACGCCATCACCACCATCGAAGGGCTGTCGCCCGGGCCGGGCGAACTGTCGATCCTTCAGGACGCGTTCTGCGAGACCCACGGCATGCAGTGCGGCTACTGCACGCCGGCGATGATCCTTGCGGCGCATTCGCTGCTCGCGAAGAATGCGCAGCCGACACGCGAGGAGATCGTCGATGCGATCTCCGGCAACATCTGCCGCTGCACCGGCTATGCGCAGATCGTCGAGGCGATCGCGCTCGCCGCCGAACGCATGCGCGGCCAGAACCAGCCGCCAGGATCGCCATGAGCGCACCGGGAAAATTCCGCTTCGTCTCGTCCGACCGCCGCGTGCGCGAGGACCGCCGCTTCGTCGTCGGCAAGGGCAACTTTGCCGCCGATATCGTTCCGGCGGGCGTCAAGCACGTCGCCATCGTGACCTGCCCGCATCCGGCGGCAAAAATCGTCTCGATCGACAAGTCGGCGGCGCTGGCGCTGCCGGGCGTCCACTACGTGCTCGACGGGGCGGAGCTTGCCGGCGCGACCAACGTGCTCGCGGCCGGCATGGATACGCCGAACGTGCCGCGGCGGCCGCTCGCGGTCGACGTTGCGCGCTACGCCGGCGAATGGGTCGCGGCAGTGGTGGCCGACACGCGGGCGCTGGCCGAGGACGCCGCCGAGCTGGTCGCGGTCGAATACGAGCCGCTGCCGTTCGTGCTCGACGGCGAGGAGGCCTACAAGGGCGGCGTGCTGGTGCACCCCGCGCACGGCTCGAACGTGCTGCTCGACCGCACCTTCGTCTGGGGCGAGGTCGAGAAGGACTTCGCAGCAAGCCCGCACAAATTCCGCCACACCGTCAAATGGGGCCGCAGCGCGACCGTGCCGGTCGAGACCTTCGGCGTGACGGCAAGCTGGGACCCCTGGCGCGAGATCCTCGACGTCTGGGCGTCGATCCAGATGCCGAAATACCCGGACCAGACGGCGATGACGCTGAGGCTGCCGATGTCGGCGGTGCGGGTGCATTACGACGTGGACGTCGGCGGCAGCTACGGCGTCAAGCGCGGCATCAAGCACACGGTGCTGGTCGGCTATCTGGCGCGGCGGCTCGGCTTTCCGGTGCGGTTCATCGAGGACCGGCTGGAGAACATGCGCGGCGGCGACATGCATGGGCCGGAGCGCAATTTCGATATCGAGGTGGCGTTCGACGACCAGGGCGTGATCCGCTCGATGAAGATGCGGGCGCTGGACAATGTCGGCGCCTATGCCGGGCGCTCGCCGTTCCAGCTCGGCAAGCCGGTCGGCGCCATCGTCGGTCCGTACAAGATCAAGAGCGTGCAGTATCAGGCCATTGCGGTGGTCACCAACAAGACGGTGCAGGAGGCGGTGCGCGCCTTCGGCCAGTCGCCGACCAACTATGCGATCGAGCGAACGATCGATGAGGTGGCGAACAAGCTCGGCCTCGACCGGCTCGAGGTGCGGCGGCGCAACCTGATCCGCCACGAGGACTTTCCGTATCTGATCCCGAGCGGCTCGACCTACGACAGCGGCAACTATCAGGCGGTCATCGAGAAGGTGCTCAGACAGGCCGGCTATGCCGATCTCGTGGCCGAGCGCGACCGGCTGCGCGCCGCGGGAACGCTCGCCGGCATCGGCATCGCGGCCTGCCTGGAGCCCTCCGGCGGCAATTCGTCGTTCGAGCCGCTGCTCAATCCCAGGGTCGGCACCACGACGTGGATGGATTCGTGCCGCATCAGCGTCGATCTCGTCGGCTCGATCACCGCGACCATGCACACCACGTCGGCCGGGCAGGGGCACGAGACGCTGGTCGGCACGGTGGTCGGCGAGGTGCTGGAGGTCGATCCCGACAAGGTCCGCGTCGTGCGCGCGGATTCGCTCAATTCGCTGCCGAGCAACAGCCCGGTCGGCAGCCGCATGGCGATCATGCTCGGCGGCGCGGCGTTTCATGCGGCGCGCAAGATCAAGGACAAGCTGATTGCGATCGCCGCGCACGATCTCGGCGTGCCGGCCGAGCGCATCGTCTATCAGGACGGCAACGTGTTCGACAAATCCGCGCCGGACAAGAAGCGCACCTGGACCGAGCTCGTCACCATCGCACACCGCCACATCCACCGGATGCCGCCGGACATGGAACCGGGGCTTTCGGTGAGTCACATCATGCCGGTGCCCTCGGGCGGCGGGCTGCCCACGCCGGACGGCCGGGTGCAGATGTATCCGTGCTATTCGTTCGAGTTCCACCTGATGCTGGTGACCATCGATCCGGAACTCGGCAAGCCCGAGATCAGGCGCTACGTGATCGGCCACGACTGCGGCACGGTGATCAATCCCAAGATCGTGCGCGGCATGACGATGGGCGGGATTGCCCACGGAATAGGCGCTGCCCTCTACGAGGAGTTCGCCTACAACGACGATGGCCTGCTGGTGGCGCAGAATTTCATGGACTATCTGTTGCCGTCCGCGCATGAAGTGCCGCCGGTCGAGATCGTGCATCACGAGACCCCGTCGCCCTTGACGGTGTTCGGGCAGAAGGGGTCGGGCGAGAGCGGCTATCTCGGGGCGCCGGCCGCGGTGGCGAGCGCGGTCAACGACGCGGTCCGGTCGCTCGGCATCGTGGTCAGTTCGCTTCCGATCAAGGTGGCGCGGCTCGGCGACATGATCGCCGCGGCGCGTGAGAAGGCGTAAGAGAGAGACGAAGAGCGAGTAGCGCGTGATCATCGACACCCACGGCCATCTTGTGCCGCCGGATCTGCTGGCTGCGATCCGCAAGGACGGACCGAAGCTGCCATCGCTGAAGATCATCGACAACGATGCGGGACTGGCGCTTGCCTTCGGCAACGCCAAGCCGACCCGGCCGGCGATGAAGGGGCTGAGCGATGTCGCCGGCCGCCTCGCCTGGATGCAGAAGCAGGGCATCGACGCCCAGGTGAACGGCGGCTGGCCCGATTGGCTCGGCAACGATCTGCCGGCGGCGGACGGCGAGACCTGGTGCCGGATGGTCAACGAGGCGTTGCTTTCGACTGCGAGGTCTGAGCCCAAATTCGTGATGCTCGCGGCGCTGCCGATGCAGGACGGCGCGCGCGCCGCTGCGGTGCTCAAGGCCGCGATGGCGCAGGGCTTTCGCGGGGCCATGATCTCGACGCTGCCGCGCGGCATCGGCAGCGTGCTCGACGCGCCCGACCTCGACCCGTTCTGGAAGGCCGCCGACGACACCGGCGCGGTGATCCACATCCATCCGGCCTTCGAGGCGGGCGAGAGCCGGGTGCATGACTACGGCCTTGCGAACGGCGTCGGCCGCGTCAGCGATGCGCTCGTCGCGGTGTCGCGGCTCGCCATGAGCGGGCACGTGACGCGCTACAGGAACGCGAAAATCTTCGTGCCGATCGCGGCCGGCGGCCTGCCGATCGTGCTCGGCCGCCTCAAGCGCACCCACGACATCACGCCCGGCACGTCGGACCCCGTGGAGGCGCTGAGCCTGCTCTACACCGACACGATCGAGCACGATCCGCGGGTGCTGCGTTTTGTCATCGAGATGATGGGCGCGGACCGTGTCATGCTGGGTTCGGATATGCCATTTCCCATCGGCGACCACGAGCCGATGACGATCGTGGCGAAGGCCGGCCTGAAGCCGGATCAGGTCGCCGCGATCAATGGCGGGACGGCGCAAAAGCTGTTCCGGATCAGCTGAAGCACGGGATTCAGAGGGAGGTTTCCATGTCAATGAAATTGCTGCAATGGCCGGCGCTCGCGCTCGCGGCCACGGCGTTCGCCGCAGGCGGGGCCGCGGACGCCCGCGCCCAGGCGGTCGAAAAGCTCACCATCGTGATCTTCGCGCCGCCCTCGCTCGGCGCGCTGCTGCCGCCGGTCATCAAGGCGCAGAAGCTCGACATCGCCAATGGCCTCGACATCACCTTCGAGGAGCGCACGCCCGATGCCTACGCGACGCAGTTCAACTCCGGCGAGTTCAAGATCGGCGGCAGCGCGTCGCTGACGACGCTCGGCCTCGCCGACGTGCGCGGCGTCAAGGTGACATATCTGTTCAACCTGTTTGACTACTGGGGCGCCGTGGTGACCTCGCGCGACAGCGTGAAGACGCTGAAAGACCTTGAAGGCAAGGAGCTGGCCGGCGCCCGCTCGACCACGAACTACCAGATGTACGAGTTCTTCGCCAAGAAGCAGGGCGTCGACGTCTCCAAAATCAAGGTGGTCAACACCGCGCCGCCCGGGCTCGTCAGCTACGCCATCGCCGACCGCGCCGATGCGGTGCAGATCTGGGAGCCGGCCTACACGCTGATGATCACCAAGAAGCCGTCGATCCGCACCATCGACCTCAACATCGCCAAGACCTGGAAGGACGTCGGCGCCAACACCATTCCGTATCTCGGGGTCGGCGCGCACACCGACTGGGCCAACGCCAATCCCGACAAGGTGCAGAAGCTCTACACCATCTACAAGGCCGCAGTGGAATGGGTGCAGAAGAACCCGGAGGAGGCCGCCCCGCTGCTCGCCAAGGGTGCGCCGCCCGAGGAGCTGAAAGCGGTGGCCGCGATGATCAAGTCCAACGAGCGGCTCGCCATGAAGTTGACCAAGTCGGCCGACATCAAGAAAGACATTGAAGCGGTATACAAGGCCGGCATGGACATCAACTATCTGCCGAGCATGCCGTCGGCAGCGTCGATCTACGACAAGCCGCTGCGCTGATCGCCCGCCCTCGATGAAGCTCGATCCACGCGTCAAGCAGTTCCTCCAGGCGGCGGCCAGCACGGTTGTGCTGCTCGCCGCCTGGCAGATCGCATCCTATTTCTTTCCGCACTACCTGTTTCCGCCGGTGCAGGACATTCTTGCCCGTACGGTGAAGATCCTGGTGACCTGGCCGGAGCTGAAGCAGGTTCTGGAGACCGCCGCGCGCATCTTTGTCGGCCTGGCCGGCGCGTTCGTGCTCGGCTGCCTGCTGGCGATCCCGATCGGCCGTTTTCCCAAGATCGAGAGCTATGTCACGCCGTTCCTGGTGTTCCTGCAGGGCATTCCGGCGCTGTCGTGGGTCATCATCGCCATCATCTGGTTTCACGGCACCGAGTTCCGCATCGCCTTCATCATGATCATCACGACACTGCCGGCGTTCACCTTCCAGGTGCTGGATTCCTACCGCTCGATGTCGAAGGACCTGTTCGAGATGACCATGTCGTTCCGCCCGCGCGGCTTGACGCTGTTCCGCGTGCTGATCGTGCCCACCATCCTTCCGGGCATTCTCACCGCATGGAAGATCAACCTCGGAAACGCGGCGCGCGTCGTCGTGGTGGCCGAGCTGGTCGGCGCAACCGGCGGCGTGGGCTACGAGCTCCTGCGCCAGCAGCAATTGTTCGACATGGCGGGTGCGCTCGCCTGGACCATCCAGCTCGTGCTGTTCGTGCTGGTGGTGCAGCAGATCATCGTCTGGATCGAGAACTGGCTGCTGCGCTACCGGCCGGTCTCCGAGCGGGCGGCCTAGCATGATCCCGAAAAGTGAGAATCGGTTTTCGGACAAGATCATGCTCAATAGAAAAGTCCCATGACTGAGCCTCTGATCCGCTTCAGCGACGTCTCGAAGGATTTCCCCAAGCCCGACGGCTCGGGGACCTTCACCGCCGTCGACCGCCTGTCGTTCACCATCGACAAGGGCGAAATCGTCGCCGTTCTCGGCAAGACCGGCTGCGGCAAGTCGACCATGTTCAACCTGCTGTCGGGCCTGATCGAGCCGACCAGCGGCACGGTGAGCGTCACCGGCCACGATCCGTTCAAGGAGTTCAGCTATTTCCGCGGCAAGATCGGCATCGTGTTCCAGAACGACCGGCTGATGCCGTGGCGCACCGCGATCGACAACGTGGTGCTGGGGCTGGAGATCCTCGACGCCAAGAAGAGCGATGCCGAGGCGGTGGCGCGGCGCTGGCTGTCGCGGCTCGGCCTTTCCGGCCATGAGAACGACTGGCCGCACGCGCTGTCCGGCGGCATGCGCCAGCGCGTGTCGATCGCGCGCGCCTTCGCGGTCGAGCCGGACATCCTGCTTTGCGACGAGCCGTTCTCCTCGCTCGACGAGATGACCGCGCGCGACCTGCGCGCCGAGTTCGTCCGTCTCGTCAAGCAGAACGGCAAGACCGCGGTGTTCATCACCCACCACATCAACGAGGCGATGGACGTCGGCGACCGCGTCATGGTGTTCCACCGCCCGGCGCGGATCGCCTACGAGGCGCGGATGGACGAGGCCGCCAAGACCACCGGCCGGCAGGCGATCCAGGAGGAAATCCTGAAGGTGCTGGGGCTCGAGGCCAAAGAAACAAAGCCCGAAACAAAGCCCGCGGCGTGAGCCGGCGTCATGCCGCCGTGTCGTTGAGAACGCTCACGAATTTGAAACGGGTTCGTTCCGCCAACTTCAAGCATTGATTGCTTATTTTAAAATTGCAACTTGAGATAGTTTGGCTGGCAGGAACGCGTCGGCGCGGCGCTTCGTGCGTTTGCCCATCCCTTCGGCGGCGGTAATGCCGGCAATCCGCGCCCGGGCCCGACACCGCGCCGGTCGCGGTTTCCTGATAGCGTTTCCGGCACAACACAAACCGGAGGAACGCCGTGCCGCTGAAGAATTCCGACTGGCTGTGGCCGAACAACAAGCGCATCGCGGTGGTGTTCAACGTCTGCCTCGAAGCCTGGTCGGACGGCAAGGCGCCGGGCATCAGCCCGATGGGCAATCCGCTGCCACATGGCGTGCTCGACACCATGGCGATCTCCTGGGCGGCGTACGGGGTGAAGACCGGCATCTACCGGCTGCTCGACGCGTTCAACAGGCACGGCGCCAAGACCAGCGTGATGGTCAATGCCGTGGTCTGCGAACGCGCGCCGGAGGCGGTCAAGGCGATCGCCGAGGGCGGGCATGAGGTGCTGTCGCATTCCTACGCGATGGATGTGATCCCGGCGCTGCTGTCGGACGAGGACGAGAAGAAGAACATCGAGCGCTGCACGGCGCTCTTGGAGAAGGCCTCGGGCCAGAAGATCAGGGGCTGGCTGTCGCCGCGCGGCACCTCGAAGCCCTCCACGGCGAAGCTTCTCGCCGACTACGGCTATCGCTGGTACGGCGACGTGTTCGACGCCGACCTGCCTTATGTGATGGAGTACGGCAACAAGAAGATCGTGGCGATCCCGTTGTCCTACGACGTCAACGACATGCCGTCGATGAAATACGGCCATCCGCCGAAGATGATGCTGGAGTCGTTCAACGAGGTGATCGACATCGCGCGCTCGCAGGACGACGAGATGCGCATCATCGACGTGACCAATCACGCGCACATCTTCGGCCACCACCGCGGCGCGTATTATTTCGAGAAGATCATCGAAAAGGCGATGGCGGCGGACGACATCTGGGTCGGCACGCGGGCCGAGATCGCCGATCACGTGCTGGCGCGCAACGCGTCCTAGGTTTGCACCCGGTTGCTTTCGATAGGAGCCGGGGTCCCGGATCAGCCATAGCGCGTCGAAGACGCGCGTAAACGCGCTTATGGCACCGCTTCGCTACGCTACGCGCTGCACCGCGTCCGGGACACGGGTGGAGAGTGCCGTCACGCCAGGAACGATTTCGACCGGGATGCACGCCTTGTTGCACGCGGTCATTTCTGCGTCGTCGGCTGCACTCGCGTTGTCCCTGAGCCGGATCACGCGGCGGCCGGATTTTGCAAGACCCGCCATCAAGGTGCCGGTTTTGGTCGCACCTTGAGCTTTGCCGACCAGGAGCTTCTTCGCCTCGCGGCGAGCGAAATCCAGAACCGCCGCGGAAACATGCTCGTCGAACAGGATGACGTCGGCGGATTGCAGCGCGCGCACCGCGCGCAGCGTCAACAGCTCCGGATCGCCCGGCCCCGCACCGACCAGCGTCACCGAGCCCTGCTCGACGCGCCCGCCTTCGGCCTGCGTCTGCTTCAGCAGCAGGTCGTAGTCGAAAGCCTGCGGCTCGGCGTCAGGGTGCCGCACGGCGCGCTCGGCGAACAGCTGCCAGAACCGCCGCCGGGCGTTGAACGAGAGCCCCGAGGTCTTCAGGTCCGTCCGCCAGCGTCGCGCCGCCGCCGCCCACTGCGCAAAGCCGCGCGGCAGCATCGCTTCGAGCTTGCCGCGGATCGCCTGGCCGAACACCGGAGCCGCGCCGTCGGTCGAGATGCCGATCACCATCGGCGAGCGGTTGACGATGGCGCCGAAGGAAAAATCGCAGAATGCCGGTTTGTCCACCACATTGACCGGGGCGCCGGCCGCGCGCGCCGCGTCGGCGAAGCGCCGCGCTTCGCCGTCGTTCTCGCAGGCGCCGACGGCGATGGCCGCACCGGCGATGTCGCCGGGCTGCCACGTCCGGCGATGGATGGTGACGGCGCCGCGCGGCGGGTCGATCGCCAGCGCGACGATCTCCTCGCACGGCTCCGGCGCGTAAACCTGGACCTCGGCGCCGGCGGCCGACAGCAACTCCGCCTTCCAGGCCGCACCGGGCGTGCCGCCGGCGACGACCGCGCGGCGGCCTTCGAGCGCGAAGAACACCGGCAGCCGAGCCAGCGGCTCCATGCGCGGCGGCCGCGGCTCAGCGGGCATCGGCGCGTTCTTCGGCATGATCGTGAGCATGGAGGTCATTGGAGAGGTCCTTCGCATGGTCGTTGGAGTTCCGGCCGGCCAGCGCGTGGGTGACGATGCTTCTGACTTCAGGCAGGCAGGTGCCGCACTTGTTTCCGGCGCGCAGCGCCTTGCCGATCTCTTCGACGCTCGTGGCCTTGCGTGAGGCCACCGCGTCGGCGATCGCGGCAACGCCGACGCCGAAGCAGGCGCAGACGACCTGTCCGGTTTCCGCCAAGCCCGGGCCGCCGATCATGTCGCGCAGGTCGCCCCATTGCGGCGGCGCGTCGGCTGGACCCAAGAACACCGCGCCTTCGAGGCGGCCGTCGGCGAAGGCTGCAGCGCGGTAGAGCCCTCGCTTCCGATCGACGAACTCGGTCAGCGCCGCGTCCGGGAAAAGATGTGGCGCGAGGCTTCGCCACGCCTCGGGACCTTCGTTGCTGGCGTACAGGAACCCCACGGTGCCGGGCAGCGCCACCTGCGACCACCAGGTGCCCTCCGGCAAGGCGAAGGCCGCGCGCGCCAGCGCAAAGCCGCGATAGGCGAAGTCCACGCGCTCGATCGAAACCGGGGTCGCCTTGGCCTCGGGCTGGCCCGAGAACGGATCGGTCTGCGGCGACACCAGGTCGCCGATCCGCGCCGAGGAGGCATTGCTGTTGCTCCAGTGGATCGGCGCGAACACCGAGCCTTGCTGCTGGCCGGCGCTGGTCACGACCTTGAGCACGCAGGCGCCGTGCCGGCTCTTGAGGCGCGCGAAGCCGCCATTGGCAAGCCCGAAGCGCCTGGCGTCGAGCGGATGCACCTCGACGAACGGCTCGGGCTTGTGCGCGCCGAGCCGCGGGCTCTGACCGGTGCGCGTCATGGTGTGCCACTGGTCGCGCAGCCGGCCGGTGTTCAGCCGCAGCGGGAATTCGTCGCAGGCGGCTTCGGAAAGTGCCGGCTTTTCAGGCGCGATGAAGCGCGCCTTGCGATCCGGCGTGCTGAAGCTTCCGTTGGCGAACAGCCGCGCGGCGAAGCGGTCACCGTTCGCGCGCACCGGCCACTGCACCGGCTCGAGCGCGTCGTAGTCGTCGTCGGACAGTTCAGCGAGCCCGCCGAGATCGAACAGGCGGGTGCCGCCGTTCTCGAAGCCCGAGAGCGCGGCGTGCTCGCGGAAAATGTCGGCGGGACCGCGATAGGCGAAGGCATCGCCGAAGCCGAGATGCCGCGCCAGCTCCGATATGATCCACCAGTCGGGCCTGACATCGCCCGGCAGCGGCAGAAAGCGGCGCTGCCGCGCGATGCGGCGTTCGGAGTTGGTGACGGTGCCGTCCTTCTCGCCCCAAGCGGCGGCAGGCAGCAGAACATGCGGTACTGCGGACACCGTGTCGTTGCCGATCACGTTGTCCGACACCACGAACAGCTCGAGCTTCTTCAGCGCCTCGCGCATGGCGCCGGCGCGCGGCAGCGACACTGCGGGATTGGTGCCCATCACCCACAGCGCCTTGATCCCGCCGCGCTCGATGGATTCGAACATCTGCACGGCCTTGAGCCCTTCGCACCCGGCCATGCGCGGCGCGCTCCAGAACCGCCGCACGCGATCCACCTCGTCCGGTGCAAAGCCCATGTGGGCGGCGAGCATGTTGGCGAGCCCGCCGACCTCGCGGCCGCCCATGGCGTTGGGCTGACCGGTGAGCGAGAACGGCCCCATGCCGGGCCTGCCGATCCGGCCGGTGGCGAGATGGCAGTTGATGATGGCGTTGACCTTGTCGGTGCCCTGCGCCGACTGGTTCACCCCTTGCGAGAAGCAGGTGACGACCTTCTCCTTGGAGCGGAAAAATTGGAAAAAGCGCGCGACGTCGCCTTCGTCGAGACCGGTGGCGGCTGCGGTCGCGGCGATATCCGGCGCGATCTCGCGGGCGCGCGCCAGCGCTGCGGCAAATCCCGTCGTGTTCGCTTCGATGTATTTTCCATCAAGCGCGCCGACCTCGGCGAGGTACACCAGGAGGCCTGCGAACAGCGCGGTGTCGCTGCCCGGCGCAAGCGCCAGAAACAGGTCGGCTTCGTCGCCGGTCACGGTGCGGCGCGGATCGATCACGACGATCTTCGCGCCGCGCTCCTGCCGGTTGCGCGTCATGCGCTGAAACAGCACCGGATGGCACCAGGCGGTGTTGGCGCCCACGAGAACGAGCAGGTTCGCCTGGTCGAGGTCCTCGTAGCTGCCCGGCACCACGTCCTCGCCGAAGGCGCGGCGGTGGCCGGCGACCGTCGAGGCCATGCACAGCCGCGAATTGGTGTCGACATTGGCCGAGCCGAGGAAGCCCTTCGCGAGCTTGTTGGCGACGTAATAGTCCTCGGTGAGAAGCTGGCCCGAGAGATAGAAGGCGATGGCGCCCGGCCCGTCGCGGTCGACGACGCGGCGCAAGCCGTCGGCGACGGTCAAGAGCGCGGTGTCCCAGTCGACCTTGGCGTAGCTCGCGTCGGCGCGCCGCAGTTGCGGATCGAGCAGGCGGCCGTTAAGCCCCAGCGTGTCCTCCAGCGCGAAGCCCTTGGAGCACAGCTTGCCGAAATTGGCGGGATGGTCCGGATCGCCGGTGGTGATCGCGCCGCCCTGGCCGTCCGGCCGCGCCAGCACGCCGCAGCCGACCCCGCAGTAAGGGCAGGCGGTGCGGATGGCGGGCGGAAGCGGCAGCGGCGCGTGCATCAATACACGTCCGTCTGGTAGCGGCCGCTCTTCTTCAGCTCGGCGACGAACTGCACGGCCTCGTTGGTCGAGCGCGCACCGTGCGCCGCGGTGATGTCGATCAGGGCGCGGTCCACGTCCTTCGCCATCCGCTGCGCGTCGCCGCAGACGTAGACGTGCGCGCCGTCGGCGATCCACGACCACAGCTCGCGGCCGCTCTGCAGCATGCGGTCCTGGACGTAGAATTTTTCCTCGCCGTCGCGCGACCAGGCGAGCGAGAGGCGGGTGAGGACGCCGGCCGCCTTCATGCCGCTGAACTCGTCCTCGTAGAAAAAGTCGTAGTCGCGCTTCTGATGGCCGAAGAACAGCCAGTTCCGGCCCGGCGCCTTGGTCGCCATGCGCTCGTGCAGGAAGGCGCGGAACGGGGCCACGCCGGTGCCGGGGCCGATCATGATGACCGGCACGTTCGGATCGGCGGGCAGGCCGAAGGCATGCGCCTTCTGCACATAGACGCGGAGCCTGTCGCCGGAATTGATCCGGCCGGCCAGGAAGGTCGAGGCGACGCCGAGGCGGGTGCGCCTGGCGATCTCGTAGCGCACCGCGTCGATGGTCAGCGACACGCGGCCCTGGTGCACCTTGGGCGACGAGGAGATCGAGTAGAGCCGCGGCTGCAGCGGATCGAGCGCTTCGATGAACGCCTCGGGATCGGGGCGCACACCGCTGAATTTTTCGATCGCGGCAAGAACATCAAGCGTGGCGGCGTCGCCGTCGGGGTCCTCGCCAGCGGCCAGCGCCTGCGCCTTTTTCCGCCGTTCGCCGCCGGTGATGTAGGAGAACAGCTGAAACAGCATGTCGGGCGCAGGCGACAGCGAGACACCGTCGGTCAGAACCTCGCGCAGCGCGCGTCCGCCGATCGGGAAGTCGGCGGGAGCCTGCAGCGCCTTCAGCACCGCGTCGACCAGCGCGGGATCGTTGGTGGGGAACAGGCCGAAAGAATCGCCGACCGTGTAGTCGAGACTGCTTTCGGTCAGATCGAACTCGATGTGCCAGGTTTCTTTCGCCGAGCCCGGCTTGTTGAGGCGCGTGCGCGAGATGAAGGTCGCGAGTGCGGGATTGTCGCGCGAGGTGCCCGGCGCGCCTTCGGATTTCATCACCGGCGCTTCGGCCTTGGCCACCGGCTTTGCAGCCGCCGGAGCCGCGCCCAGCTCGGCATGGAGCGACTTCAGCATCCGGTTGGTTTCCTTGCCGCCCGGCACGCACAGGTTCAGCCGCGCCTCGGTCTTGGCGAAAATCGCCTCCGCGTAATCCTTGCAGTCGTAGCCGCACTGGCCGCAGTCCTGCTGGCCCATCGCCGCCATGATGCGACGCTTGAGCGGCCGGCCTTCGGCGAGCTTCATGCGCTCGGCGAGCGGCATGGTCTGGTCATGCCAGGGCGCGCCGTCGTCCGCTTCGGCTGCGCCGCTGATATTCACCCCGGGCATCAGCGCCGACGCCTCCTGGGAGGAAAGCGCGGACGCGTCGCCGTCCAGCAATCCGGCGAAGAATCCGTTCAGCCAGACGCGCTGCTCGGCGGTGAACGGCGCATTCTCCGGCACGATCGACGAGAGCGGCGGGCGGACCGGCGAATTCATCCGGGCGTCTCCGCGAACATTTGCGTCAGCGCGGCAATCTCATGACGGCGGGTGAAGGACTGAAATGTCTCGGCGGGCGAGGCGCGGCGCGCCAGATAGGTCTTCAACATGCGCTCGACGATCGGCGGCGCGTCCTCGGCCTTGACGTCCTGGTAGATTTCGCGGGCGAGGCCGGCGTCGGGCCCGAACCCGCCGCCGACCAGGATGTGATAACCCTCGACCGTGTCGCCGTCGTCGTTGACCGGCACCTTGCAGGCGATCAGCCCGATGTCGCCGATATAGTGCTGCGCGCAGGAATGATGGCAGCCGGTCAGGTGAATGTTGACCGGGCCGTCGAGCTCGACCCGCGCCTCGCACCAGCGGGCGATGTCCTCGGCATGGCGCTTGGTGTCGGAGGCGGCGAAACGGCAGCCGGCATTGCCGGTGCAGGCGACGAGGCCGGAGCGGATCGAGCTCGCCTTGGTCGTCAGCCCGAGTTGCTCGATCGCGGCTTCGGCGGCCGCGATTTTCGCGTTCGGCACGCCGGAGATCAGCAGGTTCTGCCAGACCGTCAGGCGGATATCGCCGTCGCCGAACTGCTGCGCGATCGCGGCAAGCCCGCGCATCTGCGCACAGGTGAGCTTGCCGACCGGCAGCACGACGCCGATCCAGTTGAGCCTGTCCTGCTTTTGCGGATGAGCGCCGATGTGGGCGGTGCGGTCGAAGGCCGGCCGCGCCGCGAGCGCCTCGGCCGGAACGCGCGTGAGCTTTGCACCAAGCTTCTCTTCGACCAGCGTGAGGTACTTGTCGAAGCCCATGGCGTCGAGCACGTACTTCATCCGCGCCTTGTTGCGGTTGGTGCGGTCGCCATGGGCGCTGAACACGCGGACGATGGCGTCGGCCACCTTCGTCGCGTCGGCCGGTCTGACGATCACGCCGGTGTCGCGGGCGAAATCGCGGTGGCCGGTGATGCCGCCGAGCGCGAGCTTGAACCAGACGCCGGGCTCGGCGCCGAAGCCTTCCTTCACCTCGACGGCCTGAAAACCGATGTCGTTGGTGTCCTCGAGCACCGGGATCATCCCCGCACCGTCGAAGGCGACGTTGAACTTGCGGGGAAGCCCGTAGAGGCCGCGCTCGTTGAGGATGTGATGGTGCCACTCGCGGGCATAGGGCCGCGTATCCAGCAGCTCCTGCGGATCGATGCCGGCGGTCGGCGTGCCGGTGACATTGCGGATGTTGTCCGCGCCGGTGCCGCGCGAGCAAAGGCCGAGCGCGAGAATGCCTTCGAGCACGTCGATCGCGTTCTTCGGCTCGATCTCGCGGACCTGGAAGTTGGCGCGCGTGGTCACGTGCGAGTAGCCGCCGGCGAATTGTTCGGCGAGATCGGCCAGGCCCGCGAGCTGCCAATGGGTGAGGGTGCCGTTCGGGATGCGCAGCCGGCACATGTAGGAGGTCTGTGCCGGAGCGACGTAAAACAGGCCGTAGTAGCGCCAGCGGAAATTGTCGGCGGGCTTCGGCGGTTCGTTCCTGCCGGCCTGGTCCTTGAGCCTCGAATAGGCGTCGAACGGGTGCTGCTCGCGCTTGAATCTCTCCTGCTCGGAGAGCTTGCCGCCGCCGGCAACGGTCTGGTCCTGCGCCAGCAGATGCTCGGCGTCGGGACCCGACGGAACGCCCGGCACGGGCTTGCCCGCGCCGCGCGCCGCGCGCGCGATCTGCAGGCCGGAGGTGAAGCCCTCCAGATAGCGCTTCTGCTCTGGCGAGAAGTCCCCGGACATGGACGTCTCACGCCGCTTCGACGAAGTGATGCCGCTCGTAGAGGAACTCGAGAACGCGCTGGCGGCACTTGAGATACGTGGCGTCGCCGGCGAGCGCGAGGCGCTTCCTCGGCCGCGCCAGCGGCACGTCGAGCACCTCGCCGATGTGGGCCGCGGGACCGTTGGTCATCATCACGATGCGGTCGGAGAGCAGCACCGCCTCGTCGACATCGTGGGTGATCATCATCACCGTGTTGCCGAGCTTGGCGTGGATCGCCATCACCGAGTCCTGCAGGTGCGCGCGGGTGAGCGCGTCGAGCGCGCCGAACGGCTCATCCAGAAGGAGGACCTTCGGCTCCATCGCCAGCGCCCGGGCCAGGCCGACGCGCTGCTTCATGCCGCCGGAGATTTCCGACGGCCGCTTGTCCTTGGCATGCGCCATCTGCACCAGATCGAGATTGTGCATGATCCAGCCGTGGCGCTCCTGCCGCGATTTGGTCGAGGAAAAGACCTTGTCGACTGCGATCTTCACGTTGGCGTAGACCGTGAGCCAAGGCAGCAGCGAGTGGTTCTGAAACACCACGGCGCGGTCCGGCCCCGGATCGTTCACCTCCTTGTTCTCCAGCAGCACGCAGCCGCGCGTGACGGGCAAGAGCCCTGCGACGAGGTTCAAGAGCGTGCTCTTGCCGCAGCCGGAATGGCCGATGATCGAGACGAATTCGCCCTTCTCGATCCCGAGCGTGACGTCTTTCAGCACCTCGGTCTCGGTCGAGCCGCGGCTGAAGTTCTTGTCGATGTGATCGAGCTTGAGATACGGAACGTGCGTCATCGGCATTCTCCTCAGTTCGCCGCGGTGCCGCGGGTGACGATGGTGGCGACGCCGGCGACGATCCGGTCGAGGATGAAGCCGACGAGGCCGACATAGATCAGCGCGAGGATGATCTCGCTGATGTGCGACGAGTTCCACGCGTCCCAGATGAAGAAGCCGATGCCGACGCCGCCGATCAGCATCTCGGCCGCGACGATGGCGAGCCAGGACAGGCCGATGCCGATGCGCAATCCGGTGAAGATGTAAGGCGCGGCCGCCGGCACCATGATCTTGAAGAAGTACTCGAGCTGGTTGAGCCGCAGCACCTGCGCGACGTTGCGGTAGTCCTGCGGGATGTTGCGGATGCCGACCGCAGTGTTGATGATGATCGGCCAGATCGCGGTGATGAAGATCACAAAGATCGCCGAGGGCTGGCCGTTGCGGAAGGCCGCGAGCGACAGCGGCAGCCAGGCGAGCGGCGGCACCGTGCGCAGCACCTGGAAGATCGGGTCGAGCCCGCGCATCGCCCAGGTCGACTGGCCGACCAGCGTGCCGAGCGCCACGCCGGCGACCGCCGCGAGTGCATAGCCGAAGGCGACGCGCTGCAGGCTGGCCGACATGTGCCAGAACAGGCCCTTGTCGATGCCGCCGCGGTCGAAGAACGGATCGACGATCAGCTCCCAGGTGTCGGCCAGCACTTTGGACGGCGGCGGCAGTGTTGCGCCCGTCCTGCGGCAAAGCATTTCCCAGACAACCAGAC
This sequence comes from Xanthobacteraceae bacterium, assembly GCA_019746135.1. GTDB lineage: Bacteria > Pseudomonadota > Alphaproteobacteria > Rhizobiales > Xanthobacteraceae > Z2-YC6860. Next base: position 46,905 of record JAIESI010000176.1, read on the forward strand.
CCAGGGCGATCACGACGACCGGAGGAACGACGACGACGGCGAACGACCTCGCTCGGGCGATGGTGCGGGCGACCAGCGGAGTTTTCTTCGGCGCGATCGCCAACACCTTGGCCGGCGCGGCAGAGGGAAACGGCACCGCGGTGGTCTCGATCTTGAGCACGGGCATGTTCATTTCGGTCTCGCTCCAGTGGAATGAGATGAGGCCGCCAGCAGGGTCAGTTGCCGGCGGCCCCGGCTTCAGCCGATCTCGGCGCGCTTGATCGCGAGGCTCTTCAGGTAGGCGGCCGGATTCTCCGGATCGAACACCTTGCCGTCGAAGAACGTCTCCTTGCCGCGCGACTTCGAGGTCGGGATGTCCTCTGCCTTGACGCCCAGCGTCTTGGCGGCGTCGCGCCAGATCTCCTCGCGGTTGACCTTGGCGACAAGTCCTTTGGCGTCGGTGTTCGGCTCGAGCTTGCCCCAGCGGATATCTTCCGTGATGAACCACAAGTCGTGGCTCTGGAACGGATAGGAGGCGTGATTCATCCAGTACTTCATGATGTGCGGCGAGTTCTCGACCACCTTGCCGGGGATGCCGTAGTCGAACTTGCCCTTGGTGCGCTCGATGATGTCCTCGTAGGGCGCGTTGATCCATTGACGCTTGGCCATGATGCGCGCGAGCTCTTCGTGGTTCTCGGGCTTGTCGGCCCACTGTTGCGCATCCATCACCGCCATCAGCAGCGCCTTGGACGCGTTCGGATACTTGTCGACCCAGGCAGCGCGCATGCCGAGCGATTTTTCCGGATGCTTGTTCCAGAGCTCGCCGGTGGTGATTGCGGTGTAGCCGATGCCTTGATGCACGAGCTGGAGATTCCACGGCTCACAGACGCAGAAGCAGTCCATCGTGCCGACCTTCATGTTCGCCACCATCTGCGGCGGTGGAACGGTGATGGTCTCGATGTCCTTGTCCGGGTCGATGCCGCCGGCGGCGAGCCAGTAGCGGATCCAGAGATCGTGCGTGCCGCCGGGGAATGTGTTGGCGGCCTTTACGGCCTTGCCGGAGGCCTTCTTCTTTTCCAATGCGACCTTGAACTCCTTGGTGTCGAGGCCTAAGCGCAGCTCGGCATGCTCCTTGGCGACCGAGATGCATTGGCTGTCGAGGTTGAGCCGCGCCAGGATGTACATGGGCGTCGGTACGTTGTTCTGCGTCACCTTGCCGGCTGAGATCAGGTAGGGCATGGGCGAGAGAATATGTGCGCCGTCGATGCCGTTGGCTTCGCCGCCAAGTACGATGTTGTCGCGCGTTGCCCCCCATGAGGCCTGCTTCAGCACTTCGGTATCGGGCAGGCCGTGCTTGGCGAAAAAGCCCTTGTCCTTGGCGACGAACAGTGCGGCAGCGTCGGTGAGTGCGATGAAGCCGAGCTTGGCGCCTTTTACTTCGGGGCCGGCGGCTTGCGCGAATGCGCCCGACGGCAGTTGCGTTTTGGCGGCGGCGAGGAGTGCGGCGGTGCCGGCGCCGGCCTTCAGGAATTTGCGGCGGCTGATGCCGTTGTTGCGGCGTTCGGTGGTCATTGTCCCTGCTGTCCTCTCTGGTTCGAAGCTCGCTGCTGACGCACCGGCACGCGTCGTTCTCGGGCAACAAAAAAAAGCCGTGCCCCGAGGCGTTGAGTGACCTCCCCAGGACAGCGGCGTTGCTTTGCGGCCCGTCGTTGGACCTCAATGCCGAGGCTCGCCCGGCACTGTTGGAAGCAATCAATTCAAGTGTCGTGCCAAATCAGGGTGGCGTCGGGAACGGCAATGAAATCAGGACGATGGCCGATACCGCGATTCGGTCCGCGCGCGTGAGGACCGGGTCGAGAGGACAAATCCGCAGCTTGCTCTGTCGGTTTTTTATGCATCGCAAAAGAACAGGCAGACGCAAATGTTTTCATCCCGCCGGCACGCGGCCGATGCGCCATGACGAAAGATGACCGGCAATGTCGCCGGGGTCGAAGATCGGGCCGGTGAACGCTCCGATCGCGGCCGGCAGAACCGCGGCGGCTGATCCGAGCGCGTCGTCGTAGAGGTCCGGCCGGAACACCGCCATGGCTGCGCGGCACATCTCGTCCGACAACGGCGCCTGGCCCCAGCGCACCATCTGCGCATAGAGCCACGCCGCCTGCGCCGGATCGGGGCGGCCCGCGCCGTCGCGGCCGACCAGGAGGTAGTTCGGGTCGGAACGGACGCCGCCATCGGGCGCGACCTTGAGCCGGCCGTCGAGCGTCCGGCGGATGACTTCGGCTGAAACGCCGATGCGGTTCGGCGCGGCGAGAATGGCCGCGACCTCGTCGCGGTTGCCGGCCTCCTCGACGAAACCGGCCGCCCGTGCATGGGCGCGCACCAGCGCCGCAAGCTGCTCCGGGTTCTCGCGTGCAAAGCGGCTCCTGAACGCCAGCACCTTTTCGGCGGCACGCGGCAGGATCTCCGAGACGAAGTGCAGGATGAAGCCGATGCCGAGATCGACCGCGACCGAGTTCCACGGCGCGCCGACGCAGAACGCATCGACGTGCCGGTTGGCGAGGCTTTCCACCATGTAGGGCGGCGGCAGCACCACGAGCCGCACGTCCTCGTCCGGATCGACACCGCCCGCCGCCATCCAGAATCGCAGATGATAGTTGTGCGTGGAGAACGGAAACGTCATGCCGAAGGTGAGCGGCTCCTGGCCGCGCGCCTTGCGGGTGGCGACGACCTTGGCGAGCGCCTTGGCCGTCGCCAGCGGGTCGGCGACGTTTCCCTCGGCGGCGGCTGCGATCGAGGCGTAGAGCGCAGGCGAGACGGTGATGGCGTTGCCGTTCACGCCGAGCGCAAAGGGCGCAACGATCGGCACCTTGACGTGGCCCAGGCCCAGGCTCGATGCGATCGCCACCGGCGCGATCAGATGCGCGGCGTCGAACAGGCCGATGTTGAGCTTGTCGCGCATGTTCGACCACGACACCTCGCGCACGAGATCGATGTCGAGGCCTTCGGCCGCGGTGAAGCCCTTGTCGACCGCGATGATCAGCGCGGTCGCGTCGCATAGCGGGATGAAGCCGATGCGCAGGCGCCTGTCGGTCATTTGAACAGCTCCGCAGCGGTGATCACCGATTGTGCGACCTCGGCGATCTTCTTGTTCTCGTTCATGGCGGTCTTGCGCAGCAGTGCGTAGGCGTTCTCTTCGCTCAGGTTCTTCGCCTTCATCAGAACTCCCTTGGCGCGGTCGATGACCTTGCGCTCCTCGAGCGCCGACCGTGTCTTCTCCAGCTCGGTCTCGAGCCGCGAGAACGCGTTGAAGCGCGAGATGCAGAGATCGAGGATGTTCTGCACGCGGTCCTTGCGCAGGCCGCCGACGATGTAAGCGGAGACGCCGGCATCGACCGCGGCCTCGATCGAGGCGCGGTCGCTCTGGTCGACGAACATGGCGACCGGCCGCTTCACCGCGCGGCTCACCTGGAACATCTGCTCGAGCACGTCGCGGCTCGGGTTCTCCAGGTCGATCAGGATGACGTCGGGATCGATGGTGTAGATGCGCTGAAGCAGGTGCGAGGTCTCACCGATGCGGACCACCTGCACGTGGCCAGCCTCGCGCAATCCGTCCTCCAGGATCGCAGCCCGGATCGGGTTCTTGTCGACGATGACGATCTTCAACGAGGGGTCCACGGCACCTGATCAAAGTTCAAGCAACGTGCCAAAGCGCGGAACTCGGAGATTTACGATGAGGATCAACACCTTGCGGTGTTGCGGGGAGCTCCGGCGGGACCGGGCCCGCAGCAGCGGCAATGCCCGCTTGGATCGCAGTCGCCCGAAAATTGTGCAGTGCAGAAACAATCGCCAAGGCGGCGGGTTCGGTCGCCCGGCGCAATTTTAAGGAAAAAATTAACCAAACAATTGAAAAGCTTGTCCGTTGGACCGGCCACCGGCGGTCCGTCAGGAAGGGCCAGCCCGCGCGTGACCACGCTCGCACCTTATAACCGCGGCTCGCTGCAATGGAACGAGCCCGCGGTTCGGGACGCGTTGCGGTCGTGGGCCGAGCAGGCGCGGTCCGTCTGCCTGATCATTCCGCCCTCGGCGTTCCTGCTCGACGAGCGGGTGTTCGTCAGCCTCGGCGTGCTGAAGGTCGCGGCGAGCCTGGAGGCGCAGCGCTACCGGGTGAACCTGCTCGACCTCTCCGGCGTCGAAAATTTTCTCGCTCCACTCGAAGACTATCTGACCGGCTGCCAGGACCTTGCCATCGGCATCACCACGACAACGCCGCAACTGCCGGCGGTGATGCAGATCGCGGCGACGATCCGCAGATTGCGTCCCGACCTCAGGCTCATTCTCGGCGGACCGCATGTCACGCTGGTCTATTCGGCAAAGAAGCTCGAAGTGAAGCGCGGCGTCGCGAACGGCCGCGGCCACCGCTCGGCAGCGCAGCTCGAGGCCGCCTTCGACGTGCTGTGCAGCGGCGACGGCGAGCTTGCGATCTTCGAGGCGCTGAAGGACAACGCGCCGAAGCTGGTCGACGGCGACGATCCCAAGGGCGGGCTGTTCCTGACCGACCAGATGTTCACCGAGAGCCCGCAGCCGGCACGGCATCTGGTCGATCTGAAATCCTATCGCTACAGCATCGAAGGTCATCGCGCGACGAGCCTCATTGCCCAGTTGGGCTGTCCGTTCGGCTGCGGCTTCTGCGGCGGGCGCAACAGCAAGAGCCTGCGCCAGATCCGCAACCGCTCGGTGGAGTCGATCCTGACCGAGGTCGAGCACCTGCATCGCGAGCACGGTTTCACCGGGTTCATGTTCTATGACGACGAGCTCAACGTCAGCAAAAGCTTCGTCGAGCTGATGAACGGGCTGTCCGATCTGCAATCGCGGCTCGGCGCCGAGTTCCGGCTGCGCGGCTTCGTGAAGTCCGAGCTATTCACGCTCGAACAGGCGACGGCGATGTTTCGCGCCGGCTTCCGCTGGCTCCTCTGCGGCTTCGAGGCGGCGAACGAGCGCATCCTGGTCAACATCGACAAGCGGGCGAAGCTCGCCGACAACGACCGCTGCGTCGGCTACGCCAAAGCGGCGGGGCTGAAGATCAAGGCGCTGATGTCGTGCGGCCATCCGGGCGAGTCGGAGAAGACCGTCACCGACATCCGCGACTGGCTCATTCGCAATCAGGTCGACGACTTCGACTGCACGGTGATCACCACTTATCCCGGCACGCCGTACTACGACCTCGCCGTGCCGCACGCGACCGAGCGCGACGTGTGGACCTATACGCATCCGAGGACCGGCGACCGGCTGCACGCGCGCGAGGTCGACTACACGGTCTGCGCCGACTACTACAAAGGCGATCCGAACGGCGGTTACCGCTCGTTTGTCTATACCGATCATCTCAGCGCCGAACGGCTGGTCGAGCTTCGCGACATGGTCGAGCGCGACGTGCGCCGGACGCTGAACATCGCGTTCAATCCGGGCGCGCCGGCGCTGCGCTACGAGCACTCGATGGGTCAGGGGCTGCCGGACTTCATCCACCGGATCGGCCGGCAGGCTCCGGCGGCCGAATTGCCGGTGCCGAAGCAGGCCGCGGCGAGTTGACGAATTGTCCAGGCTGTCGATGCCGCGGGCGTGCCGAGACGAGCCGCGCGGACAGCCCTGCAAATCGCTCAGCGATGATCGCTATTTTCCGTCGGGAGTGCGAACGCCGATCCAGGTGTCGCGCACCTGGTGATAGTGCACAGTCGGGTCATAGACCTGGACCGGCAGCTGCAGGACTTGCACCGACAGCCGGCCGGCGGAGCCGAGCAGGGTGTAGGATGCGACCACCCGGTCGCGTTGCGCGGTCACGAGCGCGACGCGGGCGTTGACCAGCTCCTGCTGCGCGTTGAGCACGTCGAGCGTGGTGCGCTGGCCGACCAGCGCTTCCTCGCGCACGCCGTTGAGCGCGATCTCGGCGGCGGTCACCTGCTGCTGCGTTGCCAGGATCTGCGCCTTGGCGGCTTCGAGCTGGCCCCAGGACTGCACCAGCGTCTGCTGCGCCTGGTCGCGCGCGGTGTCGAGATCGACGCGGCGCTGCTGCAGCGTTTCCTTGGCCGCCCGGATCGTCGCGTATTCGCCGCCGCCCTGGTAGATCGGAATGTTGAGCTGGGCGACGCCCGAGGCGGTGAACGTCTCGAGCGTGGACGGCTGAACCTGCGAGCCGTACGACTTCTGCACGCTGGCCACCGCGTCGAGCGTCGGATAAAGCGAGCTCTCGGCGATCTTGACCTGAAACTGCGCCGCATCAATGCTGAACATCGCGGTGGTGACCGACGGATGCGTCGCGCGCGCCGACTGGATTGCGGCCTGGAGGTTTGACGGAGAGAGCCGGTCGACCGGCGCGGCCGCTTCGAGTTTGCCCGGCTCCACGCCGACCACTTGCCGGTAAGTCGCCTTCGACGTGACGTAGTTCGACTCCGCCTGCAGCAGCGTCGACCTTCCGGAAGCCAGACGAGACTCCGACTGGGCGACGTCGGTGCGGGTGACTTCGCCGATGCGGAAGCGGTCCTGCGTCTGGCGCAACTGCTCCTGCAGCACTTCGACGTTGCTGCGTTGCAGGGCGAGGATCGCGGCGTCGCGAATGAGATTCATGTAGGCAGTCGCAGCCGCCAGCAGCACGGCCTGCTCGGTCAGCCGCAAGGTCTCGCGCGCGGCCGACACCTGCTGCTCGGCCTGCCGCGTGCGGGACGCCGTGCCGAATCCGTCGAGCAGCCTCTGGCTGTAGGTCGCGCCGTAGGTCTGCACGGCGTTGCTGCCGATGGTACGCGGATAAGTGACGGTGCCGTTGGCGGCAACGGCTCTCGTGGTCGTGTCGCTATAGGCCTCGCCGGCCGAGGCCGAGAGGCTGATGCGCGGACGGTAGCCGGACAGCGCCTGCGGCACCGACTCGTCGGTGGCGCGTACGGCTGCGCGCTGGGCGTTGAGCTGCGGGTTGTTCTGGTAGGCCTGGGTGAGCGCTCCGCGAAGCGTATCAGCCTGAGCGCCGGGTGGGATCCATACCCATCCCACCACGGCAGCCATGCCGACAAGGCACGACCCAATGCGTGTGCAACGCGTCGTCATTACGCAAACAAGACCCGCTTACTCGAACGCCACAGGTACAAAACTGGCAGGTGGATAGTCCCCCGAACCCCTATAGCACCAATGGGAAAAAGGACCAATTGATGCAGCGCTCATAACGCAGAGCGCGCACGAAAGTTCCGAACGCATCTATTTTTTCGCGCGAGGTAACATGGTGCTGCACGGTTAACGTGACCGATTGTGGCGAACGGAAATCTGCGGCGTATCCACCAACGACATTCATAATTCATTCTGTGCGCGCTTCGCGGTCAGGAGTCTGCATGGGACGCGGGATGCGTCTTGCCCGATCGCGCAAATGGCTCGCCGGCATCCGTCAACGCACATCGCGAAGCTTCGCCGACTTCAGGCAGGTATGTGGAGACCGCTGGCTGGTGGCAACAATCTGTCATGTGGCGGACGACGCAGGGCGACGTGCGCCTGTCCTACGCCTGCTTGCCGCAACGAATGCGGCAGTGGCAATGCCACGACGCCCCCAAGCGTCGAATCGGCCGCGCACACGCGGCTGGAATCTCCCTCCAATTGCAACGAAAATTTTCATCAACGGCTTCGCTGCATCGTTGGAACAGCATTGCTCGATGAGGATGCCGGTTCCGTACGCCAGACAAGCCACGGCCACAATTATCGGCGAATATCGGCGCTGATTTGCGAGGCCACGGTTCATCGGCGCATGATGCGATACGAAACAGAAAACAACAGCCATGTGGCGAGCGCGACAAACGTCGTTCCATTCGAGCCAGACGAGACCGATGAATGCTCGGCACTGAAGTGCCTTGTCATCGTCGCGCGGCAGCACGGTGTGCATCTGTCGGTTCAGCAGCTCGTTCATGAGAACGTGTTGCCGCCGCGAGAGGTCACGACGGCCGAGCTGGTGAAGTGCGCGGAGACGGCAGGGCTCAAGGCCAAGCCGCTGCAATTGAACTGGGACGGACTTGCCGATCTTGGCAAGGCACTGCCGGCGATCGTGCGGCTGAAGCACGGCGGCAGCATGGTTCTGTTGCGCCAGATCGACGGCGATTCGGAAACGCCGCGCATCGTCCTGCAGGATCCGCACGCCGACGAAGACGCCGCTCTGGTGATCGACCGCGTGAGGTTCGAGGACGTGTGGACCGGCGAGGTCGTGCTGATCAAGCGCGACTACGACATCGCCGACGAGGAGCAGCCGTTCGGCTTCGGGCTGATCCGGGCGCTGGTGTTCCGCGAACGTTGGATCGTGCGCGACCTTGCCATCGCGGCGTTCATTTTGGCGTTCCTGGCGCTGTCGCCGATCCTGTTCTGGCGCATGCTGACGGACTTCGTGCTCTACTATAAGGCGCTCGGCACGTTTGCGGTCCTGTGCATCGGCTTCGCGATCCTGCTTGCGTTCGAGACGGTGTTCGCCTGGCTGCGCCGCTACCTGATCCTTGTCCTGACGACACGGATCGATGTGAAGCTGTCGACCTACGTGTTCGACAAGGTCCTGAAGCTGCCGATCGACTTCTTCGAGCGCACGACGGTCGGCCAGGTCACGCACGAGATCAATCATCTGCGGAAGATCCAGCAGTTCCTCAGAGGCCAGGTGTTCGGCACGGTGCTGGATTCGACCACGCTGATCGTGTTCATCCCGGTCATGTTCTTCTTCAGTCCGCTGCTGACCGCGATCGTGCTCGCCTGCTGCGCGGTCATCGCATTGTGGCTTGTGCTCATGCTGCCGGGCTATCGGCGAAAATCGAGCGCGGCCGACCAGGCCGACTCGTATCGCGGTGGATTTCTTGTGCAGAACATCACGGGCATTCGTACCGTGAAATCGCTCGCCCTCGATGCGCGGCAGCGGCACCTGTGGGACGTGCAGGTCGCGCGGGTCGCCAAGCGCCGCCTGGCCGAGGGCATGCGGGCCAACACCATTCAATCTGTCGTGTTGCCGTTCGAGCAACTCGCGATCAGCGGCACGCTCGCGCTCGGCGTGTACTTTGCCGTTACCACCAACGATCCGGTCTATGTCGGCGCGCTGTTTGCCTTCCTGATGCTGTCGCGGCGGGTGGTGCAACCGCTCGTGCAGATCGCCCAGCTCGTCAATCAGTACGACGAGGCGCGGCTTGCGGTCGAGTTGATCAGCAAGCTCGTCAATCAGCAGTCGGAAGAGGGGCGCGGCGACCACGGCGTGCAGACTCCCGTGAAAGGCCATGTGGAGTTCGCGGGCGTGACCTTCAAATACAAGGGCGCTTCGTCGCCGGCATTGGAGAAAGTGACGTTCGAGGTGCCGCAGGGGCGGACGCTCGGCATCATGGGCCGAAGCGGTTCCGGCAAGACCACCATCACGCGGCTGATGCAGCGCCTGCATTCCGACTATGAAGGCCTGATCAAGATCGACGGCATCGACGTGCGCGAATACGACCTCGATCACCTGCGCCGCAGCGTCGGCGTGGTGCTCCAGGAGAACTTCCTGTTCAGCGGAACGATTCGCGAGAATATCGCCGCCGCCAAGATCGACGCGACCTTCGACGACGTGGTGCGCGCGGCAAGGCTCGCCGGCGCCGAGGAGTTCATCGACCGGCTGCCGCGCGGCTATGAAACCTACATCTATGAAGGTTCGCCGAACCTGTCGGGCGGCCAGCGGCAACGGCTCGCGATCGCGCGCGCCCTGATCGTCGATCCGCCGATCCTGATCCTCGACGAGGCGACCAGCGCGCTCGATCCGGAAAGCGAAGCGATCATCAATGCAAACCTTGCGCGGATCGCCCAAGGCCGGACGCTGATCGTGGTGTCGCACCGGCTCGGCTCGCTGGTGTCGGCGGATTCGATCCTGGTGCTCGAGCGCGGCAAGGTGGCCGATCTCGGGCGGCATCCGGACCTTCTCGATCGTTGCGACATCTACAGCCGGCTTTGGAACGAGCAGAACGCTCATCTGACCGTAGCCGTCCCGCGCAAGCCTCCGGTGAGGAACCCGACCCTTGTCTCTTGATGAATCGGCCCAGGCGGCCATCAAGCAGTTCCAATCCGAGACCGACGCCATTCGCGAGGCGCCGGAGCCCGTCTGGGCGCGCATGACCGTGCTCCTGCTCGGCGGCATGCTCGCAAGCCTGCTGGTGGTGTCGTTCGTGACCAAGATGGATCGCGTGGTGATCAGTCAGGCCGGCAGCACGATCGTGCCGCTGCGCGCCGTCAACGTGTATCAGGCGCTGGATGCGTCGATCATCAAGACCATCGACGTGCGCGAAGGCGATCGGGTCGAAGCCGGGCAGATTCTGGCCACGCTCGATCCGACCTTTGCCGCGGCCGACGTGCAGCAGTTCAAGAGCCAGATTGCCAGCCTGGAAGCGCAGATCGCGCGCGACGAGGCGGAGCTGGCCGGCAAGCCGCTGGTGTTTGGCGAGGCATCCGATCCCGAGACGAAGAAGTACCAGGCGCTGCAGCTTGCATATTACGACCAGCGCATGGCGCAGTACAAAGAGCAGGTCAACAGCTACGACGCGAAGAGCAGGCAGCTTCAGGCGACGCTGGTCAAGCTGAAGACGGACGTCGGCACGTATCTCAATCGCGAGAAAATCGCGCTCAAGATCGAGGATATGCGGACGATGCTTGCCGACAACGGCACGGGTTCGCAGCTCAACATGCTGATCTCCCAGGATTCACGGCTGGAGGTGACGCGCGCCCTGGAGAGCGCGAGGAACAGCATTGTCGAGGCGCAGCACCAGTTGGATGCGACCAAGAGCGATCGCGAGGCCTTTACCCAGCAGTGGTATGCCGCGCTCAGCCAGGACCTCGTGACGTCAAGAAACACTCTCGATACGGCCCGCTCGCAGCTCGAGAAGGCGGCGCGGAAGCAGGATCTGGTTCGCTGGACGGCACAGGAAGCGGCGATCGTCCTGACCAAGTCCAAGCTGTCGGTCGGGTCGGTGCTCAAGGAAGGCGAAGTGCTGTTCACGCTGATGCCGCTCAACGCGCCGCTGGAGGGTGAGGCTCGCATCTCCACGCGTGATATCGGCTTCGTTCGCGTCGGCGATCCGTGCACGCTGAAGGTCGATGCCTTCCAGTTCGTCGAGCATGGCTGGGCGGAGGGCAAAGTGCGCTGGATCAGTGAAGGCGCCTTTACCGTCGACGAAAACAACAAGGACGTCGAGGCTTATTACAAGCTTCGCTGCACGGTCGAACAGACCAATTTCAGGAACGTTCCCGAGAACTTCCGGCTCATTCCGGGCATGACGATGTCCGCCGATATCAGGGTCGGCAGCCGTTCGGTCGCCATGTACATGCTGCGCGGCGCCGCCCGCGGCTTCAGCGAAGCGATGCGCGAGCCCTGACCGCCATGATCGCGTCGCTGCTTACGCGCGTCGTGCTGCCGACCCTCGATCGGGGCGGCCCGGATGCGCTGGTGAAGCGCGGCATCGCCTATCAGGAGAAGGGACAGCCGCTGGACGCGTTGCGGGTCTGGAAGCTTGCAGCCGAGAAGGGCTCGGCCGATGCCTGCTACCGCATCGGTGCGCTCTATGCCCGCGGCGAAGGCGTGCTGCGAAGCTCGCCCGATGCGGTGGCCTGGTACAATTCTGCCGCGGAAGCGGGCCACATCGACGCGCAATTCCAGCTCGGTCTGACCTATCTTTACGGCGCCGGCGCGCATCCTTCGATTGCGGGGTGGCTGCGGTCGGCGAAGGAGCATGTCGGCGACCGCGCGGAGCTGGCGGCGAATGCCGTGTTTCCTTTCGGCATGACGGTGCCGAAGGACGCCGAACGGGCGCACCGCTGGATACTCAGCGCCGCCGAAGCCGGAAAGGCCGAAGCACAACTGGTCGTGGCCGACATGTACCGCCAGGGCCGCGGCTGTGACCAGAACATCACCGAGGCGCGGCACTGGTACGAGCAGGCCGCCAAGCAAGGCGTTGCCGGCGCGGAATTCGGTCTCGGCGACGTCTACTTCCAGGGCCTCGGCGTGCCGGTCGACCTTGAACGTGCCTCCGACCACTACAGCCGGGCTGCGGAGCAGGGCGATGCCCGCGCGCTGGTGGCGCTGGCCAGCATCTACCAGACCGGCCAGGGCCGGCCGGTCGACGCAAAGCACGCGGCCAAGCTTTACAAGCAGGCGGCGGAGCAGGGCGAGCCGCGCGCGTTGTTCAATCTCGCGCTGCTCTATCAGCGCGGTGAAGGCGTGAAGAAAAACGTCGAGCGGGCGGAAACCTACCTGCGGCGCTCAGCCAAGCGCGGCTATCTGCCTGCGATCGTCAAGCTCGCCGAGTTCTACGCCCGCGGCGACGGCATTGAGCCGGACCTGCGGCAGGCCGCAAGCTGGTATCGGGAAGCCGCGGAGCGCGGCGACGTGCACTCGCAGTTCATCATCGGCCGCATGAGCGCCACCGGAACCGGCGTTCCGGCGAACATGCGGGATGCGGCGCATTGGTTTTTGCGCGCGGCGGAGAACGGCCACGTCACCGCCGCGCACAACGTCGCCGTGTTCTATTCGAAGGGCACGGGGGTCGAGCAGGACGTCAAACAGGCGATCCATTGGTACGAAGTCGCGGCCAATGGCGGCATCAGCACGGCGCGGACCCATCTCGGGCGGCTCTATGCAACCGGCGAAGGCGTGCCGCGCGATCTGAATCGCGCCACCGACTGGCTGCTGCCGGCGGCGGAATCCGGCGATCCGGAGGCGATGACGACGCTGGCCATGCTCAACCTCCAGGGTGAAACGGATGTCGCGCTGCGGGCGAGGGATCTGCTGATCGAGGCGGCCAATGCCGGTCATACGCCGGCCGCGCTGCAGCTCGGTCATCTGTTCTCCGGCAGGCACAACACGGGCGCGTCGGCCAATCCGGCAGAGGCCGTCGCCTGGTACAAGAAGGCGGCCGAGGCGGGCAGCGCCGAGGCGCAATTCAACCTCGGCTCGATCTATCTCAACGGCACCGGGGCGCCCGTGGACGCCAAAGCAGCCGCCACATGGCTCGAGCGGGCCGCGCATTCCGACCATCCCGGCGCACAGTTTCAGTTGGCGGTGATGTATTGCACCGGGCAGGGGGTGCCCAAGGATCTTCGCCAGGCCGTCATCTGGTACGGCCTTGCCGCCGAACTGGGCCATCGCGTCTCCCAGTACAATCTCGCGGTGATGCTCTGCGGCGGTCAAGGCTGCGAGCCGGATCCCGCGCGCGGCTATTACTGGTTCGAGAAAGCGGCCGCGCAGGGCATGGCGGAGGCGCACATCGCCGCCGGCGACATGTGCCGTGCCGGCAATGGCGTGCCGCGCGATGACGAAGCGGCGCGGCGCTGGTACCGCGAGGCGCTCCGCGCCGGAAGCCCGGTGGCCGAGAAGCGGCTGCAATCCCTCGGTTAGACCGGATCAGAGGCGGCGGACCCGCAAACCAGCCGGGGCTTAGAAGCCCGGCGGTGTCTCGACCGCGGCGGGTTTGCCGTTGGTTCTCGGCGTCATCGGCCGCGGCGGCCAGGCCAGGCCCGAGAACGGAACCGCATCGAGCGACAGCATCGGATTGTAGTACGGATCGTTGAGCAGCGTGTCGCCCCAGCGGGCGCGCAGGGTCCGCAGCTCGCGCTCGAAGCGTCCGGCGCGATCCGGCGCGCGGTCGCTGCCACGGCTCGCCGACTCGTGGTGGATGAGTCGCGCATGCGGCGTCAGAACCACGCGCTTGCCGGCGGCGCGAAGCTTCAGACAAAAGTCGACGTCGTTGAAGTTCACCGGAAAGCGCAGCTCGTCCATGCCGCCGACCGCGAGGTAGTCGCTGCGCCTGGTGAGCAGGCAGGCGGCGGTGACGGCGCTGCCTTCATGCGCAACGCGAAGCGCATCGGCATAGCCGGGATCGGTCTCGAGTCGTTCGTTGAAGGCATGCGCAGCGGCAAACCGCGGTCCGAGCGCAACTCCGCCATGCTGCACCACCCCGCTCGGCCACAGCAGCAGTGCGCCGACCGCGCCGACGTCCGGCTCGGCGATGCGTCCCAGCATTTCGCCGAGCCAGGCATCGTCGCGCGCCTCGATATCGTTGTTGAGGAGACAGAGGTAGTCGCTCTGGGCTTTTTCGGCGGCGATATTGTTGAGACGGGAGAAATTGAAATAGCCGGGCACGCGCACCACCAGCGCGGTCCTTCCTGCCAGCGTCTCGAGATATTCGAGCATCGCGGGATCCGACGAATCATTGTCGATGATCATGATCTCCGCCCGCGCTTTCGCGACGGCATGGCGGATCGAATTCAGGCAGGTACGCAGCAACTCGGGCTTGTCACGCACCGGAATGACGACGGTGGTCGAACCGCGCGGGATCGGCCGCGAGACCCGCACGGCAGGGAACAGGGTTCCGCGGCCCTCGGCCACCTTTGCGGCAATGCCGCGCGCCTTCAGATGCTCCCGCGTTGCTGCCGCAAGCGCGGATCGGGCGGCGGCAACGGGGACGTCTTGCAATACGCCGAGGCAACCGGGGACATGGACGACATTGTTTGCGATGCCGTCGTATCGATCGAGAGCATGGTTGAACAATCTGTAGAGGGTCGACGCTCCCGCCTCGAGCGCGGCCTCCACAACCCTGCGGCGGAGCGCGAACAGATGCGCGCAATAGCCTTGCTCGAGCATCCGCTCGTAGTCGAATGCCGTGAAGGCGACCGGCCAGAGCGTGCCGTCCTCGCGCTCGATCTCGATGTCGGAGTAAAGCGCATCGGCATCGGCAAAATCGGCGAAAGCGTCGGCGACGCGTTGCAGGGAGTGCGCTGCGAATCGCGTCCCGTTGAGTGAAAAAACGATGATTTCACTACGGCCTGCTTCGTTCTCCAGAAAAGCGGCCAGAAGCTCCGGGTCGAAGCCGACCGGGTCGTCCGCATCGGGCATCGCGGCGGCCAGCCACTCCGCATAGCCTTGGCTCTCGATGCTTTGCAGCGATTGCTCTTCGGAGCCCGCGCCGACCAGCACGATGGCGATGGCGCTGGTGGAAGCGGTGCGCTTTCCTGTCTCGACCGGAAAGCGCTCGCTCCAGCGGCGGTAGTCGGAAAGCGGCAGCGACATCGGAACCAGACGGTCGAACAGCGCGCCCCGCAATCGTTCGGATTCGACGCCGCCGAGCGCTTCCAGCGTGCGCGCGAGGCCGTCGGGAAACGCAATATGCGCCAGCGGCTCGCGCCCGATCTCGGTTTCGTTGTTCTTGAAGAAACGCACGCGGCGCACGCGGCCATCGGCGAATCGCTCCGGCAGATGCAGATCGAAGCCGCGGACCGCCCTGGCGTTCTCGCCCGAGCCCTGATGCGACCACAAAGTGGCCTCGGTTCGCGCCACGGTCTCGCCATCGATCACAGCGGCTACGATGGGGACGCGGTTGCCGTCGGCGCTGCACCATCCGTTGTAGCGAAGCCCGCCGAGCCAGTGCACCTCGCCGGGGTCGGGCCATCCTGTGGTGGCGACAGGTGCGTCGAGCACGATCGGCGCAGCCAGCGGCGCCCCGCCATTGGCGAGCCGCGCTTCGACGACAGTGCCGGCGCCAAGCGCGGAATTCGACAGCGTGATGGTGAACCCATAGCAACCGTCGCCCACGTTCTGGCGTGCCAGCTCGGGAACAAAGCCGTTTGCCCGCGCGAGCTTGACCGGAACGCCGTCGAGCAGCAGCTCGACGACGAAATGGCGATCCGGATCCGACGTGTCGTACGCGTAGCCGGCGAAACCGTCCGTGCCCGTTCGAAAGAACGCGCACTTCAGGGTTTCATCGGCAGCCGTGGCCTTGGACGGGGCCTTGCCGCTGCGCGATGAGCGCTTGCGCGTCCGGCGCGTCGCTCGTGTCTCGCCGGTCCGCGGCTTGTTGGCCGGTGATTTGGCGGGTTTCGCCATCACGTGGAACACCTTTGCCGCATGCAGGAACAAGGGAGCCGCTCGGAAACGGCGCTGGCGCGTGAAACCGACCTACTCGCATCAATGTTGAGTGGCGGCATCATGACCGCAAAGCCGTTCGTGGAACAGACGCAGCGATTTTCTGCGTCGGGCAGTCCCGCACGATCGGTAAAGCTCAATTGGAACCGGATCGGATTTCTTGCGGTATCACGATGCCAATGAAAAATGGATTCGATCACGTGCGAAGAATGCAGGCGATCACATCAGAAAATCTGTCGGATTGTTGCAGTTTTGCGAACCATCGCGCGAAATTCTGCGCACGAAATTCACAACAGCGCAGAGCTAAGGTCACAATGCTGCTCCATTCGACATAAGACTGTCGGTCGCAATGAAAAAAGTGATCCGGAGCTCTCGGCAATGAGTGACGCACGCATCGATCGGCCCAAACTTAAAGAGACCTACGGCGAGCTGTGGGACCGCTACGTGGCGCAGGCGTTCCCGAAGCTGCAGGAGGATTCCGGTGGCGAGTTGACCTATCCCGGCGAGGAGTGGGGCAACGAGGGATCGTGGCAGTCGATCTTCAATCACCTGTTTGTGCCGTCGGACGTTGCCAAGTGGAAATACGCCATCGAGATCGGCGGCGGCGGCGGCAAGTACACCGAGCGCGTGCTTCGCGCCAACGACGATGTCCGGGTGTGGGGCTTCGATGTCAGCCGCAATTTCCTGGAATCGACCGCAAGGCGCCTTCATGAGTACGTCGATACCGACCGCCTGTCGTTGCATGAGATCGACGGCGAACGCGCCGACGCGATGATGCAGATCTTCGTGGAAGAAGGCCTGGCGCGGAAAGTCGATGCAATGTTCAGCATCGACGCCATGGTCCACGTCGACCTGCAATATCTGGTTACCTACTGGATCAATGCCGCGCAGGTGCTGAAGAAGGGCGGGCGTATTCTGATGACGCTCGCCGATCCGAGCTCGGAGGCGGGTTTCCAGAAGATCATTCGCGATATCGCCAAATTCTACAAATTCCAGGGCCGGATGTGCCCGAAGTTCGAATATCTCAGCATCCCGATCGTCAAGCACGTGCTGGAAAGCCTCGGCTTTACCATGGAGAAGCTGGAGCACTGGGCGCAACGCCCAGGTGCGGCTCCACGCGACATCTATCTGATCGCGCGGCTCGACCGGCCCGAGAAGGCCGAGCGTTTCCTCAGCGCAATCCAGAGCTCGAGCGACGACAACGATCCCATCGCCGGCCTCGGGCTGTCCGGCGCCGAAACCTACGGCGAGATGTGGAACCGTTATGCGACGAAGCTGCTGGCCGCCGGCGGCACGGACGACTCGACCAGCCTCAAGGCCGTCTTCAAGCACCTGTTCGAACCGGGCGGCGTGACGACGTGGCGTCAGGCGATCGAGATCGGCGGCGCCGACGGCAAGTATGCGGAACGCGTGCTTGCCGCCAACCCCGCGATGAAGCTTTCGCGCTTTGACGTCAGCCGCAAGTTCCTTGATGCGGCGGAGAAGCGGCTGAGCCCATTCAAAGATCGGGTGAGCTCGGTCGAGATCGACGGAACGAAGCCGGACGCCATGTTCCGTCATTTCGAAAAGGAGGATCTCGTCCGCAAGGTCGATGCCGTGTTCAGCATCGATTCGATGGTCCACGTCGATCTGCAATACATCACGACGTACTGGGTCAACGCGGCCCTGATCCTGCGCGAAGGCGGCCGGATCATCATGACGCTCTGCGACGCGACCTCGGAGGCCGGCTTCGAGAAGCTGACCGGCGATATCAGCAGGTTCTACAGGCACCAGGGGCGCGCATGTCCGCGCGGCGAGTATCAGAGCGCCGGGATGGTCAGCTCGATCCTTGAGAAATTGGGCTTCGAAATCGAGCTGCTCGAGCAATGGTCGCCGCGAAAGAGCGAGCCGGCCCGCGATCTCTATCTGATCGCGCGGTTGAAGGATCCGCAGCGCGCCGAAAGGTTCCGTTCCGCGATTTCGACCGGCCTCATTCCCATGCTGGCCAAGACTGACGATCCCAAGATGCAAGGAGACGACGACGTGGTGGCATCCGTGACTGAAGAACGCCGGAACATCGCCCGGGCGCTGGGCCTCGCCTATTGGCGCAGGCTCCTGGTGCAGAGCAATCCGGACATCACCAGGGACCAGATGCAGGAGCAGATGAAGGAGAGCTGGGGCGGCGCGCGCCGCGAGTATACCCGCCTCGGCCTGGCGGTTCTGAAGCAGCTCGAAGGCATGGGCTACAGCATCAAGCAGGAACCCGGCGGAAAAGCCCGGCCGGATCAAAGAGCCGGCAACGCTGCCTGACCGAAAGCGTTAACCTTTGGCCGCGTCGTGCTTTGCCGCGGCCTGCCTGCCCGACACTCAGGCACGCGAGGCGCGGCGTCGCAGGACGCCGGGGCGTTCGATGGCCCGAACCACGGGTCTGATCCATGAATTCAGGAGAATGAAGATGGCAGCCAATATCAGTACACAGGTGAGTTCAGGAGAAAAGCGGATGCCAGCCGGTGCTCGCCCGGCGGTCCCAGCCGGGCTACGGCACCGTGACATCTACGTGCGCATGCGGCTTGTCGAGTCGCAGGACGAGATAAAGTCGCTCGTCAACGAAAAGAAAAGCGTCGGCGAAAAAATCAAGTCAAAAACCGGCACGGGCGACCAGCTTAAAGGTCTTCTGCAGCGCCGAATCTATGTCACCGCGCGCATCGATGCCTTGCGTACCGAACGGGAGCACCTGCAGACCGAAAAGAAGACTATCGCCGTGCAGATGAAGGGCTCTCGCTAGAAAGCAAGACTTTTCCATGCGTCTTTCGGCCGGGATCGACGCGCCCTCGACCGAGCATGCACAGCTGCGACGCACATTGGTGTCGCAGCACCATTTGGTGCACGCTCATTGTCGAGCAGGCGACTACAAAAGCGCTCTCGAGGTCGCGAACGGTTTGGACGCGGCCTCCAGGACGAAGATTTTGCATGCCGCATTGAGGCGCTTTTTGGCGTCGCATGCGACCTTCCGTTTCTTCGGGCTTTTTCGCGAGATCGAACGGTTCGGATTGGTCGACAAGAGCATCGATGCGCTTTACGCGCGGGCCTTCGCGCTTCCGATCCTGCCGAAAACGCCTTCCGGTCCGCGTTTGCCCGCGCCGAGACGGGGGGCGCGTGCCAGGCTGGTCTTCAACGTGAAGTGGCCGGAGTTTCCGCTCGATTTTCGCGCGGGCGTCGGCTTGCTCGAGCAGTTCAGGAAGCCGGATATCGTTTCCGAAGTCATTTTGAACTACCTCTATCAGGCGAATGGCATCGCTGACGACAACAAGGAGGCCTACAAGGGGGCCGTCCTGTGGGGGGCCGTCGCCGAGCTGCTGTATCTCGATATGGCCGCCATCCTCAGCGCCAACGGATCTGAATGGATCCGCAAGCTGCAAGCGGATCGGCTGGATGAGCTGTCCGCGGACGTTGGCGCCGCAACAAAGGCCGGCCGCTCGGTGCTGATGGTCGGTGCGCATGCCGGCTTGTTTCGGTTGGGCGTCGATCTGATACAGCGCGCCTTTCCCAATGCGATCAGGGTCGGTGCGCACGCGCTGCCAAGCGATGACGCCGCCATTTCGCTGAAGGAAAATCCGGAAGCGGTGCTGTATCAGATTGTCAAAAAACTGAGAGGCAACGGCAACGTCGTTCTGATAGGTGGCGACGGTCCTTACGGAACAGGAAAGTACTCGATCAACCTGTTCGGCAGTGACGTCGACTTCCGGCTTGGTGCGCCGTTCGCGGCGTTCCACGCCAAGTGCCAGCCGATCTGGTACTACCTCGGATGGAGCGGCGGTCGACTGGCATTCGACTATGCGCTCGGTCCGGTGGTGCGACCTGGCGAAAAGTACGAGGACTGGCTTGCCAGATGGTTCGAGTTCTACGCCGGTCAACTCAGACGCATCATCACGGGAGATCCGCGAAATATTCGCGGCCGGGGCGGCGGGCTCTGGTGGCTTTCCGGCCAGAGCCTGAAGGAAAGCGCGGGCAAGTCCAAGCTCGACGGCTGAACTCTCTCATCATCGACAGGTTTGATCGCGATGAACGCAACTGTAAGAGACCTCGTGCTGGGCCGAGCAAAGTCCGAGGCCGCAAGGCAAGCGCTTTGGATTGCCGGAAATTTCTACACCTACCAGGACCTCGCCGATTTCGCGATCGTCATGAAAACGACGCTCGGGGACCTGGACGGGGCGACGATCGCCATCGTCAGCGGCCGGCCAGCCGGCTCCTACTTTTCGATCTTTGGCGGCATCGTCAACGGTGCCTGCTACGTGCCGATCAATTCGCAATGGCCGGCCGAGCGGATCCAGCGGATTTTGCAGCTCGCGCGTCCCGATTTTCTGTTGCTGGATGAGGAGGCGGCGCGTTCCGAGTTGGGAGAAAAGTTGGCCGATCAGCAGGCCTGCCCCGCCTACATCGTGGCCGTGACACCGCAGCAAAAGACGCTGACGCCAACGCCAACGCCGGCCGGGCCGAAGCGGGCCAGCACGCGCCCGGGGCCGGACGGTCATGGTCGCGGCAAAGGTGAGCTGCTGTACGTGATGTTCACGTCAGGATCGACGGGCGTCCCCAAGGGCGTACCGATCGGCGTGGCGAACGTGACCCACTACGTCGTGGAAATGACGAAGCAATACCGGTTCGACGAGAATGATCGCTTTATTCAAAGCGTCGAGCTGACGTTCGATCTGTCGGTTCACGACATGCTGCTCTGCTGGGCCAACGGCGGGATGCTGGTCGTGGTCCCGACCGGAAATGCGCCCATGGCGCCCCGTTTCATCCGGCAACTCGGCGTGACGCGCTGTTTGTCGGTTCCGTCGGCCGCGGCGCAGGCCAAGTCCTTGGGGCTCCTTAAAGCGGGCTCGATGCCGACGTTGAAGTCATCGTTCTTCTGCGGCGAAGCGCTGCCGACGTCGCTTGCGGAAAGCTGGGCGGCGGCTGCGCCGGCCAGCGAAATCCACAACATCTATGGGCCTACGGAGGCGACGATCGCCTTCAGCACGTTCAACTGGAAGGAAAATCGGTCGAACCCGTATTCCGTGGTCCCGCTCGGCTTGCCGATCGGTGCGCAAGAAATGAGGGTGGACGAGAGCGGCGAGCTGCTGTTGAGCGGAGCGCAGGTGTTCGCGGGCTACGTCAAGGACGAAAGCCGAAAATCGGGGCGGCCGGTTCTCGTCGAACTGGACGGCAGGACCTGGTATCGCACCGGGGACCTCGCAAGCTTCGACAAAAATTATGGATTTATCTTCAAGGGCAGACTGGATTCACAAGTCAAGGTACGAGGGTATCGCGTCGAAATCGGCGAGGTTGAGAGCGCGCTCCGAACCTGCGCCGGGACCGAGCTGATTGCCGTGCTGCCGACAAAACAGGTCGGGCCGAGCACGTATGACGATCTTGTCGGAATCGTATGCAAGGCCAATCGAACGCCGGAAGAAATCATCGAAGGAATGAAAAAAATTCTGCCGGCTTACATGGTTCCGGAGCGGATCGTTGAGCTCCATGAAATGCCCAAAAACAGCAATGACAAGATCGACTATGTCACGCTGGCCCGCACCTATGCGCAGGCCGGAAAAGCGGCGTGACGACAGGCTCGGGGAGCGTCGGCGTCGCGGGGAAAAGCCTGTCCGTGTGAAGGCAATGACAAGAAATGACCACTCAAGGCATGGACACCAACCTTCGTAAGCTTGGCCGCGAGGAGATTGAGAAAGACGCCGGAAAGGCGCTGGCGTTCGCGAAGCTGACCTACGCCGCGTCCCCCGAGTTCTACGATCTCATCCCCGCGCCGGAGCCCGAGATGCTGCAAATCGTCGCCCGGCAGATAGCGCTCCCGGGCACGGAATTGGAGAACACCTATGCCCTCAGCAGAGGTCAGGTGGATGTCGCCTCACTGTCTGCCGTGGGCACGGCGACGTTGCCGGCGGCGCAAAAGGGCAGCCTTCTCGCAATTTTGCGCCTGCTGGACAGGGATCGGGCGGTCAAATTCACGGCTGCCGTCAAGGCGTTCAGCGCCGCTTTGGAGCCGCTGACGATCGAGAGCACGTATGTGTCGCGGCTCGCTGTCGATGGCGGCGTTCGCGGCAGCGGCGCTGGAACCGAGATCATGCAGGGGTTCCTGGAGGCGGAGAAGCCTCGCTTCTGCACCCTTCACGTTCACAAGGACAACGCGGCGGCAATTCGCTTCTACTCAAAGCTTGGATTTTCCTTCTTATCCGACGGGCCGCATCTCTTTCGCGCGATGATGCTCGATCGGAGCCGGCCGCCGTAGCAGGCGGGTGGAGCAGGCCGGGGCCTGTGCCGAAAACAAGCGCAACTTCAGCGGAGCAGATGGATGGATCGTAAAATCGTCGCCGACAAAGTGATCGGATGCGTCGCGGATCACTTCTCGATTGGAGCCGAAAAGGTTTCCGAGACAACGGCTGTTGGTGGTCTGAATGGCTGGGACTCCACGACGCATGTCAGCCTGATCCTTGGATTGGAGGAAACCTTCGGCGTCGAATTTGACGTTGCAAAAATCGGGTCGGTCCAGAGCGTCGGCGACATCATCGACCTGTGCTCTTCGGCCGTTTCACAGCAGGCATAGGCGCGATGGCGGCCGTTATCGGACTTTTGGTCCGATCACGGCCGGTCCGTGCAGGCACAGCGAAGACGGTGCAAGCCTGAAATCGTAGCGCGCCTCGTCGACAAACTGCGGGTCTGCCACGACGTCGGGAACGTCCGGGGCCGTTCCGGCATAGTTTCTGCCGTTGCCGTGGTAGCAGTTGTGGCCGTGCACAAATCGCCCCGGCCCGTCGGGCTTGCGGACGCCGATCTCGAAACCCACGACGACGTTGTCGCGCGCGGTGACCGTGCCGGACGGATGCACCTGCCAGATGCCAATCCCCTGCGACCCTTTGGAAAGAGAATAGAGAATATTGTTGAACGCCGAGAATGACGTCCCGGTGTTGGTCTTTGCCTCGATGGCGTAAGGCGAAGCCGCCCCCACCGGCACCACCGCGATCGAGTTCGTCACGCTCATGAAGCCGCCGTTGTCCTGTGCCTCGCGAGGCCCCGTCGTCGTGCGGTAGGGACTGGTGCCGACGGCGATGCAACGATCGTGTGTCGTCCTGGTGCCGGTTTGATGGTGGAAACCGGCCTTGTCGTTCCACCACGCCTCGCACCGGACATGCTCCACTTGCGACGTGCCGTGATGAGAGAAGCCGTCCCCCGGGGCGCCGCCTACCGCCGGGCCATTGCCGTTGTAGATCGCCTTGCAGCCGATCAGCTTGACGTTCACGAGGTTTCCGAACGTGTCGAAGCCGTCGCTCTGGCAGAACCAGGCTTCCAGTCCGTCCAGCGTGATGTCGCCGACGCTTTGGGCGGCAACGCTCCAGCCGCGGCCGTCCGCGAACGCGCTGACGACGTTGCGCCAGGTCCAGTGCCGCTTGTTGAGCACCATCTGCAGCCGCCGGGCCGGGGTCGAGACTTCGATCTCGCCTGCGGCGAGCGCTGTGCCCGCATTCACATAAAGAGTGCTGGTGCGTTCGTCCCGCGTCCATGTCCCGGGTCCGGGCAACGCCTGCGTGTCGCGCGTCAGGCGCACGACGTTGGTCGCATACCGCTCCCTGAAGGCGACCGCGCCGCCGGGGACGTAAAACACGTATCCGGCCGGATCGCTGGCGAGCGTTCCCGCCGAGTAGACCGTTCCGGAAACCAGGGTGAGCGCCGGGGTTGTCGACCATCGCAACTGCGCCTTGCCCTGGCCCCAGAGCGCACCGTCGACGGTGATCCGCTTGTCGTTGCCGGCCCCCGCCACGGCCGGCGCCAGCGTTCCCGCCGGTCTGAAGACGTCGCCGCCTTTGGGCGCAATGGTTTCGCCGCCGTGGTAGCTGAAACGAAGCGCCCGTTGCAGGCTCGCCCATGGCGTTCGCCGGTTCCACGGCGCGTCGCTTTGATCGTCGCCGTCGGCGGCGACGTAGAGCGTCCGGCCGCTCCATGTCTCTCCAAGCTGGACGGAAAGCGCCTCGAGCTCGGGTTGCGGCAGCGCCCGGTCGTAGATCAGGACCGGTCCGACAATGCCGGCCAGCGATGTACGCCCGGCGGCCGCTGCCATGCAGTCCAGCACAAGGGATTGTGCGCCGATGCGCGCGACCGGTGTTCCTCGCACGCCGTCGAGATAGATCTCCGCCGTCCCGCCGTTCACCGATGGGTCGTAGGACAGGACGACGACCTGCATGTTGGTGTTGATGGGATCGGCCGTGAACAGCTCGATGCTTTTGTCCAGCCCGTAAAACCTGATGTCGACTTTTCTGCCGGTGTCGCGGTCGCCGGCCGCCAGCTGGACGAATGAAGTCGTCGCGTCGCCGCTCGCGCTCAACAGCGTCATCTCGCGTTCGAACGACCTTGGCGCGATCGCCATCGCGATCGTGAAGCCGCGAAGCGAGACTTGCGCAAACCGGCAACAAGCCGGTGTCGTGCCTTCGAATTTGAGCGCGCTCTGTCCGCGCGGTCCGAGATCCGTCACCAGGGCGGGGCCGCCCGTCGGCGCGGCAGCAAGCGACGCCTTGGTCCCCCATGCGCCGGGAATTTCCATGGTCTCGAAACGACCCGATGCCGCGGGCGCGTCGGGATCCCACGCTCTCACAAGGCCATTCGTGGTGAAGGGAGCGAAGCCTGCGGCGAACCAGCTGGAAGCGGCCAGCGCAGGCCCGCCCGGGCTGCTGAACGGTGCGGCGGAAAGCGACCCGAGAAAGGCGCGTCGCGTGATCAACCGCGCCCCTTTGCCGGCCATTGCCGTCTCCCGCGTTCAACGCCGAGCTTCACCGAGCGGGCGCTCTCCGGACTTTGCGGCAAATTCCTACTCGAGGCGCAGCGGCACCCGGACGAGGTCGCGAGGCGCATTGTTGAGCCTGCCGTTGTCGACCCGGAACCTGGTGAAATACAGATACGGCCGGGACTCCAGCGTATCGAAATTGCGGCTGCCGCTCGTCGGGTCGAGCAGCGAGTAGTACCACTGCGGCCGGCCTGAATCGCCTTGCTTCCATTGCGTGAATTGCGGCGCCTCCAGCAGAACCTTGCGCTCGCTCCAGTTCGTGAGGTCGGTGGAGGACCGGTAGATCACCTTGTTCTGGCGAAAGCCGAGCGCCACGAACATCTGCTTTGCGGGGACGTATCGGATGCTGAAAATGTTGTCGTCCATGACCGGCGCGCAGGGAGTGCGATTGCCGGTGCAGGCGCCGTTGCAGGCATAAGGGTTGGAATCGTATTTCTTGAACTCGTTTCCGCTCCACATCTCCCACCCGGTGAGTTCGGTCCCCGCGTTGCGGAACACGCACTGGCCGATTCTCGCTCCCGTGTTGCGGTCGACGTAGCTTGCAAAGACATACACCTTGCCGTCCTTGGGATTGCCGACCGCCTTCGGCACGGAGACGCCGCCGCGGCGCATGCCGGGCTTGTATTCATAGGGCAGCGAGATCAGCACGCTGGCCGGCACCGGCGGGCGGCTGAAGCTGCGGCCGCCGTCGCGGGATTCGATCATGGTCGAGGAGGCGTACCAGCAGACGCGGTCGCTGGCGCTGCGGATGACGCATTCGCTCTGGCCGTGATCCTCGCCGTGGTATTCGTTGTGCACGAACCCGAGCACGTATTTGCCGTCCTTGGAGTAGAGCGCGGTGACCCACTCCTTGTCGCGATACTGCGATGGGTCGCTGCTTTCGGCCGACTCCAGGATCTGGTCGCAACTCTTGCGGCGAACCTGGTCGAGGTTCGGCCCCTCGAAGAACCAGTTGAAGCGGTTTCCGGCGAGCAGGACCACCGATCCGTCGGCGCGCCGAAACGCGCTGACCGGCATGTCGGTGACGTCGATCCCCCGTCCCCTGTTGGGCTTGCAGTTCATCTGCTCGGCTGTGGCGACGACCTCGTCCTGGCCGGCGATGGTCAGCGTGAGATCGCGTTCCGCGCCCGCGGCTGTTGCGACGGCGAGGCCGAACAGTCCAGCGGCCATGGCGCTCGTCAGGATGTTGCTGCGCCGGCTGTGCGGCGAAGGGCGTTCTGTTGGAATCTGCAGTCTCGACGGTCTCATCGGATTCCCTCAGGTCACGGTCCGCGATTTGTGCTGCGATGCGGCGGCTGAAATGTGGCGTTGTGCGTGCAGCGGTTCATTTGTCGCGCGTCCGATCTTCGCGAGCGCATTGCGCGCGCGAGCGGCCGATCAAAGCCTGGAAAACCAGCGCTTCAATTTGGCCGCCACCGCTTCGTCCGGCGCACTGGGATCGATGGCCAGATTGGATGCATGGACTGGAGCCTTGCCCAAGGACCAGTCGAACAGCGCCAAGGGAAAGCCTGCTGCGGCGAGTTCAGCGATCATCGGATGCCCGAACAGTGGCCGGCGCGTGGCCGCGAACACAGCCTTGACACCGTACTGCCGCAGAACCCGGCCCAGTTGCCTGATCTCGACGCGGCCGGTGACGAAGACGCGGTCGAGCCTCATCAAGTCCAGGTCATCGAGAGTGTGACCGATCACCACGACTTCGGTTCCGGGCCGATCGCGTGTCAGCGCGCGCGCGACCCGGCCCATCGTGCGGTGGTCGTGCACGTCGGCATCCACCGCGAGAAATCCCAGTGTCTTCGCATCACGGTCGGGATCGGCGATGGCTTCAACCTGCGCCGTTTGACGGATGTCGAGTTCGACAATGTTGGCGGCGTGCGGAAACCGCATTGCGAATTGTCGCGCGTGCGGGCAGGGCGCATAGACGTGGTCGGCCCGGCGGACAACGTCATGCCACTTGGATCGCCAGGAATTCGTCCAGGCGGGGTGCGTTGCAATACCCGGGGTGGACAGGCATCGCGAGCAGGGGGCTCCTTGAAGCGCCTCGCAAGCCTCGCCGTTGCCGTCGAGACATGTGCCACGGGGGCAGATCAGTCCGCCATCGCTGACCAGGATGTCGATTGGCGCTCCGGCCGCCAGCAGCAGGTCGAGCAGTGCATCCGGCGCACAGGCCGGCTCCGCGATCTCGACCCGGGAGGGACGCAGCGTCGCAACATACTCGGACAGTGCGCTTCGTCCTTCAGGCTTTGCGATCTCGAACCGGAGCGATTGCGGAATATCCTCGAATGGATGAGCGATTGTCACCGGCTGGTTCGGCGACCAGGCGCTGCCGGCCACGATCAGAACCTTTTGCCCCGCGTTTGCGAGCTGTTCGGCGCGCGCCTCGGCAATGGCTCCGTCGGCAAGCCTGCCTCCAACCAGGAGCACCGCGCCGGCGCTGAGCGACGGGCTGAGCCGCTCGATGGCCGCGCGGCTTTGCTTGAGCGGGTCAGCCTTGATGAACGCCGCGCATTCCGCCCGGTAGTCGCTGAACCGGGATTCGAGCTTTCCGATATTTCGCATCACCAGGGCACGCTTCTCGGCACCGAAGGAGCGCGACCCCACGTGGCCAACATAGACCGATGGCGCGCAGACGTTGCGAAAACCCAGTTCGCGGGCGCGCAGGCAGAAATCGGCATCCTCCAGATAGCCGCGCTCGAACGCGTCCGATAGCGGGCCGGCCGCGTCCAGGCATTCGCGGGTGATGTAGAGGCAAAATCCGGTGCCGTTGGGGATGTCGATGATCTTGTCCCGGTTCGCGTCCGCGGCCGTGGCGTCGAGAAAATGAATGTCCTGCGGCGACCGCACCGGATTGGGCTTGTTCGGCGTCGGAAAGCTGGTGAACTCGCCGTTGTTGGAAAGCGGTACGACGGTACCGACGTCGGAGGACGCGCGTGCCGCCGCTCGCAGGCGCGTCATGAAGCCATCCGGCACGATCGTATCCGCGTTCAACAGGATGACGTCGCCCTCGGCGACCTTCGAAAACGCAAGATTGACGGAGCGGACGAAGCCGAGGTTTCGCTCGTTCTCGATGAGCCGCACGGATTTGTTGTTCGCGAGCTTGCGGACGAGATCGGCGATCCGCGGGTCGGGGGTGGCGTCGTTCACCAGAATGGCGCGTGCATGCGGCTGTCCGCGAAACGCCGTCAGCAGGCTTTCCAGACAGTCCCTGGTCGCTTCGTAGTCGTCGTAGATGGGCACGATGACCGTCAGGGGATCGTCTTGTTCTGGCGAGCGCCTGGCGGCTCGGTCTTTCGTCCTGGCGTCGCCGTCTTGCGCGTAAGCGTTCAGCCGGCGAATGCGACCGGCAAGGTGATCATCCCGATGGTTGGGCGGAAGCCGCAGCTCACAAACCGTCGTTCGACCAACGGAAAGGGACACGGTCTGCGCCGCATCGGATCGCGGTCGCGAAAGCGAAAAGGTCGCGGCATGGCTGCCCGGCGTCCGCAGCGGATGCCGGGGATCGGCCGTAAGCGTCTCGATGACGGTGCTGTCGGCCTCGATCCGCAACTTCGGCAAGCGGCGGCCCGGCCAGGAAGCCCACCCGAAGATTTCAGTATCGGTATAGCGGATCGCGCCGAACGTCCCGCGCTTGCGGCCCTTGCGCAGCAATGAAACGGCTTTCGCCAGGACCTTGAAATCCTGCTCGCAGCGAACAAGCACCTGCGCGGCCTGGCGTTGCCCGGCGCCCTCGGCCCAGGCCAGCATTCGCCGATTGGCGGCGAGGTCTTCGGGCAAGAGCTCCAGCGCGCGCGAAATGTCGCCAATTGCGGCGTCGCGCTCGCCCATCTGATAGGAGGCCTCGGCCCGCAGCACATAGTGATAGGCTTGCGCCAGCGGGGGGACGCGGCAGCGGCGGTCGGCGTACTTGAACGCGTCCCGGAAATTTCCGGAAGACATCGCCTGTACGGCAAGCCTCTCGAGCGCCTCGTGATGCCGCTCGTCGTCCAGCAATGCGGGATCAAATGGGTCCGTCGAACGGTCCTTCGGGGTCGCGTGCTTGCGTCGGCGAACCGCCATGGCCGCCCGCCTCAGACGGCTTCTTTGTGGAACGAGACAGGCTCGTCTGCGGCCACAGGCTTTTCGCCTGCATCGAACTCCAAAAAGTTCAGCAGCTTCGGCAGGCAGACACGTTTCAGGTCGAAGCGCTCGATCACCATTTCACGTGCACGCGCCCGATGCCTGTCGAATCGCCGCGGATGCGCCAGAGCTTCAATAGCGGCGTTGGCGAGCCTGTTGGCGTCGTGAAACGGCACCAGAATTCCGTTTGTCGAATCCATGACCTCCCGGACCGGAGGCGTATCGGACCCGATCACCAGGCAGCCGGCGCTCATCGCTTCCAGCAACGACCAGGAGAGCACGAACGGGTAGGTGAGATACACATGCGCCGTCGAGACCTGCAGGACGCGCAGGTAGTCGGCGTGCGCCAACGGTCCGGTGAAATGGATCCGGCTCGCGTCGACCTGATCGGCAATCTCGTCGAAAAAGACCGAACGCCACGTTTTGCCTTGCGGCGGCGAAAAGCCGTACGGCTTGCCGGCGCCGCCCACGATCACAATCTGTGCTTTCTTTTGTCTTGCCAGAATGCGCGGCAATGCCCGCATGAAGATGTGAAAGCCTCTGAGCGGCTCAAGGTGCTGTCCGAAAAGTGGTTGGAATTCGGCGTGGCGCGATCTCCGATAACATGAGGGTATCGTTTCAGGCTGC